>JBHLRA010000027.1:0-5560 GCA_048883045.1 Candidatus Thorarchaeota archaeon | reverse complement strand
TCTGTTCCATTAAATTTTTTTTTTGTTATGTCCAAAGCCATACATAATTTTCCAGGTCCATCAGTTAAATTCTTAAAATTTTTTCCAATTTTGACATTTCTATTTTCACTCATTAGTTCAATTCCAGCAATTGGATGCAATTGTCGAATCAATACGGCACATGGCATTCCTTCTGGTTCAGTTAAAACATTTAAACAATGATACAATCCATATATTAAATAAATGTAGAGTGTACCAGGTTTCATATACATAATTTTTATTCGATCAGTCTTTTTGTAATTATATGAATGACTAGCTTTATCAGTGGGTCCTAGATATGCCTCAACTTCTATAATTTTACCTATCATTAAACCTGTATTTGTTATTCGAACTAAATAGTTGCCAAGGAGCTCTCTTGCCACTGTTCTTGTATCTCTTATGAAGAAGTTCCTACTTAATCTTTTAAATTCTTTCATAAAACTATATTAACAAATATAATTATATCATTAAATATAATTCAAATTGATTTTAAGAATTTCGGGGATACAAGATTAAAGCACCAGAACGCGTATTAAAAGCAGTAAATCATGAGGAGCCTGATAGAGTTCCAGCATTTGAGAGTGCTTTTACAAATAATACAATTGTAAGGCATTATGGTGTTAATCCTAGTGGTGGACGAGGGTATAGAATAATGTATGAATTTTTTAGAAAAGCCCAAATTGATTTAGTATTAAGCTATGTTAGTCCCTTACCACGGATGCACACCAAGGTTGGAAAAGAGTATGTTGATGAGTATGGAAGAGTTATGAAATTGGATTTTCAAGAAGATGGAACTCTTATATTAGCATATCATGGTGGATATTTTAACTCTTTTGAAGACTTTGAGAGCTGGGAAAAACCAGATCCTTACTCTGAAGACAGATTAAAATGGTTTTCAAATGGTAGAACCGTACAAGAAGACTTGAATAATGAGGTTTTTTCAATACCTGCAATGAGTAGTCTTGTAGAAAATCCACTTGAAGGATTTGGATTTCAAACCTTTGCAAGAATTTTAAAACATCCAAAACAAACAAAAAAGATTTTTGATGAGTACGGAAAAATAGCATTAGAATTAGTCAAAATTTTAGCTGAGCATGACGCTAAAATTGTTCTATTATGGGATGATTATGGATTCAAGAGTGGTTTGTTTATGAAACCAATCTATTACAAACAATACGTGTTTCCTTGGTTAAAACGTATATGCAATGCCGCACATAAGCGTGATTGTAAAATAATGTTACATAGCGATGGTGATATACTAGAGATTTTTGAAGATATAGTTAATTGCGGAGTAGATATCATAAATCCCCTTGAACCAACGACAAATAATCCTGATTATGATATTTTTAAGCTTTATGAGAAATATGGTGAAAAAATTACTTTTTCAGGTAATTTAAGTCCTGTATCACTAGCATTAGGTGAAATTCCTAAAATTCAAACATATGCAAAAAAATTAATACGTGAATTAGCTCCAGGGGGAGGTTATCTTTTTGGCTCTGGACATAGTATTCATCCTGCTGTAACAATTGATAGATTTGAAGCAATGCAAGAAATTAGAAGAAAATACGGTAATTACCCTATTCATGTACCGGATTGAATTTATATTTTCTTTAGTTAATTAGTAATCTCTAAATTCATTTGTAGCATCAAACATGGCGACAATATTTTGAGGAGGAACTTCAGCAGTAATATTATGGATATTTGAAGCCACAAAACCTCCACCAGGTTTAAAGCATTTAAAATTATGTCGTACTTCATCTCTTATTTGTGCGGGTGTGCCAAATGGAAGTGTATTTTGCGTATTGCAGATACCTCCCCAGAAGGTCATAATGTTACCAAATCTTTTTTTTAGACTACAAGGCTCCATATCATACGCAGAAATTTGAACAGGATTACATGCATTATATCCAATATCAGCCCAATGTGGAATAAAAGCTGAGATAGAACCACAGCTATGATAATTTATTTTGACATCTGCTAATTCATGTATTTTATCAGAAAGCTTCTTTTCTATAGGCTTTATGATCTTTTCATAAACCTTTATATTCATCCATGGACCTGCTTGTTCTGCTAAATCTCCATTAATACTAATTATATCTAAGTAATCTCCAACTTCGTTCAAAAAAGTTGCAGTATAATCTGTCCAATATGTTAAAAATCCTTTCATCGCCGCAATTATTAATTCTGGCTTCTTTATTAAATGTCTTAAAGCTTTAGTAAAACCAAAAATAAATGTGGTATATTCCCAAACACAACCTGCGGTATGTGTAGTTAGTGCATAATTAGTTGTTTCATATAACTTTTTAGCATGCTCCTTTAATCCTTTAAATTGAGATTTGTCTCTACCATCAGGCCAATCATAATTTTCAATCTCAGCTACAGTTTTAAAATCAGAAAAAGGATGAATAACTGGATCATAATATAAAATCTCATCTAAAGCCTTATCCGCAAAATTTCCCCAAAAACAGCCAAATTGATCATATACTCCTACATACTTTCCCTCATACTCTAATTTAACATCTTTAACATTTTCTATACTATCAAGAGGTCGGACATACCTAGTATCAATTTTTAACCTCTCTAATAATTCTTCACAAGGTACTGCTAGTTGTTGCACAAAATCATGATATTGAATATTTTTATCTTCAATTCCGAGGTATTCTATCAGTCGTTTATAGGCTTTAATGTGGATTCCAGATACGTTTCCACCTAAATCAAGAGGAACTTTATCCGGCTCTATATGATTTAATGTTGTATTTACCCTTTCTCTTGAATTCATAAGTATATAATTGGATAAGATTTTTAATTAATATTTCGAATATTTGTTATTTAGGACTAATTCTTTTTTTAAGAATGAAGCCAAATTAGCATTACAAGCAATAAAGTTTTAAATTACTAAGATTTTCCTAAATTCATTCTTTTTTTAAGCAAACGTTTAATTTGCTCTTCTAAACCGGCTAACTCTATTCGGGTGGTAATTTTTGCTTTAGATTGTTTTAATTCTTTCCAATTATTTAGTCTCTTAGACAATTCCTCTTGTTCTTCTGAGATTTGCTTAGCTAAAAGATTTTGGTTATATTTTTCAGCAATATGGGCTGCTTGAGTTAATAATTGCTGAGCTTCTTCAAATTGGAACATTATTAACTTCAATTTAGCTTGCAATAAATGTGTTTCTGATAGCAGCCTATAGGAAAGCGAATTTTTAGCAGCATTCCTTAATTGATTTACATAATCTTGTAACTCATCCAGTACTTTTAAGTTACCGGTATTGCTTAGCTTAATTAGAAGCAACTCACATAAATGAAGTAAAGCTATTATAACATGTTCATAAAGCGTATCCTCATCCTCAAGAATTAGCCTCAATATTTCTTCAGCTTTATCTCGATCGCGAACTCTAAGACTTGTTTTCAATAATAGAGCCTTATTAAGAAGATACATTAAATCCCATCCCTTATCTTTTATTTGACTATTCAATCGCTCAAAATTGTTAAGACTTAGCTGCGCTTGCTCAAAATCTCCCCTTTCAATCAATATTGGAATTAAGAAGTCATGGTTATTAGCTAGTTGTCTTAAAGCTCCTAACTCACGGTTTAGTGCCATAGATAGTTCCATACACTCTAACGCGCGATCCAATTCTCCAATCATTCTATAAGTATCAGCCATATTATTAAGAACGATAGCCATCCTCTCTTTATTGTTAAGCTCCTTGAAGATCGTTAAACTTTGTTCGAAATATGAAATACTTCGATCTAGGTCCCCTTTAAATTGATATATAGCTGCAATATCTTTAAATCCTTCCGCAATATAGTATTTCCAATTGTTTTCCTTGGCAATAACCAAACCTTGCTTCACATATTCTAAAGCACGGTCTAATTCACCCCCTCTAATACCAATATTCCATCCAAGTCTTAAAAGGGATTTAGAAACTTCCTTTGTAGCACCAAGCTTTTCTCGCAATGCTAAAACGCGTTCAAAGTGCACTACTGCCAAATCAATGTTATTATTTCGGTCATAAAAAATTCCTTTAACATATGCCATAGAGGTTTCTCTTTGCAGATTCTCTTTGGGTAATTCTCGTGATAGTATTTTTAATATATCTTCTCCCTGCTCAATGATTTTAGCAGCCTTTTCAAATTCCCAAAGGTAAATAAAAGCCTCGGCCATTATAAGTAAGCTATTAAAAGATAGAACATTATTTCCTAAGTCCAAACTCTTTTTGTATGTTTGTTGAGTAAGCTTGACAACTTTTTCATATAAACCCTGCTGGAAAAAAAGCTCACTTTTAAGGAGATTGCTTGATACTATCTCATAAAGAGTGTGCTCCTCATTTTCTTCGAAATGTTTTATTAATTGAAGAGCTTCATCATGCTTACCTTCATCAATGAATCGTTCTGCTCTTATTAATTCTTTAGGTTTTTCCTTTATTTCTAATTCTCTTTCAACCATATTATTATCAAACTCGTATCAAGCATCTTTCTACTTAAATTAATTCCATTGATTTTGAATTTAGCATATATTAAACCCTCTGCTTCTACTATTTTATAGATTTTTTCGCTTTTAATTTTTTTGTCAGTTCAAATAATGCTGAATAAGGTAGTGACATGTCAAAATAGACAATAGCGTTATCTTCATCCAACTCATGCTTCAGTAGTAATTTCTGAAGTTTCATCATGTACTCTATACGTAAATCTAAGAATTCTTTATAACGTTTTTCATCAATATGCATAATAGAACATGAAGGTTCATTTATATCTGACAAGAATTCTTTATAAATACTTTTTGCAACTTCAATATTCTCAACATCTGCTACTTGTTCTCTAAAATACTTTAGTAATATTTTTAAATATTCAAATCGTTTTTCCAGGTCTTTTATTATCTTTCTATATTCATCAATCTTTGAATTATAAAATTCTTGAAGTTCTTCTGGTTCTTCAGGTAAATTCTCTTCATCCCATTTATCTTCCAATTTTTTAAATTTTGGATTAATTCGAAAAAATTTTGGTGGAATTTTTTCTCCTTTTCCCTTTTTTGCCCTCCTTGATATTAAAAGTTCATCATTTTCCATTCCGATTAAAACTCGTGATACTGTCGATTTGCTTCGCTTTACATATTGAGTTATTTCAGTAACATTTAATTCATTATAAAGCTCCAGAACCATCCAAATATCATGACGTAACGGATGTTCATTAATTAATTCTAACCAACTTTTTTCTTTTTTACCTTCAGCTTTGCTTTCTAACAATATCTCACCTTATCGATTTCACATTCACATGTAATTTAGTTTAATTCTTATTAATGGGATGTAATCAATATTTTGTCGGTCTTGATTCATTTTTTCCTATGTAAAACATAAAGATTTTTTATAGCTTATGAAATTAATTTTCCTCAAATATATATTAGTAACCATAACATTTAAATATGACCCTTCCCATAATGATCATTGGATAGGTCGTCCCATGTGAGTATAATTGTGGGACGGTTTATCAAGAAAAAATTGAATTTGAAAAAAAATAGAGGTAAAAAAAAAAATGAAAAAAACAAA
>JBHLRA010000026.1:13579-22448 GCA_048883045.1 Candidatus Thorarchaeota archaeon | reverse complement strand
ATATCAGATTTTTTCACTCTTCTTACAGCCATGATTCCTGCTTTAGAAAGGAAGTGTTGAGCCATATCATCAATTCCTTTTTGGCAAATTACGATATTTGCTCCCGAATTTTTGATTTTCTCAACCATAGTTCTGAGCATATGTTCTTCTTCGTCTAGGAATTGTTGAATCTGGTCCGGGCTAGTAATTTGAAGTTTACTATCGAATTCAGTCTTTTCAATTTCTATCGCGCTCTGCAATAGCAAAATTTTCGCATCAGGAACACTTTTTGGCATTCCAGGACTTACCACTTCTTTATCTAAGATAATACCTTTAATAAGATTAGTATCATCGATAGAATCTCCCTCTTTTTTTTGAATTTGGACTTTTTCAATGTCAGCATTCCATTTCCCATCATCTGATTTTTCGGCAATGGCTTTAATAGCATCCATACAAATTTGTGCTAGCATAACTTTTGATTCTGAGACAATTTTACTGGACATACAAGTCATAGCAGCATTTTTTAATCCTTGTTCATCATCAATCCCGCTTTTAATTGAAATACTATCAAGGATTTCAACAGCTTTTTCTGCAGCTTTTCTAAAGCCTTCAGTTATTACAGTAGGATGTATTTTCTGTTCTAATAGTTTTTTTGCTCGTTTCAATAATTCTCCAGCAAGAATAACTGATGTGGTTGTACCATCACCAACTTCAGAGTCCTGAGTTTTTGCAACCTCAACCATCATTTTAGCAGCAGGATGTTGCACATCAATTTCTTTTAGGATTGTAGCACCATCGTTGGTAATGACCACATCACCAAACTGGTCTACGAGCATTTTATCCATACCACGAGGTCCAAGTGATGTTCTTACAGCTTCAGCAATAACAATTGCGGCAGCAATATTATTTGACATAGCATCTCTTCCACGTTGTCGTTCTGTACCTTCTTTCATAATTAATACAGGTGTTCCGCCTAATTGTGCCATTTTTTTTCACTCTTTGTAATTATGATTATTATTTTTATTTTGAAATAATATTTTCTTTATATAGATCTCTAAGTCATAAAATTAAAAAAGTTTACGAATTTTGAATTCCATGAGAAAAATAACCGTATTTTACGATTTAAACATCATCAATCTTAAAATGAGTTATTTGCCATCTAATTTTTATTATGGATAAAAATAAGAAAAGCATTTATTTAGTGAGTTCTCTCCTTTTAAATCTAAGATCTTTTCCATGGCATCTACGGCATTTCTTTGCTCTGAGTGGATTAAGAGCTCCACATCTTCTACAAACAGTTTTCTCTAGTAGATGATATCTGGCAATTCTCCTTTTCACTGGATCATCTATAGGGCTCATTTTTGTTCAATCAATACATTCAACTTAAAAACTTTTTATTTAACTCAATAAATAAAAAGGATAATTTCTAAAACACACGGTTAAAAATAAAATTTTTGTTTAGAAAAGGGTAAAATATGATAAAATTAAAATTCTATAAATAATAGATCTATTCATACTATACATAAGGTAGGATTAGTTGAGTTAATGTGCCAAGGGAAATATTTGACGAAGAAAAATTCATAGAAATCTCCGAATATGCAATTCATTGTCGAGTCAAGCGTTTAAAAGATAGTGTGAAGTTAAAATTAAGAACTAAGAAAATTCTTTATACTTATAAAACAGATCCTGCGACAGCAGAAAGGTTGCTGCGAAATATTACGTGTGATGTCATAGAATTATAAAATTTTGCTAATTGAAAATTAAAATTCTTCTTATCTTACAAAACTAGAAATTAAAGAGTATCACAAGGCTTAATTTAAAAAATCAAGATTAAAAGAAAAAAAACTTTTGAATTGACTTTTTCGAAAAGATTAATTATAAGTTATTTTATCTTATTTTTAATGATAACAATGATTAAGAGATTTTAAGAATGATCCAATCACTTTATATATTTCAGAGTGGGTCTAAAGACCTTCTATATAATAAGAGCTTTCAGAGTGATGAAAAATTAGAAATGTTTGATTCTTTTTTTTCTGCACTACAGTCATTTGTCTCAGAACTTACTGAAAGCAGTACTGAATCTTTAAATACCATTGAGTTAGGTGAATATTTCGTGCTTATTACTCGGATTCCAGAAATCTTATCAGATTTAGTTATTATAGTTGATAAGGAAGATATAAAAGAAATTCAAAAATTAATCCCCAAAATCTACGATATTGTCTTAAATTATCAAGATTTATTTGTAAACTGGGATCGTGAGCCAGAAAAATTTGAAATATTTGATTTAAAAATTATTCAATTAATACTTTCAGATAAAAAACTTTTAGATGGTTCATCTCTAACTAATAATCAGAGTACAATCTTAAAGTCGATTTGGCAACAGAAGGGCTCATTATCCGCACAATTAAGAGAAGATCTATTAAATCAAAGAGAAGAACTTAGAGTGTTATACTTAACTGAACAAAATATTATGAAAAAATACGAAATATCAAAAAAATTAATTGATATTTCAGAAAAACTTCAAGATGATGAAAAATTTATAGAATATCAAACAGAAGCTAAATCTCTTAAGGATGAGATAAAGGATCGTAGATTAAGATTACAATATTATTTAGATAAGGTTAAAGAATCAATAGAATACTTAAAATATGCTGAAACTTATTCATATTTATATTCTTTTTGTATTAAACTAGAAAATTTTGTTGATCCTGAAATTATAAATAAATATAAAGCGCTTGCGAAAACATTGCTTAATAAAAGTAAACTAACTCGGGAAGAATTTAAAGCTGCTTTACAAAAAATATCTATGATTGAAGAAGAAATAAACTCAATCTTATCTTTAAATCTCTAGCTCATCCTTTTAAAATTTGAATAGAGATTCTCGTATTTAATGATTATTCTATTCTATTACAAACCCATTTAAATACGAAACTTAAGAAACCTTATGATAAACTTAATTAACCATTTTTAATAGATATCAATCACTATACTATTTATCAATAAGATATAATAGAACATAACTTAAGTTGGGATATTTAATCTGGTTTAAAACGAATGAAAGTCCTTCCTGCTGACAAAACCTGCATTAATTCTGGTTTCTTATGTACTAATTGTCAAGCTAGGCTTGATGCTGGAGAAATTACTGAATTTGAAATTGATCTGGCTAAAGATTTAATTCAATTAGAGGAAGAAGAGGAAAAATTTGCTTTTTTAAAAGATATTTCTTTTTATAAAGCAATTGATTACGAAGATGTAGTGATATTAGTAGTAGGGAAAAAAGATAAATTAAAAATATCTCAAGATTTAACTTTATGGATCAAAGAGACATATGAGATAGATCAACTTATTTTTATTGAAAAAACTAATAAACCACGTCCAGTAGTGGAAGCATTAATTGCACCATTCAAACTCTTATCTCTTAATGAAATATTTTTAGCTACTGGAGATATTCAGTTTAGAGCTGTGCTTAGAGAAGATGATAAAGATAAGTTTTTGTTTACAAAAGATGAACTTGAAGAATTGATTTATGAATTAACGGGAAATATTACTCGGGTTGAATTTCAATAATCAATAAGATTTAATTAACTATTTTTCTAATAATTAATAGATTTACTGTGGAAGAATATAAGCAAGTAATTTTATTAAGAACAGATCTTAAGATGGGAACTGGTAAAAAGTGTGCCCAGTCTTGTCATGCTAGTGTTTCCGCATCAGACCTAGTAAGAATCCAAAATAAACCAGTTTGGAAGAATTGGAAGAATTCTGGACAGAAAAAAGTTGTGCTTAAAATCCAAAATATGGACCAATTAAAAGAATTAACAGCTAAATTTAAATTGAATAAAATTCCATATTTTGTCGTTAATGATGCAGGATTGACTCAACTAAATCCAGGAACGACTACTGCTGTCGGAATTGGTCCCGCTTTATCTACTGAGATTGATAAAATAACTGGAGATTTAAAACTATTATAATATTAACAACATAGGCAATAAAATTGTCAGATAAAGAAGACGATACTTATATTTTCAAAAGAAATAGTGAAAGAGAAGTAGAAAAGTTTGTAGGAATTGATGCTTTTGTTACATCAAAAATTGAAGGAATTGGGGGCGAATATAAGCAAAATTTTAAGGATTTTATAGTTAAAGAGATAGAAAATAATGGAAAAATCCTTAATATAAGGGAAGATAACAAATCTCAACCTTTTTCTGAAGAGTTAAAGGATCGATATACAATATTTAATTTAATAAAAGTTAATCAAGATACATTCAAAGCTTTAAGAGAAATAAGTAAAGTTTTGAACATTCCTTATGAAATGATAAATTATTCGGGATTGAAAGACAAACATTCCATATCAGTTCAAAAAGTCTCAATAAAAGGAGATCATATTAATAATTTAAAAAATTTAAACCTAAAGGATATTTTCATTAGAAATATTTATCCTACAAAAAAACCCGTTAAATTAGGAAGCCACTGGGGAAATAACTTTACAGTTTCAATTAGAAGTATAGAAAATCGTAGGAATTTGGAAAATAGATTGAAAAAACTTTTCAATTATTTAAATAAAAAAGGATTTCCTAATTACTTTGGGCTGCAAAGATTTGGAAGTTATAGACCCAACTCTCATATTGTTGGGCGATATATTCTGGAAGGTAATTTTAAGAAAGCATTTGAAGAATTCGTATCAACTACTTATACCTCTGAGTCTAATGAATCAAAAATCGCAAGGAGAGAATTTAGAAATACAAGAGATTTTGTGAAAGCTTTTGAAAATTTTCCGAAAAACCTAAAATATGAAAGAAACATGCTTCATTACCTAATTGAAAAACCAAAAGATTACATTGGTAGTATTAATACATTACCTCCTGATTTAAAAAAGTTATTAATTAGTTCATTTCAATCTTATCTATTCAATAAAATGCTATCCTTAAGAGTGAAGAAAGGCTTTCCCTTATTTACACCAGTAAAGGGTGATGCGATTTGTTTATTAGATGACTACAATGGAAATCTTACTTTTGTGAAATATATATATGGGGGCTTTTATGATAAATTCTTAAAAAAAGCATTAAATTTAAATCGAGCGGCTATCATTATGCCTATTATTGGAAATACAACTAAGCTAGAGTCATTCCCCTTGATGAAAAAACTATTTGAAGAAATTATTAAAATAGAAAAATTTGACAAGAATATTCTCTATAACAAATTAAATACTGAACTTGAGATGAAAGGTTCTATTAGAGCTATAACTGCTAAACCTACTGATTTGAAATTGTTAGAATTTACCAATGATGAACTTAATCCAGGAAAAATAAAAATTAAATTTGAATTTTCTTTACAAAAAGGAAGCTATGCTACAATGCTAATTAGAGAGCTTATTAAACCAGTTTAAATTCTGATGATATTACCGTTTCAATACCAAATATATCAATTGCCTTTATTAAAATATTGTAATTCCCTGGTTTATTATAATGGTAATAATTTGATTTTAAAGCTAGTTTTCTATCCTTTGGGGTTCTACAAGAAAACCACATAATCTTAAAAATATTATTCTGGGGAGTATAATCAACAGCCCAATAATCAATCCAATCAGAAAAAGATTTAATTTGTTTTTTAACTTTTTCTAATATTAAATCAATAAAAGGTAATTGATAATCAATTAGCTCTACATTAATTTTATTATTTTGTTTATGAATTTTCACGTATAAATTGGGAGATCCATTAATATTATATCTTTTCTTGTCTTGAATCTCCTTTTTCAGAAGTTTATAAGTCAAGGAGTCGTATTCATCCATTTTTCCAATCTTTGAGATTTTAAAAGAATGAGTTTTTTTATTATATTTTTTTTTCCAATCTAAAATATCATTACTTTTATCCAGATTAAGCATTCTTTTCCGAACAATATGAATTGCATGTTTATTTGAATCACATCCAATCCATTTTCTTCCAAGCTTTTCTGCTACAGCTAATGTAGTACCTGAACCACAGAAAAAATCTGCTATTAGGTCATTCTTGTTTGTTGATGCTAAAATAATTCTTTTTAATAGACGTTCTGGTTTTTGTGTAGAAAAACCTTGATATTCTGAAGTATTAGCTCTGATATAGGGAATATCACTCCACACATCTCGAGGGAATATTCCTTCAGTTTCTACATAAACTTTCCTCGAAAGTTTCTTTCCATTATGACTTCCACCTCTATAATAAAATACACCTTTTTCGTCTTTTTTTAAAGCATTTTTAACTCTATCTGAGAATTCTTGATATATCCTCGGATCATCTTGAAATATATAATCATCAGATTTTGAGTAAAATAGAATAGTATCATATGATCTAATAAAAAACCGTCTAGTTTTTACTGATGCGGCTGGATATGCCCAAATTATCTCATTTCTAAAGTTCTCATATCCAAAAATCTCATCCATTAAAACTTTCATATAATGAGAAATATGCCAATCTAGATGTAGAAATATAACTCCGCTATTTGCTAATAAAAATCTCATCAGAATTAGCCGTTCACGCATAAAATCTAAATAAGACTTTAAACCTTCATTCCATTTGTCTTTATAGGCAATGTCGTCGATTGTATTACCATTTTCTCCTATTTGAATCTTAAGGTTGAAGTTTCCTCCTGTAGCAAAGGGAGGATCGATATATATAAGAGAAATTTTATTTTTGAACTCGTTTATCAATGATTTCATTGCAATTTTATTATCTCCCCAAATTAGTAGATTCAGCCATTTTTCGTCTGGTTTAGAATCTATCTCACTAGATGGATATACATCGAGAACATGAAAAGGTTTATTTTTATATGGTTTTGAAATGATATCCTCTTTTTCCACCTTGCCTTTCCATTTCAATTCAACCATAAATATAACATAAGAAAGCAAAAATTTTATTTTTAATTTAATTTTAACGAATATATTCGAGGAAATATATTGAGTTGTTAGACAAATGGAGCTTGATAATTTAGAAGATTGGAGAAAGACTCATTTCACAAAAGATATAACAACAGAACTAGTAAATAAAGAAGTCATTTTAGGAGGTTGGGTTCGAAATTTTAGGGATCTTGGAGGCTTAAAATTCATCTCTCTTCAGGACAAATTTGGAGAACGTCAAATAACCTTGAAAAAGGGCGTTGTTACCGAATATTTATTTGATAAGGTGAAAGTTGGATACCAATATTGTATAATGGTAAAGGGTATTGTCAAAGCATTTAATGAAGCACCAGGTGGAATTGAAATTATCCCCTCTGAAATAAAAATACTAAATACAACACCTGAGAAGCTTCCTATAGATATGACTGGAGAAACAATATCTGAATTAGATCTCAGATTAAATAATAGAGCTTTAGACTTGAGATCACTTAAAAATCAAGCGGTTTTTAGAATTAGAGGAGAAATGCTTAGAGCAATTCGAAAATTTTTATTTAATAGAAATTTTACTGAAATAACAACTCCAAAAATTATAGGGTCTGCAACAGAAGGGGGTACTGAGCTATTTCCAATTATATATTTTGAAAAAGAAGCATTTCTCACTCAATCAGCTCAATTATATAAAGAACAATTAAGTGGTGTTTATGAGCGGGTTTTTGAAATAAGTGATTGTTTTAGAGCAGAAAAACACCGTACAAAAAGACATTTATGCGAGATTTTTACATTAGATGTTGAAATATCGTTTTCTACAATGGAGGATGTTCTTAAACTATTAGAAGAACTTGTTTATAATGTTCTAAAAGATATAAGACAAACTCAAATTGATGCTTTAAAATATTTAGGAATGGAACATATAACAGTTTTACCAGATATTCCATTTCCGAGATATAAATATGAAGAAATTATTGAATTGATAAACTCAAAATTTGGTTTTAATCTTGAATTTGGTGAAGATATATCTACTGAAGCTTATCGAAAATTAGGTAAAGAATTACCTAGTTATTACTATATAACTCATTGGCCAATGTCAATAAAACCATTTTATATTATGCCTTCGAAGGATCCTAAGTATAGTGAATCCTTCGATTTACAAAAAGGGATGCTAGAATTAACTTCTGGTGGGACAAGAGTTCATAATAAGGAACAATTACTGAACGCTATTGAAAATCAAGGGCTTAATTCAGCTTCTTTCAAATCTCATTTAAAAGCTTTTGATTATGGAATGCCTCCACATGCTGGATTCGGCTTAGGAATAGATAGATGGCTTACAATGATATGTGGACTAGATGACATTAGAGAAGCTGTAATGTATCCTAGAACTGCTGATAGATTAACCCCTTAATATAAAATAATAGAATTTTTAAGAATATGATTAATAATTACATTCAAGATTATATCAAAGCTGGGAAGGCGGTTATTGCAGCGAAAAAACTGGCAATGAAATTAGTTTCACCAGGTGAATTATTTTTAGATATTGCAAATAGATGTGAAGCTGAGATAATCAAAAATGAATGCGAATTATCTTTTCCAATTAATATGTCTTTAAATGAAATTGCTGCTCATTATAGCCCTCCAATAGATGATGAGACTAGAATTCCAGAGAAAGGGCTTCTAAAAATTGATGTTGGAGCTCATTATAATGGTTATATAGCAGACTCAGCATTCACTATAAATATTAATGAAGATCCAATACTTCAGAATTACATTGAGGCAGCAAAAGAAGCTCTCGAAGCAGCAATTGAAATATTCAATCCCGGGGTTAAATTGTATGAACTTGGGGAAGTAATCGAGGAAAAAATTAGCAATCGAGGTTTAAGACCCATAAAGAATTTGGGAGGCCATGAACTAAAACGATATAATTTACATGCTGGTCCCTTCATACCAAATCATAAAGATAAACTACATAACCAAGTACTCAAACCTGGAGATGCTTACGCATGTGAACCATTTTCAACTTCTGGAGC
>JBHLRA010000026.1:0-13479 GCA_048883045.1 Candidatus Thorarchaeota archaeon | reverse complement strand
TAATATCCCTATTCTCCATCATACGATTTCTAATCTAATTAATTTAAAAATAAAAAAAATTGGTATTGTCATTGGTTATTTAGGAAAGAAAATCAGTAATTTTATTTCAAAATTAATAAAAGAAAATGAGGATTTACAAGAAAAATTACAAATAATTAATGCTAAAAAACAATATAAATTAGGACCTTTATACTCCTTTTTATCCATAACTAAGAAAAAGAACTTTTTCACTAAAGATAAATACTATTTAGTGCTGCCAGGTGATACCGTTTTTGAAAATAATATTATAGATGAAATTTTAAGCTCAATATCTAATAATTATACATTAATCAAGAATTATCCATTTGTATTTTATAGAAATATAGAAACCTCAAAATTAATCGAACTATACAATATAAACCGATTAATATCTAATGCTGAAATTGAAATAATCGATTCTAATATTATATTAAAACAAATATCACTTCTAAAAGTAGGTGACATTGCTAATAAGGATAGTATAAATCAAATTATACCAATTATAGTTTTAAATTATAATGCAATAATCGAGATTTCTAATATCCGCAAAACAAATAGAATTAAAACGATTTGGGAGGCTCTAAACCATCTAGCTTTTAATGAAAAGAAAATAATTTGTTTTAAAATTGAAAAAGATTACCATTTTTTTGATATTGATATTGAGGAGGATATACAAAAATTAAAAAAAAAGAGAAAAGGACAATAGGTGCTCCGATTAATCGAAGTATAATTGATTCAAAGGGACTTTAACATGATTATCCAATGAAGCAATTATGAAATCAAAGCTCCTATTTATTTATTCCGATTTATGGGTATTATGTTTTGATGTCTCATGTATCAGTAATTTTTATCTTATCTTCAACAAGAGTTCAAATTTTCAACATTTCATATACCAAAATCGTAAATTTAAGCGAGATTTTCAATTACCTGCTATGAAGTGCCTTTTTGATCTATTATTTTCACTGTATTAAGCACTGCAGGAACAAATGAATTAAACTTTAAATGATGTTAATCTAATTTGAATCAAGAGGATGTGAACACAAAAAAAGTCACAAATAAAGAAATGGGTTATTAGATCGTAACTAATAAATCGGTGTAAAAACCGCAATGTTGTATCTAATTCCAATGCAAATTGTCCTTTTCAGATATTTATATGTCAATCTGACTATTTAAATTTTGTTATTAAAGGAAATAGCAAAATCCTTGATTTATAATAATAAAATTTTTATCTTTTTTTATCAATCTAATTAAAATAATATAAATATTAGAAATTACATTATTTTTAAAACATGAGTGTATTGATAAAGATTGCTTTGTTCGGAATTGGTGATATTGAAGGCGAAATAATTCGTCATCTCTCCCCTCTAACCGCAGATGCACTAATTAATAAATTACCATTTGTACTTAGAGGAAGATATAGTTTTGGTTCGAAAAATTATTGGACGTTGCCTGGTATTGAAATTTATAAAGGTACTAATCCTAAATCTATAACAAGTATAGAAAAAGGCGATATTCTATATAATCCTAAAACTGATGAGTTGATAATAGCAATTGAAGACATTGAAATGCCAAATAAAGTAAATCGTATTGGAAAAATAAATGCAAATCTTGAACTACTTTTAAAAGCCCGAAATGGGTTAAATACAAAAATCTCAAAATTATAAGAAAATATGGCAATTTCAAAGAACTTAACGATAGTCTTTATCATCTTCTATTTTTCTGTAATAATATACATATTTCTATTTTTGTATATACCTGATTTTCAGGATTTCATAATTAGTGCAAGGCAAAATTTAACGATGATAACTCAAGGAGTAAACTATTTCTGGGCACTTTTGATATCTTTAGGAATTTGTTTTTTAGGTTCGGCATCAATAGGATTTCCAGTTCCTTTTCCATTCGTGTTATTTTCACTTTCAGATTCAATATATCGCAACTTTTCTAAAATAGGATTGGAATTATCACAAATCTTAAAATCAAGTCCTTTTTGGTTTCAAATTATTGGTCTCGCAGTATTTGGTGGTTTAGGAAGTGCATTAGGAGAACTTACCGGTTATGGAGTTGGTTATGGAGCAAAGAAGTTAGTAGATCATCGAGATTCAGATCTATTAGATAATGTCAATGGATTTGGAAAAATGATCTTGAAAAATGAAAGACGAGCTCCCTTCTATATTTTTTTATTTGCATTAACTCCCCTTCCAGATGATATATTATTTTTGCCCTTAGGAATGATTAAATATCCCTTCTGGAAATGTATTATTCCCGGGTGGTTAGGAAAAAATTTTACAACATTATTTTATTGTTGTTGGCCTATTCTTGTAGTAATTGGCTTATTTTCCCAAGGAATCCAACCTAACGATAATTCAAGCGTAATAACTGAAGCCATTTTATTATTAGTTACTATTACAGTAATGTTTTTTATAATGTCTTTTGACTGGACAAAATTTCTTGAGAAACGAACTCAGAAGAAACTTGAAAAAATTAAGGTTTCTAGTTCAGAATAAATTTATTATTTATTGTTATTTAAACAGTTTTTACATACAAAAACAATTTTCCTTTTTTTTTCCGAGTTTTCATCGTAATAAACTCGTTTATAAATGAAATTCTTACAAATTTCACATATAGCTGGAGTTCTTTGCTCGTCTAGCAGAGGTCCTAAATGTTTAAAATTGGTTTTAACTTTAGAATTCATAGGTTTAGACTATTGATCTGGTTTGGAGAGTGATTTCAATATTAGAAATTATATCGATCTTTTTCTTATTTACTTTTTTATTTTTGAAATTATAACCACGCTGTCTTCTATCAAAATAAGGACGACTCCCTAAAGACACGCTGGCTATTTCAATTCTAGGATACATACGACTTTTTAGAATTTCAGCTACTTCTACTGCGGTACTGATTTCATCACCTTCACCCTTAATTAAAAGTGATTTTCTACCTCCAGAAAATGCAAAGATTGCGTCTTTAATCGACTTATCTTTATCATTTCGGTTTTTTATTATGATTGTAGTCTCATTAACCATGAATGAATCCTCATTCGTATCAAAGTTCTATAAAAAGAAGCTTAGCTTAATTCTTAAATATTTCTTATGTATATAAAATTTTACTAAAGTTTCTAAATTGATTATATTTTTCTAAATTTTTAAAGTTTGATAAATCAAAAACACTACTTTTTAATTAATCAATTAAAATTAAATTTGATCTTTTATTTAACTCGTCTAAAATTTTGGAATACTCAGAACTTCTCTCTTCAAAATATTCAATTATTTTTCTTTCATTTGTATCTAAATATGAATAAAATGGGAAAATTAATTCAATTCTTTTCGAAAAATCCTCCATTAATTTTTCATACCATTCGTTTGGTTTTTTCAAAATTGCTTTGATTTTCTTAGTTAATTTAGTTCTTCTACTTTCGTATTTTTCTTTCTCGTCAATTTGATTAAGCTGATCTAATTCATCATAAGCACTAGCTATAACTTTTTCAACTTTTTCCCTAAACTTAGGAATTCTATAAGATTTCTTAAAAAACTCAGGATCCCATTCATATAAAAATCGTTCGTCTTCTCCTGCTATCTCCTCATCATCAGTAACTATTATATCTTCTTTAGGTACTAAAATTAATCCATAATTACGCTGTAATTGAGCTAATGCCTTCTTGCGAAGCACTTCATCAATGTACTGCAATTCCTTTAAGGCTTTTTCTATATTTTCATTCACTTTTTTTATAACTTTTTCAGCTTTCTGTACCATTATTCTTTCTTTAAACTCATAATTCAATTCAATTAAGTTATAGGTCGATGAAATTCCTAATTCAGGGTCCTTAAGTCTTAATCCAGCTATTCCTAAAAAATGAGAATCAGAATCTTTTTCACAATGGTCAAATATTAACCCTAATGCATAAGGATTAGGGATCTGATATCCTAATTGAGTCATACAATCAATTGGACTGTAAAAAAAACCAAAACCTGGATGTGTGTGCCACCATCCTATAATAAAATCAGTTTTATCATCTTGAATAGATCTTTCGAAAATTGTGGCATCAATTTGAGCCATATCTACATATTGTTTATTTTCATATTTTACGCCAGCTCGATCTCCAACTATCATGGGAATTGCATCTTTCACAATTACTTTTGAATTATCTTCGATAGATCCTATTAAAATTCCATAAACTTCACGCCACTTTTCTGGTTTCAGATCATTATTTGCATATCTTATTGCGTACCCTACAATTCTTTTATATGCTTTTAGAGTCAATAGAACTGGAGTGTAGAAGGGATCTTTTTTTTTTCCTTTTTTCATTTTATTTAGATATGGCTAAAAATATTCTTTAAAAATTTAATTTCTTTTAATATATAGAATTTAAACAAAACCTATATATTTAAATTATATTCAAGAAAATTTTTCTTTATAAATGAAAGTTATTGCCATTACAGGACAACCAGGATCAGGAAAAACGACTGCATTAGATGCTATAAAGGAT
Organism: Candidatus Thorarchaeota archaeon; assembly: GCA_048883045.1. GTDB lineage: Archaea > Asgardarchaeota > Lokiarchaeia > Sigyniarchaeales > SOKP01 > Loki-b32. Next base: position 8,978 of record JBHLRA010000026.1, on the reverse strand, counting down.
TTAGGCATAGTAGTATCAATGGGAGATATCATCAGAAACGAAGCAAAAAAAAGGAATTTAGTACCTTCCGGAATAAATATAGGTAAAATAGCCAAACAAATGAGGAAAGAAGAGGGTCCTACAATCATTGCTGAAAAATGTGTAGAATTAATAAAAAACAAAAAAGAAGAAGTCATTTTTATTGATGGAGTTAGATCTCTCTCTGAGATAAATGTTTTTAAAAGGTACTGGAAATTTCCAATTATTGCTATAATCGTTGATAAAGAAATACGATTTAATCGGCTTTTTGAAAGAGGTCGTAGTGATGATCCTAAAACTCTTGAAGAATTAATTGAAAGAGATGCAAGAGAAATCAAATTTGGATTAGAAGAAGTCTTAAATAATGCTGATTATGTAATTAAAAATAATTCTACAATTGAAAATCTAAAGCAAAATTTGAGACAATTAGTAATAGAGATTATCAAAAACTATTAGCATATATAAAAATCTTATTTTAAATAATCGGCAATTATTTTTGCTAATGAGACTTTACACACTTCATTATCAATTGAGTCTGTGCCAATAATATCATCTGCTCCTGCTTTAATAATCCGATATTTTGCTTGTTGTAGTAGTAATGCATGAGTTGCTACAGCATAAATTTTCCTAGCACCACTATCGCGTGCTAATTCTATTGCAGTTGCCATTGTTCCTCCTGTAGCAATGATATCATCAGCAATAACAACCTCTTTATCATTGAGATTCAGACTGCCCCTCATTTTTATTTCTCCAGTTTTAACATCTCTCTCTTTTTCAATAACCTCTACAGGGACATCTTCTCCAAAATAATTTGCAAAAGCAGTTGATCTCTCAATCGCTCCTTTGTCTGGAGCTACGACTACAATATCTTTCGCACCAAGTGATTTAATATAATTTGCTAACAACTTCATAGAATCTATATTGATTGCTTTGCACGTACACTCACTTAAAATGACTGGGGCATGCAAATCAACAGTGTATAACTCATTAATGCCAAAATTATTGATTATATTGATGATTGCATTACCAAATTGACTTTCTCCAGGTCTAAAGATCTTATCTTGACGCGCATATGCCAAATAAGGCGCAACGACAATAATCTTTTCAGCACCCATGCGTTTTACAGAATCAATCATCATAAATAATTCCATAAGTCTAGCATTTTGATTGGCACCAGCACTAGGACCTGTCGATTGTACAATTATTACTTCTTTTCCAGCAATCAGAGTCTCATTTTCAATGTTAATTCTTAAATAATTTTCTCCATCTGGAAAATTCTTACATTCTGTATTTATTGATTCAATACCCAATTCTTGTGCAATCTTTACACCAAGAATTTGTGAAGATGGACCTACAATAACGATTCTTTTTTCCATAAGTATCTCACCCATTATTATGATAATTGATATTTTATTAATACTTTCCTTTCTTATAATTTTTTCAAGAAATGCCTTACTTGATCAAATAAATCATCTCGGTGACCCTTAAATGAATGGCCCCCAGTTTCGTAAATTAATGTATTTTCATTTTTTAAACCGAGATGCTCTTTAATAATAAGCACATTTTCAAAGGGAATTCTAAAATCATCCTTACAATGTGCTAAGCAAATTCTCTCATTATTTTTAGGATCTTTTTTTATAAAATATTTTGGACTTATTTTTTTTATAAGATCTTCAGATATTTTCAATTGAACTGTTGCATAGTCGTATCTAGTACATAGGGCAAATAGCAATTTTACTCTTTGATCAATAAAACCATGAGTTAATCCAATAGCACCACCATAACTTCTTCCAAATAATGCAATTTTTTCATCTAGAAGTCTGTTTGATTGTGCTTCTATTATCCAACTTATAACATCATGAATATCTGAAAAAATTTTTGGCGTGGCTTTAATAAAATTTAACTTACCAGTGACTTTAATAGTTTCTCCGTGACCTCGATAATCATAAGAGATAACAAAATAACCTGCATCAGCAAATCTTTCACAAAAGGCTTGTACGAATTTGCTGCCCCGATGCTCTAAATATCCTCCTAGAACAATTATCCATGGTGCCTTTAGGGGAGTATTTAAACTATAGTAAATTGATCCCTTTAAATTAATATTATCTGACTTTATAGGAATCTCAATATCTTCTATTTTTATATTTCTCATAGTGTTCTTTAATTTCTTTTTGAATAATTTCCTTTAGTAATTATCAACCCATTTTTATCAAGATCCTTTGGCATTCTCAGTTCATTATTAATATTCTTATTGATGTTTTATTACATGTTTTTCCAATCCAGTTATATCTGATGGTTTTCTTTGGTATTTTTTAACAATCTCAATAATTTGTTTGTTTAATTCAAGATGTTCTTCAGGACAACTTGTCTTTTCTAAAAATCCTTCACCGTGTCGCATGGTTGCAATGTTTTCGTTTACTTTAATCAGCTCTGTTGCAATTATGCCATTGATATAAATTAAATCTGAAAGCATGTTCTTAATATATAAAAGAATTGAAGTTTGTTCAGACATAATTATAAGAAGATTACTTAGAATAAAAATAGCAAATATTTACAAATATTTACTTAAAAGTAAGAATAGCTAAGTAATGAATGCAATAAGAGTATAAATCGAATAAAATATAGAGCCGATAATTAAGAAAATTATTATACCTAACCTTTGAATGAAAGTTTTAAATAAATCTTCTTTTAAAACTTCCTTTGGAAATTCCCTTAAATCATTGATATATTTATGAATTAAGCTTTTACCATTTAATTTTGAAGTTATTCGGATTCGATAAACAATAGATGGTGTTTTGAATTCAATCGCATCAATAGGAAGACAGACATATAGTATTACAAAAATAAAAACAATTCCTAAATAAATTGTACTTACTATATTATCAGTAATAACAGATAATGAATTTACTAACCACCAACCTTCAATTTGTTGAATAGTTAGCATAACAATTATAGATCCGATACCAAAAATATCAAAAAAATCCAATTTTCTAAACCACTTTCTTACTTTCACATATTCTACATTAAAAGCAGTAATATTGTGAAATTTAAAGCTAAATTTTCTTCTAAATTTAAAAATCTTACTCGTTTCATCGTAATAAAATTCATCTCCTCCCTTTTTACTAAAATCAAAGCTAAATGCTTTTACGATCAATATAATACCATACATCAACGCAACCCACCAATATAATGGTCCAAATAATATCATTTGGGTTAACATTACTATTGCAGAAATAATTAAAAACAATCCAAATATTAAATTGAATAATTGGAATTGAGTTTCATTTACATTAGTAAACCTAGGATTACTCTCAACTCTCTTTTCAATTCCACATTCAAAATAGTTACTAAAATTTTCGCGCAATTCTATTCTTTTTCTTCTTTTTAATTTAAAAGGAGAAAACCACATTTCATATAAGTGAGTTTTCGTAGCAATTTCAAAATAGTTCTGTTGTAATAATACAAGTAACATTATTGCAAATATTTCTAGTATAGAGATTATTAGAAATATCCAGGATAATACATATTCGGGTCCCGCTCTCTCAACAAAAAACAATGGAATAGCTGTCATAAACTGAAGTACTATAAATGGCAAGATTAACATGACCCAGCCAAGTTTTGGGCCAAGATGGTTATTCTGATATCTTATTGCTTCAATATCTTTCTTAGGAACTTCCGTTAACCAAGGACAAAAAGGTCGTAGTTCATAAAAAAAGTAAAAATTCTTTGAACTTGAAAAACGTCCCCTAAAAGGGCTTAAAATAAAATAGAGAAATAATCCAAAACCAATACCTAATGCTGGGAGTCCTGTTACATAAAAAAATGATGGTCCTCCTAATACTACAGCACTCCCATATGTAACAGTATGTCCTACATCAGTTCCAAAGATTAAGAGAGTTAGAACACCAACAAATAAGAATATAATAGCAGCGCCAAGTCGTATTAGTGCTATTGAACAAAATTTTAAATCAATATCTGTAGGTTCTCTTAATTCATGTATTTTTTTTATTGTTAACGAATTTTCTCTTAGATAGTAGGGTGCAATAAAGAATTTAGACGTAATTATTATCCCAAAAATGATGATTAAAACATCGATAATGAAGGATATATTAACATCATCGATAGTAATTCCAAAGTCTATTCCAATTAGGACTAGTAAAATTCCAATAAAAATTATGAAAATTCCAATGATTAGAAATGCAAATCTGAATATTTTTTTAATTGGATGGGTTTTTTTGAGTCTTTCAATTTCTTCCTCAGTTAGAAAACTCATAAATCTCTCTTTTTTTTTGTTATAATTATATTATATTGTTAATTTCTTTATTTAATAAAATTTTAATTTTATAAAATTATTAAGAAGGGTGGTAAAGACTTAGATTATAAAGATTTTCATGACGGTTTATTGTCATTGTCATTGATAATATTTATCTTTTCATTAACTTTTATGATCGGGTCAATATTGTTAAAACCATATATTAACTTAATGACCCAGGAAAGAGATTTGATTATTATCTTATGTTTAATTAACATTTTATTTTCTCTTTACTATTTATGGAATGTTTTGAGATTAGAAAAGATTTTTAGCTTAGAAATTAAGAATATAATTAAATTTGGAAAGAGGATTGGAATTATAACATTATTCTATATCCCCCACTCTTTTATATTTGCCTCTCTTTTTTTCAGAAATCTACATAACTTAGAAATGATAATGATTTCTCTAATATTACTAATGGAAATAATGATAATTTTGCTTGTTCTTAAAGAAGTCTATGATTTGCTTTTTTTGGAGGAATCCAGACGAGATTTTGAAATAGAAGCTAATCGAGAGAAATATATAGAAAGAGAAAAAAAATCTTTATCAAGATTACAAGAATAAAGTATTAAACATTGAACTTTATTCTATTACATTTTAGCAATTTTTTCTATAGCGGAATCGATCATTTTAAGTTTTGTAGAATATTTTTCCATAAGTTCTGCAAATTTTTCAATTTCGATCTCATTATTCTCTTTTAAAAGTTTTAATTCATTTATAGTTCTAACGACTCCAGCTTTTTTATCTATTAGTTTTTCTTTTTTACTATAAGGAATTTTTTCTTCCAGTTTCTTTCTTTGGTAAGATTTGAAACGTTTAACGTTTAAGTCTTTAGGTACAAATTTAGTTAGAAATATTATACTTTTTGGCACAAATGGAGCAAGATTCTCTGGAATAATAATGATCGGTTCAGGATCTTGTATTTTTTTTATATCTTCATAATCAAGTTTTTCAAATTCAATTTCTTTTAAATTATCTTCTACTATAGATAAGTTTAATTCAATGTTATCCTTTTCTTCACTTGAAAGTGTAAGATTGTTGAGCATATCTTCCCAAATATCTTTTGCTTTTATGTAATACCATCCAGCTTTTTGCTGCAATTTTTTAACTTTTTCTTGATTAATGTTTGTTATTGAAGATTCTAATGAAGCTCGTGCCTTAAGAAAACATGCTTTCCCCATATCATAATGAAATTGAGCTCGAATTTGTTGTTTCTTCTTTTCTTCATGTTTTTTCAGATAAAACAATCTTTTTGATAGTAGGCTAAGACCAGCATACAATTTTGAGGAAAAGTAAATATTATTGTTATTTTCTTCTCGTATCGCAGCGATACTTTGAGCTAAAATTCTAGACTCTTCGGATTTTAACTCTAGGCTCTCTGAAGTGATATTTACTCCTAATTCTTTTTGATGTACAACAGCAGCACTGAAGTAAGCAGCCGTTTTATAAGTTTTGCTACATTCAGTCATTGCTATAATCGCATTCTCCCATTCTTCTTCCTCTTCATATTTCTCAGCTAATTGGGAATATGCTTTTGCCATAATCCATAAAGCTCTTGCACACTCAAACATAATATCTTGAATTTCAATTTCTTTATTAGCTATACCATCATTATAGACTGGAGTGATATCTAGATCTTTCAAAATCTCTTTATGGTTTTCATTTCCATAATTTATATTTAAAACCTTAGTATATTCCAAAATAAGATTTAGATCGTCTAAAGTAAAATTTTCATCATCTTTTTCTAAAGCACTTTCAATTTTTTTTATCGAGAAGTGGAGGTATCTTAAACGTTGCATTACCTCCTCTGGAAAAAAAGTCATATTCAAATCCTTTAATTTTTTATTAAATTTGAGTTAATTATGATAATTTAATCATCATTTTAAAACTAATCTATCAAAACATTTTTATTAGCCACTAATCTAGAAAAATCTGAATATTACGAATTTAATTTTAAAATGAAAAACAATACAATTTTTATTTTCGAATTCATTTCGGGTGGGGGATTTCGCCAAATTAATATCCCTTCTTCACTTTTTTGTGAAGGTTTTGGTATGTTAAGGTCAATTATAGCAGATTTCAAAGCACTGGGTTTTGAGATTCATACAATGCTGGATAACAGGATTTTCTATCTGTCAGAAATAATAAACGCAGATAATGTTAGAAAAATAGAAAAGAATGATGATTACATAAAGATTTTTAAAAATTTAGTAAATATTTGTAAATACGTGTTTATAATTGCCCCAGAAAGCTCGAAAGTACTTTACAATCTTACTAAAATTGTTAGAAATCATAAAAAAATGGTATTAAGTACAAATCTTAATGGTATTAAAACAGGTAGTTCCAAAATAAAAGCTTATAATTTCTTTAGGAAGAGAAAGATACCCACTCCCATTACATACAAGATACCATATAAGCAGAAAGTTTTAGATTTGGATTTTATCATAAAAAAGTTTAGGGAAATTAAAAAACCCATTGTTATTAAACCTGAGGATGGCGTAGGGGCAGAATCAATAAAATATTTTGAAAATGAATCTCAAATCTTAAGTTTCTTTAAAAATATTGAATATGAACTTGATAAGAATAGAAATTACATACTTCAAGAATTTGTTGAAGGAAAAGATATGAGTATTTCATTAATAGGGGGTTATCATCCAAAATTAGATCCATTAATTTTGAGTATAAACGTTCAAGATGTTAATATCAAAAATATAAAATCGGAGTATTTCGGAGGTTATACCCCTTTAGAAAATCATAATGAAATTATTAAAAATTTACCTATTAATATAGATCAAATAAAACTCCTTAAAATTGAAGGATATTTTGGGATTGATTTCATTCTGAAAAATAATAATTCTTTCAGTTTCATAGAAATCAATCCTAGGTTAACTACTTCATATATGGGTTTAAGAAATGTTATTAACCATAATTGTGCCGAATTAATTTTTAATTCTAAAATAAATATTTCCAATAGACCTGAAATACGATTTATAAATTATTCTCATTTCACTCGGCTCGACTTTTTGTATGAGGATTTCGAAAAAATAGAGATATTTTATGAAGAGTTCATTCCAAAACTTATAAGATTAATCCCAGAGTTTGTAACCCCTCCTATTTCACTAGATAACTCAAAATATTTCTCGTGTTTTATTGCTACAAAATCAAAGGACTTTTTATCTTCTAAAATTAGAGTGAATCAGATAATAAAACAAATGAAAAACTTAAATTTCAACATTTCTAAGTCAAAAACAGCAGAATTATCGTAAAACCACCATAATGTATTAATAATGAAACTATTAAGCTACTTTCAATTTTTAAGCCTTTCTTAGCACATAAGCTATAAGATAATAGCCAAAGAGACCAAACTTGAAAAATTATTAGTAGAACCTTGTCAATTAAATTAAAAAGACTAATATATATTAGTTCAGACCATTTGAAAATCAAATGAATTAATAGGTAAAGTATAGAGGGAAATTGAATTATTGCGAAAGAAATAAAGAAATTCAAAGTTTCTTCATCCTTTTTGTAAAATAGGCGAGTTATTCCTTCAATTATTATGAAAAAAATAAAAAAATTCAGGATAAAGCTAAGATATTGTAAAATTTGTAAAAACAATTGTGGATTAGAATAATTATTATTAATGAAAAATAGCAAGAATGAATAAAAACCATTTAATCCACATAGAAATGTACCAATTATTAATATGATTAAAGATATTGTGATCGAGAGATTTTTATCTTTCTTTTCAAACTGGATAAACCTTTTTGATGAGATCCACATTAACTTGCGTAAAATTGGTGATTTAATTTCTCTGTGAGTAAAATCAGGAGATTTAATCGTTTCGATGTTATTTTTTAAAGAATTATAGGCATATATACCCAATTCTCTCAAATAATACTTCTTGTCTTTTTTTTGTTCAACTAGTTCTGATAAGGAATCTAAATGATGATAAATAGTTCCTGTACTCACTCCAAGCGCCCTTTTAAGGTAAGTAAAAGTTGTAAACTCGTTATCTCCAATTATTTTTATTATTTTTCTTCGGATTTCATGACTAAGTGCATAATAATAACTTGATTCAGCATCTTGATCCTCAGACTTGTCACTAATATTATTTGGCTTTCTAGAAATAGTTAATTACCTGTTGTCTGTCTTTGGAATGATATTAAGATATTAATTATATTAAAAAGAACTAAAAGAAATCCTATAACTCCTAAATAGAATCCTATTCCAGAATTTGATAAATATTCAATTTCTTGAGAAATATAATCAATGAAAAATAGTAACATAAAACCTAAACCAACGATGGATAATATAACAGATTTTATATTTAACTCTATTCGATAAATAGGTAAAAGACTGGCAAATAGACAAATGATACCACTAAGTAAGGGAAATAAGAATAAAAATGAATCCGCGATCTCTACAGAAGTGGTGATAAGATAAATCTCAAATAAGTTATAATTGGAAAACCAAGAAAAAAATTCAGATATAATTAGTAAAATTGAACCAATAAGACCTATAGTCAATGAATTTAAATATTTCTTAAGTTCCATCACAATTCATATAAGTTTTTCCATTAATATTAAAAAATTATAAAAACTCAAAAAGAATAATATTAAAATAAATTTTGAAAATATTAATTTATTTT
>JBHLRA010000025.1:0-23305 GCA_048883045.1 Candidatus Thorarchaeota archaeon | reverse complement strand
TTAATAGCATTAATGCTTTATTTACCGTTTAATTCTTCTTTTAGCATTTTTACTAATTATTCATGCGATTTACAGGCCGGACCAATTGGAGCTCAAATTTCATATTCCACAGGTATAGTTTTATTAGCAATCTTCTCGATTTTTCTTATGCTGTATATAATAAGGGATCTAAGGAAAAATGGTATTGATAATAAATTGACCTTGATATATATAATTACAGGAGTTATAGGTCAAATCGCTCTAATATTAGTCGGTATTTTTCCTTTAAATCCAGCAATTACTCTCGCATATGAAATTCACAGAATATCAGTTACCATTTGCATGGGTTTTTTTGCTTTTAATTACATTTGGCTTGGATATTTACAATATCCTAACACTGAATACTCTAAATTATTAGCAATCATTGCAATCTTAGCAGGAATTTTTTCAGGTCTATATTTTGGGGGCTTTATAATTCAGGAATATACACCGGTGGCACGTAATGCGTTAGTTTATCTTATTGAATGGACATTGTATGCATTTATCATACTTTGGTTAATAGGGCAAGGAACTTATTTCTTGAAAAAGAAATAGTTATTATTTCTAAATTCTTTTTTTTTTAAAAATCTAAAACTGATAGAGAAAATGATATTAAAGAAGAAAATTTCACTCTTTTTTTTTAATTTTATTCTGCTCAGATAAGGTATCTTTTAAAACCAATTATTGGATTTATGAATATTTATATTAATATATGTGAAATTACTTATAATACTAAAAAACTGAATAATGTGAGAAATTTATGTCAGATGAAGGTTCAGGTGAAGGATTACAGGAGGAAAAACCTGTAGGTAGATTAACTGGTAAAACCACAACTCATACGGTTACTGTCGTATTTGAAGGTGTTCCTGTTGATAGAAATAATTATTTGACGATCTATGGAGAAAAAGATGATGAGGGAAATCGAGAGCATTTTGTGCTTTACATTACAGAAATGTGGACGGAAGATAAAGGTCGTATGGCTAAATTGTCTGTTTTAGGAGAAAGGCCAAAAAGACCATTTGAGATTGGATTAGATGTTTTTCTGGCAAAAGAGGAACAAATATCAAAGATTTTAGGAATTTTTAACCCACCCGAAGAATCATTGTCTTTGGGAAATCTCATTGGTTATCCTTATGAAGTCTACTTATTAATTAAAAATTTTGGAAGGATTTTCATTACTGGGAAATCTGGTTCAGGCAAATCGTATACAATGGGGGTTTTATGTGAGGAGTTTCTTAAAAAAGGAATTCCTGTAGTAATATTAGATAGACATGGAGAATATGGCTCGCTTAAGGTTGCAGGAGAGGATTTACCAGAAGGGGAAAGTGAATTTGTTGATAAAGTAGTAGAATTTTCTGATTTAAAGAAAAATAAAGGTGGAGATGTCGATATCGAATACTTATTTTCATTAAAACCCTCAGATATTGTGGCACCTAATCTTTGTACCGTAGTAAATTTGAATGGAATGGCCTTAGAGGTACAAGAGGCTATAGCGGGCAAATTACTCAAAAAACTTTATGATGCAAGCACCACAAGAGGAATACCTCCATTCTATTTATTCTTAGATGAAGCACACTTATTTGCGGGGAAAAAGCAAACAGAAACGTGTGAGGTTGTCAAATTATTTGCTCAAGAAGGAAGAAAGTTTGGAGCGAATATTGTAATTGGTACACAAAGGCCCCAGCTACTTGATACAACAATTCGAGCTCAAGCAGGCACTTGGGTAGTACATAATTTATCAGATGTGAGGGATATTGGAATTACAATTTCCAGTGCTGAGGATTTAAGTAATGAGAATAAATCAGATATATCAGGATTAGATAAAGGACAAGCGATACTCTGTGGTGAAGCGGTGAAGGGAATTCCGCTATTTGTGAAAATAAGAAAAAGACGAACAAAGCACGGTGGAGTTAGTTTTAATCCGCTGGATTTTCTTTCAGAGCAGACTGTCGAAGAACTACAAAAAAGAAAAGAGAGACTTTTAGGGGGAAAATCTGCTGATGAGTTAGAAACAGGAAAATCTATGTTTGAAGAGATGATGGAGCCAAAAAAGGCTACTGATTATCTAGAGGAAATCGCAGCATTAAAGGTAAGAATCCAAGAATTAGAGGATGAAGTTAATCGATTAAAAGAAAAAGTAGCTGATGTTAAAGAAGGAGGAGGTATCCCTCTAGTTGCGACTGATGAAACAATTGAAGAATTACAGACAGAAATTAACGTATGGAAGGAAAAATACAATTTCTTAAAAGAGATGGCTGAAAAGGGTGGAGAGGACATGATCCCCTTGAGTGAAGATAGTGAGAAAGTATTAGATTTGAATAATAAAATCATCGAACTTGAAGCGCAAGTTAAAAAATATAAATCAAGATCTGATGATGCTATTATCTTAGCTGAGAAATCTATAGCTGAACTTAAAAAGCATAAGAAGAAGTAATAAAAAATCTATATTTTTTGAATTTGACTTTATTCTATATTTTTTTAATTATTTGAATAATTTGATTAACTAGTTTTAATTATCTCCATTTATTAATATTCAATTATTTTGAATTTTTTTAATCATGAATATTGATAGATTAAATATTGAAAGTATAAAAGAGTATCAGAAAAAGTTATCGGACTTACTTGGTGTATCTGGGCACGAAGAAGAAGTAAGTAATTTTATTCTTGATGAAATCGAAAAAAAAGGTATAGCTGACAAAGTATGGACAGATCCCCTTGGAAATGTTTTAGCTGTAAAAGAAGGAACTATGGGAGAAAATAGGATTTTATTAGATGCTCATACCGATGAAATCGGATTTATGATTTCTTACATACACAAGAAAGGTTTTTTGAATTTTGTATCAATTGGTGGATGGGATAATAGAGTTCTTTTTGGGCAATCAGTTATTTTAAAATCTGCAGATGGAAAAATGTATCACGGGATTATTGGATCAAAACCACCTCATCTTACTACAGTAGAAGAACGAAAGAAGGTGGTTAATATTGAGGATTTATATATTGATATAGGTATGAATTCAAAAGAGGAAGTAATTGAAAATAATATTAATATTGGAGCAATTGGCACATTATTTAGTCCTTTTATAGAGTTCCCAAATGGAATGGTTCGTGGTAAAGCATTTGATGATCGTACAGGTTGTAATGTTTTACTCCATACTATGATGCTTTTAAATGAAGAACAACATTCTGATACGGTTCTTTTCAATTTTGCAGTACAAGAAGAAGTAGGAGGATTTGGAGCAATTACTGGTGCTTATGAGCTTAAACCAACAATGGCAATTGCAATTGAAAACACGACTGCTGGTGATGTACCTGGTATAAAAAAAGCTAAAAATCCAGTTAGCATAGGAGAAGGCCCTGCAATTACCGTTGCAGACAAATCAGTAATTTCAAATCCTAAAGTGAATAATAGACTGATCAAAAATGCTGAGCATGAGAACATTCAATATCAATATAAGAAACCGAGGTATGGAGGAACTGATGCTGGTAAAATTCAATTTAGCCGTAGAGGGGTTCCAAGTACAGTTGTATCTGTTCCCTGTAGGTATATCCATTCACCAAACTCATTATTAAAGCTTGATGATATTTACAAGACGATCCAGCTGATTGAGGCATTTATAAGAAATCCTGCAAATATCTAATTATTCCTTAAGAAATATTTCTTCTTTAGAAGTCTCAATTGCTTCTTTTTTTATGAATTTTTTCTCTAATTTGATTTTTCTAAGAAAGTAATAACTAATTAAATAGAAGATACCCATTAAGACCAGCGTGATTGTAATTATTGTAGGGTTCTCAGCATTATGACCAGTAAGAATTAAACCTATTATAAATGAAGCCAGTGATTGGCCAGTTGCCACAATAAAAGTGCTCAAACCAAAATAAGCTCCAGAAATATTTGAAACGGCCTTATCTAACTCTGCCTTTTTCACGTTATCGGCAGCTTCATAAACTAACACACTAGCTAAAGGAGGGTCAAACAAACCTAAACCATACATTGAACCTAATATTGTGCCCATAGTAAAAATGAATAAAATAATTTCAAATTCAAAGGTTAAACTTTCTATCAAGAATAATAATTCTAAAAAGCAAGCGATTATTGAAGATACAATACATATCTTATAGGTTTTAAGTAATGAGTTCTTTTTAAGTAATCTCCTCCAGATGTAGAATCCAATCATTTTGCTTATAACGGATACTATAACATAAATATAATATCTATTCCCAGTAAATAAAAGTGTATAAGTTAGAAAAGGTATTATGATGATACCTAGTGTTTTTCCTGACATACTATTGAAAAATCTCACACTTAAGTGTTTTCGAAACTTTTTGTCCCATAATGGTGCTCGCATTTGATTGAGAAAAGATTTTAGACTTGTTTTGCTCTTAAGAGTTTTTAAACTAGTGGATTTATGAAAGCTCTCATCTACAGAAAAAAATGAGATTAATATTGATAATAAACCAAATACTGCAAAAACAGCTCCTATCCATGGAATAAAGGTCAGAATTATATCTCCTGAAGGTTCCCACCATTTTACATTCTCTGGTTCGGGTAAAAAGCTTTGTACAATTAAAGGAAGCATCATAGCTAAGATAGATGCAATTATTTGAAAAATAGTAGTGACTGCTGATATTTTCTCCCTATTTTGATGAGTTTGTGATTGTTCAGTTAACATGGAAAGATGAACTGTCATAATAGATGAACCTGTTATAGATTTAACAATTAATGTAGTCCAAAGGAATATAGCAGTAGGAATAAATAACGAATTATTTTGAGGACATTTAGGTGGTATCCATACCAAAATACTGGTTAAAAACCATAATGGTAAGCCATATAAAAGAAATGGTCGACGTTTTCCTAATTTTCCAGGTTTTTTATTATCAGCAAGAATTCCGAAAATAATTGAGGAAATAGCAAATATAATAAATTGTAAGGATACTCCAACTGAAGTTAGGATTGAATCCAAATTAATTGTATATACGTAATATTGGAAGGCAAATACGCCCACCAAAAAGTTAGACATTATCAAGCCGAAGTTGCCTAAGGCATATCCGACAAGTCTCTTCCCATGTAATTCTCGTGGTACTTCTACCATGATAATATAATATGTCTATTAAAAATTAACTTTTTGATTTCAAAAACAGAAAATAGTAAACCCAAAAAGTAGAAAAAAAATTATTTGTTTTCTTTTTTCTTTTTTCTCTTTTCAATCTTTTTTTGTTGTTCTACAATCACATTGCTGATAAATTGAGTAGTAGAATATGCTGATTCAGCCTCACCAAGGCTTAATCCTTCTAAATCTTTTTCAATCTCTTCAGCCTCTGCATCAGAGAACGCCATTTCAGATTGAACATATTCTTTAGCACTCATTTTGTGTCTTTTTGTCCTTAATTCCGCTCTCTGTAAATAGTAATGGCTTGTCATATGAAGAACAGTACCTTCTCCATATTCAAATGTTATGACTATTGGAGCTTCTCCATATTTTTCTTGCATTTCCTTACTAACTATTAAAAGTTTAACTTGACTTTTATCGAGTATTTGAATAGGATATGATGAACTCTCTAACCACCAAATTGGATCTGATTTTTCATCAAATAACCCCTCTAAGAACTTATTGCTCTTATCCAATATTTCTACTCTTACACAATCATCTCCCGTTGGACGTTGATTATATTTTAAATAACGAGGAAAGATTTTTTCAAGGATATTTAATAAAGCCCAGTCCGTTGTAAAAAGAAATCCGCCGTTCTTAACAAATTCTTTTATTTTAGGTAAAGCATCATCATTTACATTCCCAGGACAATTAATGATTAATATTTGGTCTGCCCTTAATTCAATTTGACTAAGTTCAAGAGGTTCGATTAAAATAAAAGGAACTTTAATCATTTCTAATACTAACTCAATTTTATCATAAGCGCCAGCAACAATAATAATTGAAGATTCTTTCACTTTTCGTAGTATATCAAAATCTACTGGTCGTTCCTTTGCCATTCGTTTTTCTAATATTTTGGAAGAAGCTTTATAAGCTTGCTCCATCTTTTTAAAATCTCCCATTTTAATCACATATCAAAATTTCTTTTAAAAAATTATGATAAAGAAATAAAATAAATTTATTTTTTTTTTTTTTAAGAGATTTATTTTTTATTAAAATTAAAAATTTTATATTGGAATAAGTCTTACTTCTTCAATAATGACACAAAACCAGATATTGAGTGTTACATATTTTGACCAAATTGTTGGTCCAACAGTGTTATATTCAAGTGAATCATTATCTGGATCTGCTGACACTCCGGATATTAATAGAATATTAGAATTTAATGATGAAGAAGGCACATTTATCTTTGCATATAGAAAGTTTCAAACTGTAAATCATATCTTTTATATGGATTCAGAATTAGCTCGAGGTGGCAAGGAATTAATGATGATTACTTATATGATTAAAACAGCTATTTTCAAAGATGAAATAGTAGATGTGTTTAAATATTTAGACTCTAAGACACCTGTATTAGAAGAGTTTGCTGCTGAGATTAGAAAATTAGATGATATTGTAGAAATACTACATACAAAGAAAAACTCCTTAAATATTGAATATACTTTAGATTATGCAAATGATGAATTAAAAACTAATTTTTTAAATATTTTCAATAAATATTTCAAAAAGTTGGCCCCCAAATATCGTTTAGAGACCCCTATAAGAGATAAACGACTTATTAAAAAAATTTTTATTATAGGCGCACCAAAAGCAGGTAAAACAACGCTTTTGAAGAATCTTGAATTGATTCAATTTTTAAATATAAAAAGGAACGATTTGCCAAGCAGGATTTATGAGGTTGTTATTGAAAATCTTGAAGTATTACAGTATGATGATCAAATGCGTGATTTTGAGTGTAGAGATTTTGAGAATCTTGAAAACTGCGTAAATTTCGCGCAAGGTTTTATAATTGTGTTTAATCTGTTAGATAAAAATTCAATTATTCAAACAAAGGAGCTTTTTAAAATAGTTGATAATACTCGTTTAGATATAAATGCTGAATTAGTTCCTCTTCTAATAATAGGAAATAAATTTCATGGAAAGATGAAGCTTGATCTTGAATATATAAATGAAATTTTTGAGATTAATGAGTTAAAAGAACTTGGTGTTAAGATCAAATATATTCCTATAGATATTTTAAGAGAAGATGAAAAATTAATGAAAGCAATACGTTGGTTAATTAGAAAAATAGTTTAATATTAAATCTAATAAAAATAGTATGATTTAAGGCTTTACTTTATTAAATTGAACATCCAGCAAATCTTTTAAATTATCATAAATATAATAAATAAAAATAGCGAAGGATTCTACTCTAAATAAAAAGTTAATTTTAAAACAATGGCGTTTAAAGGAATAGCATGGGGATTTATTTTTTTTCTCACAGCAATTATATATTCCACAATACCCACTTACCTAATAGTAAGATTTTGGGTGTGGTTGAATAGTTTTCCTGTGTATACGTTGTCATTGTTTATGTTATTTTTATGGATTGTTGCTATAATAATTGTTCTAATTTATATTGTAGCAATGATAAGAGCTTTTATTCAAAGAAACAATGAAGAAGGTCTTGGTATTCCAAGAGGTGTGAAAGGTTTTGGATTAATATCGACAATAATAATAGTCGTTTTCATGGTGATATGGTATATTCTCTTTGGTCAAATTGCATTTTTTGCTATGGTACCTCCCATTTAAAATAAATTAATATGAATTATTTTCAGAAGGATTTGAGGATTTTTTATTAGATACCTAATTAAAAAAGGAACAAAAAAGCGATTTCTAATTATTTTAAAAATTAAAGCTCGAGGAAAGTCCATATCTCCATATAGAGAGATTAAATTTTCAACTCTACTTGTTTTTATTATTTTGAATATTTTCTCAAAATCTTTTTCTGTACATTTTTCTAAAATTGTACGAATTAAATAATGAATTTTCAATTCTCTTCCAATTTGGATTCTACAGGGAATTTCATAATATTTTTTGATTATTCTCTTTGAAAATTTTTTATATTTGAAGCATTTATTTATACAATCTGCTGCATATTTTCCAGCTGTTAGAAGCATTATAATACCCCCTCCTGTTGTTGCTTTCACCTGACATGCTGAATCACCTAATAATAAAACGTTTTCGAAAGCAAGTTTGTTCATCAATCCGTATGGTATTATTCCTCCTTGTTGATCAATTCTGTGATCAGGATTAATTTTTAGATTACTTAAAAAAGTTTGGAACTTTTTATGTATATTTTTTAAGCTTGCCATTCCAATACGGTAAATTTTATTTCCTTCTGGCACAATCCAACCAAATAACTCACTCCATCTTTGATCAAAAAACAGAACTGCTTCATTTTCATCAAATTGACCTTTAATCCGAATTTGGGAAGCAAATAAAGTTTTATTTTTTACTCCCAAGATCTTTCCCACAGATGATAAAGGTCCATCACATCCGACTAGAATATTAGCTTTTATTTTTCGTTTATTAGTCTCTATTAGAACTAGTTTTTTGTGATTATGTTTTAAAATTTGAAAGTTTTTAAATTTTTCTCCCAAACTATACTCGATGTTATTATTATGTCTTATCTTTTCATAAAATAAACAATCTAGTCCAATCCTATCAATAATATATGGTTTTTCATTCCCTGATAGTTTAATATACTTTCCTGATGGTGCCACAATTTTAGCTGTATTTACACGATTTAAAATGAGTTCCGGAGGTAAATCTATTAATTTATTTAACTTTTGAGAGACTATCCCTGCACATTGGAGAGGTACTCCTACTTGATTATGTTCCTCTATGACAAGTATTCTCAAGTTTGTATCGGATAATAAATAGCTTAAA
This sequence comes from Candidatus Thorarchaeota archaeon, assembly GCA_048883045.1. Taxonomy (GTDB): domain Archaea; phylum Asgardarchaeota; class Lokiarchaeia; order Sigyniarchaeales; family SOKP01; genus Loki-b32. The sequence continues at coordinate 14,429 of JBHLRA010000025.1, read as the reverse complement.
TAATTACCTGCAATACTTCCGCCCACAATACATACATCAAAAACAGCTAATTCTCTATCCATTATAAAATCTAATGATAATTTCTAATTAGAAGTTTTTGGAAGGAATAAGTAATTTTTTTATCGTACATATTTCATTTCTTCTTGAGGTATTGGTCTAAACCCCAGAGAGATCATCATTCCATATACAATTCCTAATACTATATTTATAAAAAGAGAATTACTATCAAGAGATAAATCAGTCCGAGGTAATAATTCCGGAAGAATTTTTTCAAGAATAAATTTAGTTTCAGGTTTCTCATTATAATACTCCGTAATAAGGTTTTTAAATTTCTTCATGAATTCTTCATGTTCAATTATTATTTGCTGAACATTGTTCTGTCCATTAACAATGCCAAAATGTCCATAACCTGCCATTAAAGGTTTTAATTTTTTCAGATGTTCTAAAGTATTCATATAATCTTTATGATTATAATATATCGGCATGGAAGTAGGCATTGTTAATAATTTTGAATCATGATATATAGTTCCAGCAGCTTCACCCAAAAAAATAAAATCTATAGAATTATTTTTAATTAAAACGGGAGTTTGGTGATCAGGAGTGTGACCTGGTGTTTTTAAAATAGCAAGTTTTATTTCTGAATTATTTGTATTAAAAGTATCAATAATATCAAGATTATCGGGATTTAAAGTAAAATTTGTACTTGGTTCAATTATCTTAAATGCTTTATCTTCAATTGGTTTCATTTCACCTACTAGATTTCCGTATGTACTTCTTCCACGAGCTAGATGATGTTCATAATCATTTAAAAGTAACTTAGTAGTGCCGTTAGTAAGTATTTTTACCGCAGGGTTATATTCTTTAATTATTTCATATAATTTCCAAAGACCACCATTATGATCAAAGTGATGATGGGAAGTTATTAGGTATTTGAATGATGATAGGGGGATATGTTTTTTTTTGAAGTATCTGACTCCTTTTTTGATATCCAAAGATGATCCACAATCAAAAAGAATTGAACAATCTTCAAATTCTCCTAAAAACGAGGATAACATTCTTGTAGTACCATAAGATCTCATATCAATATGATGTAAGTATTCATTAACTTTCCCAGAATTAAGAATTATTGCCTCCTTATCCATAAAAGAAGTAATTTATTATATAATAATAAGCATATTATTATAAAAAAAAAGCAGTTAAATCGAGAAATAAGATTAAAAAATATTTAAAAAAAGAGTTTATTAAAGATTGAGTTTTTGCTTCCAAATATTCATTGAAAGTTTAAGCTCTTCCTTTTCAGGGCGACTTAATATTTCAGATTTATTTTTAAATTCTGTACTAGTATTATGAATGCTTTTTAATATACTATTATATCCTTCTCTTTTAACATATTCATTTTGAAATCTTTCTAATGCTGCGTAAACTTCTCTACCGGTTAATGTGTCTAGATTATTCAAAACATCATGAAATTGTTTTGATAACAATGTTTCTTTTGGAACCTCTGTAATTTCTTCCTCTATTACTTTAGGTTCTTCTGGGGAGATGGTAATTGTAGGTTTAGTAATAATTGGTTCTTCTTTTAGTGGTTCTTCTAGCTTAGGTTTTGTTTCTAAAGAGACTGGTTTTTTAATTGCACGAATTACTTCTTTTCGTGCCCCCACCCAGGCATCTTCAAGAATAGGTACAAAAATTTTGATGTGTTCTTCAATAATACTACCAATTCCTGCGATTTCAGTAACATAGTCTCCTCTAATTTCTGTTTTTGAGAGGACGCATAAAATAACTTCTTCATAGTCTTTATTTATTCCCCATAAATTTTGTAGTGCTCGATTTCTATAATCCACATTATCCATGGTATCCATTTCCCGCATAATAGTTTCATGTATGGGATTAGTAGGGTCAATATATGCTGCAATTCTAAAGTTTATACGTGATGGACGGGCTTTAATTGCCTCTATATCAACATCAGAAAGGGTTGGAGCAACAATTAAGACTCGCATCTTTGCGTTTGAAATTTCTTCGTTTATGTGAGCTTTAGCTGCTTCTGGAGATCTAATAAACCAGATATCTTTCATAGTGAAACCTCTCTGGCTTTTTGCTTGATCCCAAAATTCACGTGTAGTAACTTCACTTACTTCTAATCTTTGTAAAATATCTGATAATGTATTATCTAGCGTATCGATAATTCCCTTTCCAAAGAGTTCTTTTATATTCCCAAAAGACTCAAAAATGCCACCAGAAAGACCATCAATACGTTGTTCTGCTAATTTTACTGCATTATTAAAATTATCTGAAATATTTGCAAAAATTCTCTCCTTATCTTCTCCTGATTTTGATGAGATAGATTCAATGTTCTTTGCCGCATCCTCAAGTGAATCCTTTAATTTAGAGATAATTTCTGTATTTAATCCTTGTGTCGCTTTTTTCAATTCATCAGCAAATACAGTCTGGCTGACACTTAATTGTACATTTAGGTTATCAGTTATATCCTTTAAACGTGTAGAAATAACCCCTTCAATAATATCACCTACTGCTTGTTGAATCACCCCTAAACGGAGTTTTTGCAAATTATCGGTAATTGTCGTTTTAATATCACCAAATTGATTTCTTAAATCATCAACCTGGCTTTTAATGATTTGAGAAGTTCTAACATTTAGGTTTTCAAACTGTTTTGTAAGCGAACCAATTTGATCATCAGATAGAGATTGAGAAATATCTCCAAGATTTGATAGATCATCTGTGATTGTTCTAATTTGATCGATAGCAGAAATAGTATCGTCAAATTCTCTTTTTTGAGCATGAATTTGGGTAAGCATTTTTTCTTTCAAATCACTCATTACAGCGCTAGAATCCTTCATTTTCTCGACGTCTTTTGCTTCAACTTCAAGTTGAGCGAATGATTTATCTAATTGCTTCGGAATTGTAGCCTTAATATCAGATATGTATTTATAAAATCTCTTTAATTGTGCGATCAAGGCAGCATATGGTGGTAATGCTTGATAATGGGGAGTTGCGCCAACGATCTCCTTAAATAACCCTTTCTGTACAAATTTTTCTGCTATTTCTTTACATTTTTCTTTAGGCTTATCAATTAGAATTGCCATTTCTCCAATCGATACTGCTTCTCGTCCTGTTGTCCGAAAATACAGATCTATTTCTTCATCTGAGAGATCAATCTCACTTAAGACTTGTTTTGTTAATTCTTTAGAATAAGTAACATCCTTATCTTTTTCTATTACGTCTTTAATTTCAAAATTCTCGATTTCTAAATATTGATTAATAAAAACTATTAGTTTATGTGGAGGATCTCCATGAACATTTTCTTTCTTAATAGGAAATTTTGTAATATTTTTATACTCATCTACAGAAATTGGAAATTTAATTTCTTTTAAACAAATTTTACATGTAATAAGGACGTCAACAATATCTTTATCTTTAAATTGATACATTTTTTAATATCATCTCTCAATATTTTTTTATCTTAAAATGTTACTTTCTCAGGATATGTTATTTCTAATAAACTAAGAGCTTTTTTAGCGATTTCATGTGTAATTATACCTTCAGAATCAGGTGATTTATATGCGGCTCTAATTTTGGGAAGTAAATACTCTGGAAAAATTATTAATGGCTTAATATCGGTCAATAAACAAATCCACTTTCTATCATTATCATCTATTACTTCTGTAATAATATTTAAATTCTTTAAATCATCTAAAAGAATTTCTGTTACCGCGAACTCTGAAAAAATTTTAGGAATCTTATCCATTGGATAATGATTATGTCTCATTAGCACAAAAAAGTCGTACACATCGGGATTTAAGAGAATTTGAGCCAAGCGTTTCAATTCCTCTATAGGTTGATCGTATGGATCGTAGTTTGAGAAAAATTCATCCACTTTTTGTCTGTATAGGGGAAGTAATTCATTTTTTGTCTCTTTAAAGTGATTTAACAGATTTTCATTAGGTATGCGAGCAAGCATCAAATCCTTAACTAGAAATAAATATTCTCCTTGATGAGTTAATTCCCCTGTTTTTTTATCTTTTTCACCTTTTATCCAATCACGACGTATAATATTCAATTCTAGAAAAGGTTGTAAAAGAATATCAACATTTACATTAGAACTCATTTTTTCCAATATATTCTTCATTTGCTTTTTTGAAACGGGGTATTCACGTAAAGTTTCCAAGATTTTCATACGTTCTTCACTATTATAGATTAGTGCAACTTTTTGAAGTTTATCTAAATTAGATAATCTGTCTACTTGAAAAATCGTAAATTTTATTTCATTCTTTAATCGTATATTAATATTTTCGATTAAGGATAGTTGCTTTGAGTTTCTTGCGCGGGTTAATTTATCAAATATTACATCTAATCTTTTTCCCATCTCTTTAAGTAGATCTTCAAAAATATCAATTTCGTCATCTAACTCGAATATTGAAATAGCTAAATATTGTGTTCCATCAGCAACTTGTTTAAAATAAGATATTACTTGATATGGTGTTTCCTTCAATCTTCCTTCATAATAATTACTATAGCTGTACTTAACCCCAAATAAACCAGTTGTATGCTGATAAAAAATTGCAAAAACATCGTTTTGAGAGAGCAATTCTGAAAAATTTTCTTCATCATAGGCATCATCCCTGAAGACTAATTGAATTGGATCGAACTCCGGTTCTATTTCGCCCGTCTCTTTTTGATTTATCTTGAACTGAAATGTCAAAATTCCTTGGATCAATTATATCACTTTAAAAACTTCGTAAATAAGTTTTTTAAATTAAAATTTTAATATTATTTCTTAAGTATTATGTATTATTATTATTTAATTAAACTTTTTTCATATTTATATAAAATAGACATTTAGAATTTCCATATATTTGGTGATCTAAAGGAAAAAAAGAAGAACTTGATAAATAATAAGATAAATCCTAAATATTGAAAAAGAAAAATATTAATGAAACAAATAAAATTCTTCAATTTGATTTATATATAATCTCATCCTAATGATTTTCAAATAAGAATATATTTCAAATATGTTTGGGATCAAGTACCAAATTATTTATTAAATAAATTGGTATATTACCTTAATCAAAAGTTTTAAATTAAATAACCAATGAAAACCGAATATGAAGCTGAAAAACTATAAAAATAAGAGAATTCTTGCAATTTACATTTTGTTAAGTATCTTTTTGTCATCATTTCTTACAATTTCCATATTTCAAAATCAAAAGTTATATTCCGATAATAAATTTGGAGAATCAGAGTCTAATGACCCTCGTGTAGCAGCTCAAGAAACGCTTACAGCCGTATGGCTAGAAAATCCTACTTTTGAAGATCCAATCGAACCAGTATGGTATCCAGAATTGGAAGGAGATTTAAATGATTTGGAATCTACAGCAGGTTTGGGACAACTAAATATGAAGGTTATAGGAGATTCACGCGTTATGAGAATCGATGAAGCTATTAGTAACACAGATTGGAGCCCATATAAAAATCCAGATTTACTCATTTTCCCAGATACATATACTATTAATTCTGAAGGTTGTTATGTGTCTCATTTATGGGACGAGGATATTAATCAAACAAGAAATCGACCCAGTGTCCATTGGAAACGAGTAATCACCATGCCTGTTAATATGTCCGACTATAAAATTACAAGTGCATCACTTGAGGTAATTTTCAATGCTTCTGTTAGTGTATCACCTCATGCAGGAAGCGGAGGGGGAATAGATCGAGAGGGAGATGCCGGATTAGATGTATATTCTTCCGGAGATTCCGCAGATTTTTATGCATTATTAAATGATGGTGATGAAACATTGAATCCAATTCCAATAGCATCTAATAATTCGGGATTAGGAAATCTAGGACAAGATTCTCCTGCAATTGGTAGTTTTCCAGATTCAAAAATGGATACAATTCCAGAGAGCGTATTAAAAGATGCTTTAACATCAGTATTAAGCTCTGACGGTTTTAATTTTACTATTACACTAGGAATAGATATTTATTGTGAAGATAATGAAATTGGAGTTGATGTTGACAGATGGAATTCTTTGATCATTAGATCTTTTAATCTAACATTTAGTTATGAAAAAAAAATTCAAGAATTTAGTTCGATTTCTTGGAATCAAGATAGTGGGCAAATTAGTGATGTAAGTAATGACACTGTCATATTAAATGAAGCTAGACTTAATTTTAAATACAGAATTGATAATAATTGGACTAGTTCTTCTACAAATTCTGAAATTAGGGCTTATATCAATACTAATAAAATACCAGAGTCAATTAAATTAGAGGATGCAACAACATCATTTCAGGAAGCAAAAACAGGTGGATTTGATGTTACTTCTTTAATTCCTTATAATACAGATATTAATTTTTCAATTCAGGTATATATCGGAGATGATTTTAGCTTGGATCGTAATAGAACTATCTCAATTGATGATTTATATCTTAATATTACATATACGGTTATCTTTCCTGACTTTCAGACAAATCTACAGATATTTTTCAATGGCGTTAACAAAACATCCAATCCAATATACGATCACCCCGTAGGAAATGATTTAAATATTACTGTAAAATATCCTGATAGTTCTGGTAATCATATTCCCGGCGCTGTAGTTCAATTATCTGGGAATATCACAGGAACTTTAACTGAAGATCCAGCTAATGAGCAATATACGATAATAATTGATGCAAATGAATTGAATGTTGGCACATATAATTTTAAGGTTGTAGCTCATAAAATAAATTTTGAGTTGAGTACAATTAATCCGATATTGAATATTATTCCAACAGAGACTCAAGATTTACAATTATTCTTAAATGGTGAAGATAAAAGTCTAGATCCATTAATCACCGTTCCTCTCGATGGGTTAATTAACATTACTGTAAAATATACTACTCTTTTAGGAGCCCCTATAACAGGAGCAACAATAATTTTGATAGGAGATGGATTGTTGGAACCTTTAAATGAAAGTATTAAATATCACCAGTATTCAGTTATTCTTAATAGTTCAATAAAACTAAGTTTTGGTATCAATCTTTTGAAGATTGAAGCTAATAAGCTGAATTTTGAAGATCGAATTATATATCCTAGGATAACTGTCAGAAAAATTATATCTCTTATAACAGGTGTTAATAAAACTAATTCCATCAGTATTTATCCAGGAGAAGACGTGAATATCCAAGTATACATTAATAATACAGATTTTAATGAAATTATTAAAGGAGCATTCGTAACATATACTTGGGAAGGAGGAGTAGAAGGATTATTTCAGGATCTAGACAATGACGGTATTTATGAAGCAAATCTTACAGATATCCCGGCTGGATCTCATACATTAACTATTAATGCTATTGGTAGTGATAAGTACAATTTTATAAGTCTTGAATTTGTAATAGTTGCGAGTAAACCTGGAGCAGCATCACCTCTCTTTCTGATCTTATTAATTGTGGGAATTATAGTCTCAATAGGATTAGGTGGCTATCTTTATGTTTATCAGAAAGTGTTAAAATATCCTAAAACTGTCCGGAAAGTTCGAAAATTTCGAAAAAGTCTCAAGAGAAAGAAAGCTCCGCAAATCAGTATCGATGGACGTGAGAAGGCATTTAATTCAGCTTATAAACATGAATTACACAAGACAATTCGATTTTTAAAATTAAAACCAAAACGAGAGAAGGAAAGTCAGGAGAAACCTATTAAAGAATCACTACAAAATCTGAAACCTGATACTATAATGGAACCTAAAAATCAAAACTTAAATGTTTATCAAAAAGAACATGTAAATAAAACTAAAATAAGAAAATCAGATATCTTTAAAAAACAATTTAAGTTAAAATTAAGGAAATTTTGGTATGGGACATCAAGATTGAAGAAAGGTAGGATTATTTATCCTTTGGTTATTCTTACAATCATTATTTTATATTCATTGTTAATCCCTCATATTTTCTCTCAAAATATATTTAATATTTCAGATACGTCACTGGATACTTTTACAAATGACAATCTAGGGATAGCAGGTCAAGCATCATTTACAAAGCAATGGTTAAACAATACATCATTTGATGCTCCTATTGAACCAACTTGGTACCCAATTTATGGAAATTTAGGGGATCCATCAGATGTTATTGCGTTACCAGATATTGGTCAAGTCAATTACACTGTTCTTGGTGATTCAGGAATAAAACGCATCGATGATACTTTCAATGATGTAGATTGGACCGCTTTTAATAATCCTATTTATCCAATCGCACCAGATGTTTATGGCGTCAATTCAAGTGGATGTTACGTCGCTCATATTTGGAATGAAAATATTGATCAATCAAGAAATACACCTAGTATGCAATGGAAAAGAAATATTACAATGCCAGTTAATATGTCAGATTATATTATTACTTCTGCCTCTGTTGAAGTAATTTTTAATGCTTCAGTTCAAGCGTTAGACCATGATGGAGGAGGTATTGAAGTAAAAGGAGATTATACGGAGGGAAACCCACCAACAGTACCACAATTCGGTATTGGTGATTCAGCAACATTTTATGCCCAAATTTCAGATTTAGATAATAGTTTTCCATATCCGATCGCGTCCAATAAAACAACAAAATTAGGCCAAGATAGTCCCGTGATAGATTCGTATCCTGATACTCCCATGAATTCGATTTCGGAGGATCTCCTTAAATCGTATTTAACCTCAGTTTTAAGTTCAGACGGTTATAACTTTACAATAACAGTAGGGATAGATATTTATTGTGAAGATAATGAATACAATGTAGATATTGATAATTGGCGAAGATTGATTATTCGATCTTTCAATTTAACTTTCTCTTATGAGCGAAAGATTGATCAATTTACATCTGTTTCATGGAATCAGAATGCTGATAAAATTAGTGATATTAGTAATAACACCGTTATTGTAAATGAAGCATTGCTTAAATTTAAATATAAAGTAGATCAAAATTGGCCGACATCTGCTTCCAATTCAGAGTTGAGGATTTTATTTAATGATAATCAACATCCAGAAACAGTTAAATTAAGTACTGCTACTACATCATTTCAACAAGCTAAAATTGGTGGATTTGATGTTACTTCATTAATTACAGATGATGTAAATCTTTCAATTCAAGTTTTTCTCTCAGACGACGAATTCAGTCTAGATAAGAATATTACTATTTCAATAGATGACGTTACTCTCAACATTTCGTATACGATTATTTTTCCAGATAAAGAAACAGACCTACATTTATTCCTTAATAGTGTTAATAAAACTGATGATCCGGATTTTGATATATTTATAGGGGAATCATTAAATATTACTATAAAATATCTTAATAAAACAGGAATGCACATTACTAATGCTACAGTACAGCTGATAGGAAATTTTACAGCAGATTTAGAAGAAAATTCAACTCTAGGACAATATACGACAATAATTGATACGGATACATCAGATGCTGGAATTAATTTTCTAACGATTGTCGCTCAAGCTGAAGACTACCAAACACAAGTAATAGATTTAATTGTACGGATTGATAAATTTCCAACAGAAAATCTGCACGTAATATTAAACAATCAAAATGTTACTCAAGATCCGTTTATAGAATTGACTGTAGGTAAAATATTAAATGTGACTTTGAAATATAATCTACTTAATGGTAGCCATATCCCTGGAGCAACTATTCTATTATCATCTCAGACTTTTACTTCCTACATTAATGAGAGTATTATTTTTGAACAATATTCAATACTTATTGATACAAATCAAAGTTTAAAAATAGGACCCAATCTTTTGACTGTTACAGCGCAGACAGAATCCTTTCAAACAAAAGCCGTTGATATCACTGTTTCTGTTAAGAAGATTAATGTAAAGATTGAACCTTATTCTGGAACCAATACAATACAGACTAAAACTGGATCTGACGTTCTGGTGAGGATCAGACTAAATAACACAGATTTTGGTGGATATATTAAAGGGGATAAGGCATTTGTTAGGTATAACTGGGAGGGAATTGTGGGTATTCTAGAGGATCTTAATAATGATGGGATATATGAGGCTACTATGCCAGATGTATCTGAGGGTACTTCTTCTTTAGAAATTTCAGTTTTTATTGGTGATAAATATTTTGTAGAGGATTATCTTTTTATTATTGCTGCAACAAGTGAAATTGTACCAGAAAATCCAATCCTTCCAGCCCTATTTGCTGTCTCTATGATAGTTATTGGTGGTTTAGCAATTTATCTATATGCATACCAAGTTTTTTTGAAATATCCAAAACAAGTAAGGAAAGTTAGAAAATTCAGAAAATCTCTCAGACGTGCATCTGCCCCCAAAATACCTGTGATTGGAAGAGAAAGCTCTTTCAAAATAGTCTATAACAATAATTTAGGTAAATTTACTAGTGACTTAAAATTGAAGCGTCATCCTGGAACAATTAAACCTAAAATAAAAAAATTAGCTCCAGATGAACTACCCGAAAAATCATTAGAAGATGGAAAGGAACAAAGTCAACTAATTGAGAAATCAATTGAGAAAAAGGAAGAATTGGACAATTTAATCAAAGATACTTCAAAAGAGACAAAATAATACCTTAACATTTTAACTTTTTTTTTGATTTTTTAAACATGCTAAAATTAGAGCATCATGAAAGTTACCATAAAAATTCAAATATTGTTTTAAGGTTCCTAATTCTTCAAATCCACATTTCCTTAAAGAGAGATATTAAACTTTTATTTTTTTTTTAACATTGTAAACTAAAATAAGGCAATTAATGAGGAATCCTTAGAATTCTTCAATTTTATTTATATAATATAATATCCTAATAAATTTCAGTTAAGAATATATTTCAAATATATTTTTAGTTATAAATATAAACTAAATTGTGTTTAAGAAAATATAAAAATGATAATATTTAGGTGAATTTTTTTTGATTAAAAATAGAAAAATTAGACGGTATTCAAGATTAATTGTATTGTTATTTATTCTATCATGCTTATTTCTCAACATTCTTCTCTTAAATTTTGATAAAGACCCTTATATATGGAAAGGAAATAATAAGGATAATTTTGAGAATGAAATGCAAAATAACCAATTAAAAGCTTCAGCTCTTTCCTCGAATAATATTTTTAGTGGAGTAGGAGAACCATGGAATGCAACCCATTATGCTAATCGAACAGATTATAATTTACCACTTAATTTTGGAAATGGTACTTACGATATAGCAGAAATACCATTAGGAATTGATTGGATTGGATATCAGTTAGATGCGTCAATTGACAATCTTTATGATATTAGAAATTGGAACAATGGTACATTCGATTTTGGAGATGATGATGGTACGTATGCTGCGGCTGAGGATGATACAAGTGATATAATAAATCCATATCAAAATTGGACTTTTAATTTAGTAGATGGCGCTACAAATAATGATATGAGTGGAAATTATCTAGATAATGGATATGGTCCATCTGACGGACATAATTGTTTAGAATTAAGAATGGATGGAAATCCTAATGTATTATCTGGATATTATAACTATAATGAAAATGATAGATGTTGGTGGAATAGTACATTTCTTATTCCCAGAGGAACTGTGATAAGTAGCTCTTTAGAATTTGAGGTTAATCCAAATTATTTAGCAAATTTTAATTCATGGGATTTTGGGATTTTAATTAATGGTCAACAAGTTTATAGTATTGGTACATATTCACTTAAACAGCTTGGCGAGGGATCTTGGCATAGTTTTAGCATTCCAAGTTCTGTTTGGATCAATCAATCTGCTGTTTTTCCTTCACCTGTTAATGATACCAGTATTTCTATCGAATTTAGTTTAGAATATGTAGCAACCTCTGCAAGTTATTCAAATGGATTTACACATATTGAATATCAACAAATTTTTGTAGATAATGTTAAATTGGTAAGCAAAGCAGAAGCAAAACCTAGTCAGCTTCAGTTGAAAATAAATAATACCAGTGTAAATGATATAGACTGGGGAAAAGGTTCCTTAGAATTGAATGGCAATTGGCAAGCTTCGAAAGTATATGCTAATTTTAGCAGTGATGATATATGGGATCTTAGCAGTTTTGATATTGAATTAGATATAGATCTAAATTTATTTGCATTTAAGGATATTCCAGAGACGAGTTATGAAACTAATGTAGGTTCACAAGGCACAAAATTTTCAGTAGAAAATAACAGTTTAGTTAATTGGGAGAGTTTTAGTTATTTTGCAGTTCCTACCGGGTATGAAGAGACCACTATGAGGCTTGAATTTCCAACTGATATTGATATTAAGTGGGTATCTGAACCACAACAACCTAGTGTTAATAGACTAGCTCAATGTGATAATTCAACAGCTGGACTATTATTAATTCCAGTAAATACCATATCGACTACTCCTGATGGTTTTTGGAAATTTGAAGCTAAATCACCCAATTATTGTGAACAATTACAAATATTTAAAAATACAACTAGTATTCCTACGGGGAATGATTGGATTGAGGATTCAGAATTTTTCAGTGGAGATTATATTAACATAACTGCAAAAATTACAGGTTCTCCTTTAGTTACGAGTTATATTCAGCAAACTAGAGCAAAACTTCAGATTCGATTTCCAAATGGTTCAATTTGGACAGGAGTATCTCAATTACAATCTCCAGATTCAAATGGTTATGTTGATTTTGCATACTTTCAAATACCAAAGAATCCACCGAATTATGAAGTTGGAGAGTATGAAGTAATAATTACTTGGAACAATTCTTATTCAATATTCGGATTAAATGAAACAGGCATTATAACAAAAATATTTACTGTAAAACATTTTTCAACACTTATCCCTGATCAAAGTTATTACCCTAATATTCTTGAGGGAGATACGATCAATCTTTTAGTATCCTTTAATGATAAAGGGAATGGAGATGCAATTGAGGATGCTTTAGTCTATACTGATAACTTCTTAGGCATTAGAGAATATTTTAATGAAATTAGTCCTGGATTTTATGTTTTATTAGACTTTAATACTTCCGGAGGAGTTGCGGGTGATAATTTACTTACTATATATGCAAATTCATCTTTATATCAAAATAGTTCTAACCAAATAACAATTAATCTAATACTCAAAACTTCGCTAACAGCTCAGGAATTTCCATATTTGCAAGTCTCGTGGAATCAAAATTTCACTATTCATTTGAATTACACGGAAACTACAACTGGAAATGGGATAACCACTTCACCCACAAGTAATTGGTTAGGAGAATATTCTACAACTATGACGTCACCAGGAATATACATTATGGAGTTTAATAGTTCTTTATATGAAGTAAATAAAATCCATTCACTAATAATTAATTTCGATGAAACCAACTATGAATCTCAGAACATTCTAATTAAAATTGAAATAATCGAAAGAGAGACCTATATTGGTAATGTTTTTCTTAACGGAATTGAAAAAACTACAGATAAGAGTATTTTTCTTACTTCTGGAGAACTGTTGAACATAACAATTAGTTATAATGATCAAATTTCTGGCGATTTTATAAGCGGGGCAACTGCTAGAGTAGTTGGAGAAGGGCTTTCTGAGTTTTTAAACGAAAGTGTAATTTATCCACAATATGAAATAGTATTTAATACATCTCTTTTGGAAGTTGGGGCCACATTTCTTACAGTCTCAGCGCAATTACAAAACTATAGCTCATCTGCCACACTATTAACAATTTATCTTGATGTAAGGGGAAGTTCGTTGGTTGTTTTATTAAACGGAGTTGTATATCCAAATAATTATATTTCTGTTGAAGTAACGCAAAAAATTAATATAACCGTCATCTATACCGATTTCGTAACTGGATCGTATTTAGATAATGCTACAATTGAATTATTAGGATATGGATTTTTTGATGAAAATACTTCCCTAGAACAATATAATTATACGATAGATGCAGATATTCTGGGTCAAGGAATTGATATTTTGAATGTCATTGCGTCTAAGGACAAATATCAATCTCAACCTGCTCAAATAACTGTAGAGATTACCGAAAGAAATACAGATCTTCAATTATTTTTTAATGGTAATAATAAAACAGCAGATCCATATTTAGAATTGCCAATTGGAGCAATTTTGAATATTACTGTCAAATATACTGATTTACTCGGTAATTTTATTGACAATTCTGATGTGGAACTTCTTGGTGAAGGTTTATCTGAATCATTAAATCAAAGCATTAGTTTTGAACAGTATTCAACTTTATTAGATACACGTCAATTGGATATAGGAGTAAGATTATTAACTATTGTGGCACAAAGAAATAATTATCGACTACAAACAATTAATATTAGATTAGACATACAACGTATTAAAACTAACATTACAACCGTATCAGGAATAAACGTTTTTGAAATTGAATCTGGCCAGTCTATTGATTTGGAAATTAAACTAAATGA
>JBHLRA010000024.1:21705-23496 GCA_048883045.1 Candidatus Thorarchaeota archaeon | reverse complement strand
TCTCTCTAACCTTTCTTTTTGAGAATATTAAAAAGTAAGTTTTTTTATGATATAGTAAGAATAATAAATTCACTTCATCAAATATAATATTAAGGTCAAGAATTTGAAAGCCAATTTAAAAAAATTTAACCTTTCAGATAAAGCCATTAAGATATATCTTGAAGGAATAGGAAAACATCCTTATACTTCAAATGAAATTCAGAATCTTATACCTAATCTCTCTAAAGAAGAATTAAATGATATTTTGGAGGAGTTAATGGAAAAAAAACTAATTTTACTTCTTAAAGCAAAATATTCTGAATATGTTCCACATTATATATTTATTCCACCATTCTCTGCAATATTAAATAGTATAATCGAGGTAAGCGAGGATTCTGAAACTCAAGACGAGATAAAATCTCAAGAGGATTATGGATTAGATAGATTTCAGGAAGTTCTTTACAAAGATATTGAAGAAATAAGTGGAGAATTAGTTGATACAATTAGTTCTCAAGAAATACCTTCTCAAACAATGCTCATTTTATCCGAAGTCGAAGAAAATGTAAAAAAATTCGCCCATATTATACTTAATGATGTTATTCAGGAGATCTCACCACTTAAAATGCAAACGGTCCTTGATGGTCGGGATATAAACAAACTAATTACTTCTGTTAAAAAAAAAATTACAGAAGCAGAAGAAATTGCATCTAATATGTTTTCGCAATTTAGAGATATTGTTCAAGAGAAGGGTACATCTGATATATCAGACCAAGTACAAGCTTTTAAAACGTTTATACGGAAGTTAGGTGAATCGATTGATAAGAGAGTTCAAGAATTATCTTCAGGTGTCGGTATTCCATCTTTAGAAAAGATTAATAGCATTGAACAATCTTTATATGATTTCTTGGCAGAATATCTTAGCAATAATAAGAGAATAACAGAAAAAATTTGGACTGTAAATAGTTATGAGAAGATAAAGCAGATAATTTCAATATTATTAGATAAATGTTCAAAAAATTTAACAATAATTGTTCCTAATATTGAAGAGTTTATTCCACTTGATAATTTTGATTTGGATTATTCTAATAAATTAAGTTTAGAACAAATTGCCAGTAAGAAAAAAGTTATACCCGAAAAAAAGAAAACTACTAAGCCTTCTATTACTAAAAAAGAAAAGCAAGAAATTGAAGATAAACTCAATGTTGTTGCTAAAAAAGTGGCAGAATTGAAAGGATTTGAACTTAGTCATGATATAGCTGACATCTTGGGAGTGATTTCTGATGTTAATCCAGAATCTACAATTATCGAAAGTATACAAGGGTGGTTAAATAGACTCTTAGTTATTAGAAAACATCTCGATTCAAATACGCAATATTTACTCTTGGAAAATATCGAGAAGTGGAAAAAAGAATATTTAAAGGCGAAAGTAAGAGAAAAAGAACAAGAGGATGCATTACTTAAAGATCTAAATTACAAAATTTCTGAAAATAACTTATCTACTGAAATTGAATTAAAAGTGCGAGTAATCTCGTCAGAACCTCATAGTAATAATTATGCTATAACTATTAATAATGCAGCGAATACTGAATATTTAGAATTAAAAAAGAATAACATTTTTGCTGTTATTGGAGATGACTCTTATTTAATCTTCGGAGTCTACCATAAACCTAGTAAAGAACAAAAAGATGAAATTAGTGGATTCTATACTACATATAAACCACTAATTGAGACAATTTATCCACTAATTATAGAAATCATAAGTAAGGCATCATATCCAAAGGAAATCGAAATTAACAGGGGCTTTAATGATAT
>JBHLRA010000024.1:17109-21605 GCA_048883045.1 Candidatus Thorarchaeota archaeon | reverse complement strand
ATAAACTAAATAATTTATTTGACTTATTTCTTGATAAAATTGATGATCTTAAAGGTGTAGAAATTGGGAATCAAATTGATAAAATAATTGATCTTTTGTTAGAATTACAAGGATACTCAAACATCCTTGAATGGAAAAATACACTACGTGCTGTTGAGGATACGTTAGAAGAACCATTTAAAGAAAAAATAAAAGAAGATCTATTAAGATGGAAAAACGGAATAATAAATCAAACTCAAATAAATCCTATACAATCAAGAGAAGAATCTACTTATATAACAGAAGACTCACCACAAGATATAACAACACAAGATACACCTGCGTCAATTTTTGAAGAGGAATATATTAGTCCTGGCTTGGTCCAATCGCAATTTGGGGAAGAAGAAATATTATCAGATGATAAGGCTGAAATAGCGGATCCTAGAGAAGAAATGAGAGATCTTTTCAATAAAATCCAAACTAAACTAGGAGAATTAACTGGAATGGAGATTAGCAAGTTATTACAAAATATTATCGATGTTATTTTGGAAACGGAGGGTTATTCAATGGCTTTAAAGGATGTAAAAGATTGGATAAGTAAACTTCGAATGATTAGAAGTCCACTTGAAATGGAAATGAAAGAAGAATTTGAATTAGAATTTTTAAAATGGAAAGATAAATTCAGTTAAATCCCTGTTTTAATAAAATGGATTATGGTAATTTACTTTTTCTTTTTTATATATCGTTTTTAACTTAATTTCTTTGTCTATTAACCCTTCTATATTACATAAATATTCATATTCATCCTTTAAACATAGAGTAATGGCAACGCCTTTCTTATTCATTCGGGATGTTCGCCCGATTCGATGTACGTAATTATCAGGGAATTTTGGTACATCATAATTTATTACATGAGAGACATCATCTATATCAAGACCTCTAGCTGCAACATCAGTAGCTATAAGTAAATTAACTTTCCGTGTTCTAAAATCTGTAAGAATTTTCTCTCTTTGAAATTGTGACAATTTTCCTGAAATGACACCTACTCTAAACTTAAGACCTCTTTGATGTTTCAATCTTTTTTCTAGCCAACTTGCGGTCTTTTTTGTATTTACAAAAACTAAAACATGTTCGGGTTTTTCAATTCTTAAAACTTTTAAAAATGTTTTATATTTCTCCTCAAAACGGTCAATCAGATAATAGAACTGTTTAGTATTTCCTACTGTTAGACTGTCTCTACTTAAATTCAAAAACTCAAATTTATTTTTAGTATATTTTTTTACAAGTTTCCTCATATCATAATCCAAAGTTGCTGAAAAAAGCATAAACTGGTATTTTGTATGAATCTTACTCAGAATATATTTAACATCTGGGGCAAATCCCATATCCCAGAGTCTATCAGCTTCATCTAAAACTACAAAACGTATATTTTTGAAATTTAAATTCCTTCGTTTATATAAATCTATGATTCTCCCCGGAGTTCCAACAATAATATTCACACCTTGTTGAATTTTATTAATCTGATTGTTTATTGAAACTCCGCCATAAATAGTCATTGATTTGACTTTACCATTTCCCAAATCCTTTATAACTTTATTTGTCTGTTTCGCTAGTTCTCTTGTTGGGGCTAAAATTAACGCCTCATTATTCATATATTTTAGTTGTTCAATAATTGGGAGAATAAAAGCTAAAGTTTTTCCAGAACCTGTTTTAGACTGAGTCATTAAATGATGACCCTCAATTATTAGGGGGATCGCTTTTTTTTGGACAGGAGTAGGATACAATATATTTTGTCTTTTCAAAGCGAGAGTATTACCCTCACTAATTCCTAAATCTTCAAAATTCAATTTTAATATTCACTAATAACTTACTTTTTTTACGCTCTTCTTCAATTAAGAAAAATAAATTATGAAAGATAAAGTTTTCCAAAAAAATAATGCAATTTTAACTAAGAAAAACTTGCTCAGTTAAATTTTGGATTTTCAACAATTTGTAGTTTAAAAGCACTCTTACTTTTTCGGATGTAATCTCTGGATTGTTATGTAAAAAATCATTGACTAATATTTCACATTTCTTGCCAGTTCTTGCTAATTTCTGATGAATACTATTATTTTTATCATAAATGGGAATTGGAAATAGAAATGGCCTTTTATGAATATGTCTAGAACTTTTAATTATTTTAATTTTTTTTGATAAATTCGGGTCATTTAATATTGCTGATAAGTAATAAGCTTCATTTTCATTATTGCTAGAAAAATAATAATTTTCGGATCCTATTATAACTCTTTTTTTCTCATTGTTTATAATAGCAGCTTTCAAATTCGAACCACTAGCATTATATACAACTAGATAAGACTTATTATTTATCTGTTTTTTAAGCTTATTCCAATAATTTAAATTTTCATATAATGTATTAATCTTACTTGTTTGCTTCTTATTTTTTTTATAGATCTTATTCATTTCTGAGTAAAATTTAAAAGCTTTAGGGTAATTCTTAAGAAAATCTAAATTAAAATCAAATTGTTCATTTATGGGAAGAAATACATGTCTCTTACGTTTAATGAAAAAGGGAACAAGATCCATATTTAAAAATGTTTGGAATTGAAATCTTTGCTCAATTTCTTTTTCTTTAAATTTAAATTTCCATTGTGCTTTTGCCCTTGATAGAACGTCTGAATCAGATGAAATAATTAAATTACCGTTTTTTTTCCTATTTTTTTCAAAAAATGTTAAAGTCCTTGGTACTAAAGTAGCACCTTGAAAAAATTTATCTTTATAAGGACTTTTCTCCAAATTAATAACAGATTTTAATTTTTCAATAGGCAATAATAGTTTAGCACCATTTTTTTCAATTTTCAAACTCGAATAATATTTTTCTTCTCTTAATTCTAAGTTTTCATTAAATATTTTTGTTTTTATTGGATATTTATCTTCAATCAGAAACCTGTTGTTTTTTCCAAAATATTCTGCTTTTAGGCATATATGATTTATATTAAAGAAGTAGTGGTTTGGAAAGTCCCAAATTTCTAAATTTTTGTTAAAAATAGAAAAAGCTCTGAATTTATGGCAATGGTCTCCATCAATTACGCTTTTCGGCATAACAAAAAATACTGTCGCATTCTTTTTTAAAAATCGTAAAGGAATTGCATAAAAAAAGATAGCAGCTAATTCTATATGAGTAATATATTGACTAGGTGGCTTTATCCCGAGATTATCCGACAATTCACGAATTTTTATTTGATATTCCTTTACTTGCAAGTCTTTATATGTTAACCATGGCGGATTTCCGATAACTAAATCAAATGAATTTCTTAAATTTATTATATCATGATTATTTCCCTCTTTATATTGCTCTGGGAACAATGAATCAAGAAGAAATATATTAAGTTTTGGGATTTTAATATTTTTAATACTAAAATAATGTGAGATCAATAAGAGAATATTTACTTTTGTAGTCATTATTGCCAAAGGGTTTATATCAAAACCATATACCCTTGATATTGCTCTAAATTTTGAAATTGAAGCCTCCGAGGATTTAAGAATTTTTAATATAATATTGACTATAAAATTCCCCGAACCGCAGGAAGGATCTAATGTTTTTAAACCAATTTTATAAGTTTCATTAATCATTCTCTCAACAAGTTTGGAAGGAGTGT
This sequence comes from Candidatus Thorarchaeota archaeon, assembly GCA_048883045.1. Classification (GTDB taxonomy): domain Archaea; phylum Asgardarchaeota; class Lokiarchaeia; order Sigyniarchaeales; family SOKP01; genus Loki-b32. Next base: position 17,970 of record JBHLRA010000024.1, on the reverse strand, counting down.
AGAATTCTCCTATCTTATGTCTAATTTCTGAATGGAACATTTCTTGATAAATTTCACTAAAAATATCTTCCCTTTGATATTTTGATGGAAAAATTGCATGAAGAATTCTTTCACATAATTCTTTTTCAAAATTAGTCCAAAAAAAATAATCATACTCGAAAACATTTAATTCTCTTATATCTTCTGTGAGAATTTTATTATAACACTCTTCTATTATAAAATTTTCATCAATATTCAACTTAGAAATAAGAATAATCTTTAAAATTTGCGTGAAATACGTGTGTTTCAAAAAGAGGTCAGCTTTAATATCAAATCCATATATGTTTGCAAATCTATCTTTCCATTTTTGATAACTCCTTCTAAAAGCTTTTTGATCTTTTGACTGCTTCTTAAGAAACTCAATAGCGTAAGTATAGATTTCAGAATTTTTACCTAACGTTTCGGAAATATATTGAGATGTTATTCTTTTTTTATTTTCTGCCATTTTTTTATATAGAAAAGAATTTTTTCAACTTTTCCAATTGGATGGTATAACATCAAAAAAAAGATAAACACATAAAACTGGAAAATAAAGTGAATCTATTTTCTCATAAAGGTGGGTAACATCATAGAAAAGATCTCGGCTATCAATCTTAATTTTGATTTTTCCTGAATTTTAGTTACAATTAATACTAATTTAGATAGTTCCTCTCTATCTAACGATCCTCCAGAATAAATTGCTTGTTCAGTATTAAAAACTAATAGAAATCTGACATTCGGATTATTTACAATACTAATCCCTTGAACATTTTTTAATTCGTCATACACAGATAAAAATTCTTTTGGAATTGTGCTTCTGTCATTGGTTATTAAAAGAACAGG
>JBHLRA010000024.1:1608-17009 GCA_048883045.1 Candidatus Thorarchaeota archaeon | reverse complement strand
TTGGTATATACTAAAAGAAAGTCATAATTTAAGATGATATTTTTCTCCAAGGATATCCAAAAAGTAGATAACTTGAAATTGCTAAACTACTTCGTAAATCTATATGTTTAGTGCCTATATCCTTAGTTGAATCTATGATTTGTTCTTCAATAAGTTTTTCAATTTTGCTTGCTATAGATTGCTGACGTGCCTTTAAAAGTGATACTCCTTGACTAATTTTATTAAAGAAATTGATAAAGAAATTTGAAATAATTTGCTTTGTATCATCATTAAAAATAGGATAATTCTTTGATACAATTCCCGTAATATTATTATAATCAAATTGAGACACAATTTCCCCAAAGGTCGTTAATGTATTCCTCAGTTTTTTCCCATCAATATCATAAACTTGGGAATTAAAGAAAATAAATGGGTGAATATTTGTAGTATTTTTGCTTAATATCCTATTAATTTCATAAAAAGTTATAATTTGATTATCATTTGTAAGGAAAAAACTATTCTCTGGGTTCCATCTGGAGTAGAAAATATTCCCTACAAATATAATAATATGATAAATACTCTTTGATAAATTCGATAAGATATTTTCGCGTGTAGAATTAGCTCCAATAACCGTGGAAATCTGGTTAATTTCATCTCTTTCATTGAAGAAATTAACTAAATAATTTAATTCATCTGCTCCCGCTTGGAAAGGATAAATTAGTTCTTTCTGTTTTATATTTTCATTCCACTTTAAAGGATTTTGAGAATTAATAGATTCAATGATTAAAACATTATACTCCTTTAATGATGTTTCTGGAGAATCCTCCTGTAGAATTTCTTCAAAAACCACTCCTCCAAGTGGAGTTTCACCGATTTTATATCCACTTGAATATTTCAGTAAGAAATAATTATTATCATAAATAAGATCAAAAGGAATGGTCATATTGTTCAAGATAAAATAGATTTGAGGTACAATATTCAAGCTTTCAATCTTAAATGCTTTAAAGAAATCTCGAATTATTTTTGGAAGAAATATGTAGAGCAATTCACCAAATTCTTTTAGATTGAAATGAAACTTTCGGTCCTCCAATTCATAGAAAAGTTCATGGTAAATTTCAATTAATTGAGTATCATTCCAATATTCATCAGAAATATATCCTTCAATTATTTTATTATCAACAGAGACCATTCTATAGGAAATTCTCCCTGTAGCATTGATTCTTAAAATCATTTGTTTGATAGTAAAATCTTCATCAAATAAATGCAAATTATTATTAGATTCATTAAATTTGTAGATTTCTTTCTTTGTGGGTTCAATTTCATTATATAATCCCACGAGATCTTTTAATACTTTATTAAATTCCTTATCTAAATGAGGGATTATTTTTTCTGCGAGTGGGAAATTTTTTTCTTCAAATAATGCCCGATAGAACATCATTCTCCAAAAATCTCGCTGTTCTAAGGAAAAAAACATTGATTTGAATTGCCATAATATATTACATGTATAGAAATAATGAAAAATATCAGTATTGGTCTTTGGTAATTTAAGATGGTTGTTTAGTTTTTCTAAAGATTGAAGTAAATACTTTTTTTCTTTCATATCTACAAACTTTCTACATGCTTCAACCCATAACTCTATTAATATATTGTCATAAGACAAATCTGATTTATATATAAATAAATCTTCCAGAAAATCGTAAATGTCAAAAGCCATTTCAAAACGATTTCTATTTATTGAAAAATCAATAAATTTTCTTATATATGTGACAGCATCACCATATGATTGGTATTGTTGAATTTTAGAGAAGATACTACGAATAAAAATAATAATCCACGAATATTCACCAATTTCATTTAAATAATAAATCAACTCTTTTAGATCAACTAAAATAATATTAAAACTTCTTTCATTAATAGCAATTTTGCTTATATTACTAAATTCATTTTTTAAATAACCTGGAAGTCGATTAACTAATATTTTATTTACTATTTTTACAAATTCAGAAGAATCTTCCATTAATTTATATTTTAAGCATACACTTTCTAGTAGAATATAGAGAAACAAAGATCTTTTACTTGGTTCTAAATTAAATATAGTTTTACCTAACCTTTCCATGCTTAAATTAAAATATTCTGATGGTACAACTGACTTTCTCAAAAATATTTGCAATATTTGAATTTCAAATAATTTTTGATAATCTTCCCTCTCATGAAGCTTTACAGAAAAGGAATTAATAAATTTAGTTATCCCTTTTTGTGAAATATCCTCTCTTTTTACAAAATCTTGAAGCAAATTCGTACAAAAATTATTAAATAAATAGAAATCATCTAATTTTGATAGAAATGAAAGAAATCTCTTGTAGGCATCAACATATCTAATCAAACTTATTTCAACTTCTCCTTCTTTATGTTTTACAAGAGAATTTATGTATATCCACCATGAATTTGATATGATCATAATTAATTGATGCTTTTTTTGTGCGTCTAACCAGTCAGTCTTTTCGATTTCATAAGTTAAATTTTCAAGTAACTTAGATGCCCACTTATGGTTTGCAGCAAATAACAATTTCCGAGAGGTAATAATTTTATTTTGGAAATCTTTTAAAAATTGACGTTTAAAATCGATAACTTTAGACATAAAACCTCACTTCTTATTGCATTTCGGTATTTGTGTGATTTAATTCTTCCACTTCTGTATCTTTTTCAGAAGATTCATGTCTTGGATTTTGAATCCAACCTTTCTGTAATTTACCCTGTGCGAATAAAACAGATGCTCCAATCCAACCGATATTTTCTCTTCCAGAAACTGCAATTACATCAACTTTTTCCCTAATTCTTTCTGAAAAATATTGTTTTATTTCAGTTTTCAACCTTTTATCTAATCCTGGAATAAGACTACCACCTCCGACAATGATGATATTTGGCAATAAATCTTCCCAGTTTTCACGATCCCAAAACTGAATCACTTTTGATATAGCCTCACCTAAACCCATATAATCAATATGTATAAGAGAAGGTTGAAACAATGGTTCTACACATAAGAACCTTTCTGAATTAATTTCTAAAGAATTTCCATCCGGTAAATCTACTGTTCTATTATATTTAGTAAAACCATCCTTAATTCTTTTTAATTCTCCTTCTGGATTTAAAATGCATAATGATAGTTTATCTTTGATTTCCTTTGCTATACTTTTATCAAGATAAACTGCTTCTCGAGAGCTTCTTTTAGTAAGAATCAAGTTTAGAAGGTATCTTGTTAAATCTTTACCAGATATTGGATAAATCTCTCTTGCCATTGTATTTGAAAATCCGTGTAAAAATGAAGTGATATTGGTGTTAGTTTCACCCATTTGTACGACCACACCACTCGTTTTTCGCAACGCGGTTAAGATTCCCTGATTTTCAGATAAAAATAATAATGACGGAAAATCAAACACATTAAAAAAGTTATCTTGTAATTTAGTTTTTTCCAAATCTGACATGTAAAAAGGAGTTAAAATAATTATTGGTTGTTTAAAGTAGTGTTCTTCGGGGATTTCTAATTTTTTATAATGAAAGAAGAAATATTTCATAAATATATTGAGATTACCCTCTTTCTTGAATTCATGAATCTTGAGTATGTTTGAATAATTTAAAGCATCATGTCCAAATAGATGTGTTTCTGTATCTTCTTCTGTAATTAAGATATCTTCAAGACCATTAATAACATCTGATGTAAAAAGGTAATCGGAATTATCTACATAAATACTTGGAGATATTATATCAGGAAAATCATCTCCAGCCCATCCCAATCGAAAATTATGACTTCCAATATCAATAATAAGGGGACGTAAATGATTCTTTACTTCAGATGTCATTTTAAAAAATATCTTTAATTAATCTTTTCCATATTAAAAAAATTTACTATGAAACATATTTTAACTCATGGATAAATTCATCTGTAATCCGCTTTAATCGATATTCTTTAACTTGTAATTCAAGTAGCCCAACTACACGCTTAAATTCACCTGACATCTGTTCAATATCAACTCCAGCAACTCTCTCGATTTCATTTCTTTTAATCTTAAATTGGTCTAAATCTGCTTCAATCTTTTTAAAAATATTTGAAATACTTATTGTCAAATCATCTGTGTTTTTCTTAGTAATTTTCCGCATTTTCCTTAAAATACCTAAAATATTAGAAATTGACATCTCCCATCTATCATAACTTTCACTATAACTATTAATTAGACCTTCAAAGAATTCTGTTAATTTAAGATAAATACTTTCTTTTTTTATAAAAGAAGGCTCCCGTTTAGTTGAAGGAGTAGGGGTTGATTCTTCTTTAGTTTGTTTTTTGGTTTTCTCTTTAGGTGCTTTTGTTTCAGTCTTAGGTGGAACTGGAGGCGGTGTTGGTTTGATTTTTTCTTTTTCTTCAGGAACTAATTTAGCTCGGTGCTTCTCTTTATCTCGAATTCTCTGAGTTAAAGGAATATCCTCCATTACATATGCTTCAGCTATTTTACTACGGGATTCATGAGTTAACTGTGGTGTTATTTTTAAATCACTATCTTCTCTTTTAACTACAAATCCTTGTCCTTCAGAAACTCCTTTTAACAAAGTTTGTAGAGTAGTTTCTGTGGTCTTTGCGGAACTAAATGCTGAATCTAAAGAGTATTCTGGGATCGACTCTGAGCTTTCTTTTGCTTCATGAGCTTTTTTCTTTTTTTCCTTTTTCTTCTTTTTAGCCACCAAAAATACCTTTTTTATAGTTCATTCATTTGTGAATAATATATAAACTTAATCTAAGGGAGAAAAATCTACTTCTAATGCTTCTCCCTTTTCCATTAAAATATTTTTTAACTGGTTGATATTGCTAGGATTTTCAGTTATTGCAGTCCACTCCGCTCTCACACCACGCTCAACAATTACCGCTTCACTATAAACTAAATTAATGGCTTCCTGGGCAAAAATATCTAGTAATTTTGCCAATGCGCCTGGAATATCCTTTATCACTACTTTTACTTTAACCAAATTACTTTCATCTCGTAATCCAATAGGAGTAATTCTAATCTCTTTTGTTTCTGAATCGCTAACTAACATTAATTGAGAATTTGTGGTGAGTCCAAGATTTTTTCTTGTCACTAATGGGAGGACTATTCGTCCTCGATTGTCGATCGTTATTATTTTTACATCTTTCATAAATAAACACGGTACATTTATCTTTTTTTTTTTATGATAATCTTTTGATTTTATTATCATTTCAATGCTATAAAATTCTAACTAAAATTCATGATTAAAAATTTCCTATAATTACTATCAAAATTATTGTTAATAATATTTCCCAATAAAACAATAAACCAAAAGTACATTAATACATAAAAAATGATATAAAAAAAGAACAAAGACTAAAATTCATCTTTATGTGCTTTCATTTTGACTGTTAAATCTCTTGCCCGTTTAGAATACCAAATTAGAAGTTCACCTGCATCTTCAGGCTTAAAATATTCTCCACCACATAAAGTCGCTGCACGTGCCATCAACTCGTCATCTGGGTTACCTAATCCCACGATGTAAACTACGACATTCGGATTGTCTGCCAATTTCTTGATTTCATTGAAGAAAGCATCACCATCAGTAGGGACACCGTCAGTTAAAATAACTATCATTGTTGGCTGGTCAGGATTTATTTTTTGGAATTCGCTCAAAACATTGTGAGCCTGTACCATAGCAGAACCCATATTTGTGGCTTGTCCGTAAGAATTACCTATTCTATCAACAATCATGCGAGCAGCGTCTTCAAGTACTCCTTTTTTTCCACTTGCTGAATCCATATAGAAAGCGTTAGAGAAAGGGAGAATTTGTGCTTCATCAGCAAAGCGGATAACAGAAACCTTTTCACCAAAACCTCTCCCAACTTTTTCACTTAAGAAAAGGACTGCTGCAAAAGCTGCTGATATTCTTCGTGGAATATTTATACCATCCTTGAAGTGTTTTAAAAACTCTTGGATTTCTCGAGACTCCATTGCCGCTCTTATACCTTCAATAGCAGGGGCAATATTAGTAACTAAAACATCTCTCGCCATCATTGAACGACTTATATCAATAACCAAAATAGCATTAAAAGGAACTAGACCAACAGGACTTAAAGATAAAGTAGTATTTTGAGTAACCCTAGCGAATATATCACCAGTTAAATCAGGAACAGTATTTAAAATTGAACATGCAATATTTACAGCCGACCATCTAAGTTTAATTCCCTTGAAGATAATATAATTTAAAATCCATGCTTTCATGGATTCTATATTTTCACGAGCCGTGCTAATTATCTCCCACATATTTTCACCGGAAATAGGTGATACACCCAAGGAAATACTTTGTAAAGGAATTATAGTTCTTTGGTTTTTGTAGACTTTTACTTCAAAGCTTCCTATTCCCGATGCTTCGAGAATTTCAGCATCTATAACGATTGCATTATCCGGTACAGATTCTACTATTTCGACTTTCCCAGCACCCATTGCTCCTGTAAGTTCATCTTCAAACGCAAGAATATCATCCATTTCAAGTGATAAAGAATATTGAGTCCTTGGGCTCACTAAGGCATATCCCATAAGATTTGGCTGGGATTGAACTTCCAGCATTAATTCTGAGGCTTTTTGAATAGGAGGTTCAGTTGAATATACAACAATTTGATCTGCTTGGATATTTGTATCTTCATAAGTATCCATGCTCATTTTTATTTCATTCATACTAATATTTGCAGCATCTATCCTTGCTGATCCCATTGATCTTGTTAAAGGATCTTCCCAACCAATAAGCATTCCTTGCCCAAGCCCTAATTGCTGAAGAACACCTGCACTGAGTTGTACTCGACCACCTTCTATACTATTATCCAATTTTGGTGTAAGAATTATACCATTTTTCTGACTTTGTAGCGTACTAACATCTATTCTATTGGGATATGGCTCTACAGGTGCAGTTGGTTCGATCATTGGTTGTGCTAAACTAGGTTTAGGTACTTCCATAGGAGGGGGACGACGAGATGGTAAAGATGTGAGTGAAGGTGCAGGTGCAGGTTGAGGCGTAGGTATTGAAGTAGGTTGAGGAGCAGGTGTAGGTTGAGGCGTAGGCATTGAAGTTGGTTGAGGAGCAGGTGTAGGAGGTGGTGAAGGCAATGATGACAATGAAGGTGGTGGGCTAGGCGCGGGTGTGGGTTGAGGCATAGGTATTGAAACAGGTTGAGGAGCAGGTGTAGGCTGAGGTGTCGGTTGAGGGGTAACTGGAATTTTTGGGACTTGTAATGTAGGTGTGATTTTTGTTCCAGCACTAGTAGGACGAACTGTTAATTCAACTCCGGAAAATTGCAATTCATCAAGTAAATTTTTTGAAAATTGGCCTGCAAAATCTAAAACTGAATTAGAGATTTCTACTTTAGCGACTTTTTTTAAATTATTATCAAGATTTAAAATTTCTATAGAATCTCCACTTTTTACTCCTAATATATCTGCATTTGATTGACAAATTCTAACTTTATCTTTAATTTCACTATTAGCATCAACAAAAAGTTTTATCTCAGCTTTTTCTGTCATAATTATAATTTAATATTTACTTAACTTTTTTAATATAATATAGATGTCTAAGCTTAAAATTTCTATCAAATATTATCTATTTTTCTTATAAATGATAATCTAATATCAGTGTAAAATCGTATTAAGATTTGATATTAATATAAACATAATTGTCTTTATATTAAAATTTAACAAAAAATATTAAGTGTAGGAAAAAAACGAAAGAAAGTATCAAAATTTTTATCAAAAATTTTAATTCTTATAAGAATTTACTTTATTGAATAAATATTTGATTTTAATTAAATTATTGGATACCTTTTCGCTATCTCTGAACTGTAATATCTGAATACTTTCACGATCTTTCCCAGATCTGCAGTTTGCCTTGAGGCTCCCATTAAAAAAAATCTTCCAGCAGCACTTAAGATAATAAATCCATTATCACCACGCAATACTACTTCAAGCATATTTTTGTATCCTAATGCTTCTACAGCATCATTTCCTGATTGAACTACTACAGCACTAAGGCTTGAAAAGAGATCAGGATCTAAATTATATCCTGGGATTGCACTGAAAGCTAATCTTAACCCTTCACGCGTAATAAGTGCTAAGGCTTCAAGTTCTGAATATTCTGTAATACTTCCAAGGAAATTAGATAAATCACGTGCTTCCTTTGGTGTTAAATCTGACATTCTTTATGGTAGATAAATATTTATTTCAATTAATATTATCTAAAAAGTTTAAACTTAAAAATTTATATTTCTCAAGAAATATTGGAACATTTAAAGAATCAAGTTGATGGAATTTATTTTCTTTTACTTTGAACCTAATTGTTCTTTAATTTGATCCTTTAACATCTCTCTTTTAGATTTTACCTGGGTTGGTTTGGGTATTTCTCCAGTACGTTTTAGAAATTCTATCGCAATAATTTTCCCATTCTCTGTTAAAATTCTTGGAGAGTATTCAGCAGCAAAGAATATTCCTTCAGGAATTGACCCAACCTTTGAAATTTCTTTTGTTACTTGTTTTTCTCCTAGAAACTGTTGTACTTTTTCAACAATAGAATATGCGTGATTACCAATTATAATTAATTCTCTCTCAAAACCCTCTGGGATTTGTATTTCTTCTAATCTCTGCATTACTTGTTGAAAATCTACTTGAGTCTGGTCTTGCACAAGATCAGTCATAGATTCTTCACCCCTATACAAAGGACCAACATTTTGAGCAGCTCGATCCTTGCTTCCTGCTATATTCATACCTTCAGCAGGTTTTGGAGCACCGAAAATATTCTTTTCTCGTAATGGATGTACATTTGGGGCTGCAATCTTTTCTGCTTTTATTTCCTTTGCAATGCCAGCTTCAGTATGTCCACCAATTAGCTTAAGAAATTCGGGATCTTCCTCACCCTCATCAAGCGGAACAACACCATAATGCATTCCAACTTGACCTCGGATTTCCTGAGACCTCTTAGCACCAATAAATTTTGACCTTACACTACTTTTAAGACCTTTCCATAAATATACTTTCCTTACATCATCAGCAACGAGTACATAACACTCATCCGTCTTTAATATATCTTTTATAGGTCCCTCACTAGTCATTTCAGTGGTAGTACCATCAGGATTAATTAAAAAAAGTTGTGGCATTTTTATCAATCTCCCATTTGTTGAAATATAGTATTATAAGAAATTCTGAAACCTCAACTTAAGTTTTCACATATCACTAAGTTAATAATAATATAATAGATTACGTATAAATAAATCTTTATTTTACCAAATATGCACATTCTGACATCTCTAAATATACAGTTATCGTTTTATAAAAATTTAAATATTAAGTATTTCTTTTACTGCATTATTAATATTATTGACCATATCCATTGTTGTAAAACGCTCTCCTATATGAGCTTTACAATATTCCCCTATTATACCATTAAGAAAAGCTGCTGAACATGCAGATTGAAAAATAGTATTATCCGTAGCTAAAAAACATGCACATAATCCAGCTAATACATCACCTGTACCACCTATAGACATCTCCGGACAACCAGTACGATTAATTTTTATATTCTTTCCATCGCTTATATAATCATAAGGACCTTTAATAAGAAGAGTTACTCCAAGTTCCTGAGCTAAATTTAAAATTACCTTTTTTCTTTCATCAATTTCGTCATATACGGGCAATTCAATCCCAGTCATGATTTTTAGTTCTCCTTTATGGGGTGTTAGTATCACATTCTTGTTTTTTAATAAATCAAGATTTCCCTTCACCAATTTTAAAGCATCAGCATCAAGAACATAATTCTTATTCTCAGTATTCATTTTCTCTAAAAGTTTAATTAATAGTTCTTTTGTTTCTTTTTCTTTTCCTAAACCAGGACCAATTACAATCGCATTAGACCATTCGATCAATTCCGATATCTCATTAAATGATTCAATATTTAGCCAATTACCGGGATTCGTTCTTACAATCATATTAGGTGAATAACTTCTTATAACATCTCCAACCACTTCTGGAACATACGTGATAACTAAATCTATTCCAAAGTTAATACCTGTGAGAGAGGAATATGCAGGGGCTCCAGAGTAATCTTTAGAGCCTCCAATAACAAGCATACGGCCAAATTGTCCTTTATGAACATCTTTAATCCTTCTTTTTGAGGTTTGTATCAGATCTCCTTTTCCAACAAATAAGCTGGCTTCTGGAGGAATACCAATTGATCTTTCGATGATTTCATTTATGTAAGCACTGCTACAAGATAATCCCTTTTTAGTATTATGAAATGTAATTACTAGATCTGCTTTAACTGCTTTATCAGATACACTTCCACTATTGGGTTCTAATCCTGATGGGACATCAATGGAAACTACTGTAATGCTTTCATTATCTTCCTTTTTAATATCGTTTATTAAGTCTATTGCAGAAGCTATAGGTTCTCTGATTTTACCTTCTACCCCGGTCCCTAGCAACCCATCAACAATTACTGCAAAATTCTTATCTTTATTAATAATTCTTTTTATTTTCACTAATTCTTTGGAATCTTTTATTATTTCTATATCAACAGAATAGGTGAGATTATTATAAATTATGTTCCAGTTCAATTTAGCCTCCTCAGTGCGAATTTTTCCTGGATCACCAACTAAAATAACCAAAACCTTTACACCATAAGAGCTTAAGTGTCTAGCAACAACGAATCCATCTCCTCCATTGTTTCCTGTTCCACAAAAAATAGCTACTTTATCATTTGTTCCTAAATACTTGCGATTGATAATTTTCTTTGCAACAGAGTAACCTGCACATTCCATTAAGTGACTTTTAGGTATTCCAAGCCATTCTGAATTATTATCTAAAATTGCCATCTCTTTTGAACTAATCTTTTCAGAATTAATCCTTTTCATAACAAGTTTATTTAAGATTTTGCCATAAAAAATCTTTTAGTTTCAGACTAGTTTTTAATCGAAAGAAAATTTCATAAACTAAATAAATTAATGAGCAAGTAAAATGAGTGAAGATCTAGAAAAATATTGGATCATTGGTAAGAAATTTGAGGAATTTTTACGCCCTTCAACATTTCCAATTGCGATTAAATTTATAAAAGATAAATCAGAAATCTTTAAAAATTATAAAAGACCAAAATCTGATTTGAAAATTCAAACTTTTATATGTCAGACCTTTAAAATGGTTCGAAGCTATGGGTGGACAATGGCTATGACTGAAGAAGATTGTTCATGTAAATTGGCAAGATATATATATGGGTGGGATCCTTTCACAAAAGAAGGGGAAAATTTTGCTAATCAGTTCAGTGTTGGACTCTACGCAAAGGACATTGAGACATCTAAAAAATGGCGAGAAAAAATGTATCTATTAAAGGAAAAATATTCAGGAATTATTATTTCACCTTTAACAAGAACAAAAATTGAACCGGATGTCGTTCAAATTTATTGCAATCCTGCACAAGCTATGAGATTAATCCAAGGCTATCTTTTTCATAAAGGTGGAGTTCTTGAATTTACATCAGCAGGGCGAGGTGCCTCATGTCATGAAGGAGTTATTAAACCATACCAAACAAATGAGCCTCAGTTCGTTATCTTAGGAAATGGTGATAGAGTGTGGGGTGGAGCCGAAGATACGGAAATTTTGTTCTCAATTCCTAAAAATAAATTGGAAATTGTCTTAGATGGATTAGAAAAGACGCATAAAGCTGGTTTAAGATATCCTATCCCAAAATATATGAATTATAACCCAGGCTTCCAAAGTTCATTTGAGGAAAGAGCAAAACAAAGAGCTGGAGGCACAATAGTTAAAGAATAATTAAGTTGGGAATATATTAAATGCAAGATCAACATTTTTTCAAACTGGAATGGCCATATCCAATAAAATGGGATCAAGAAAAACAAGCGAACGCAGATATCTTAATTTTAGGGGGAGGTATAGCAGGATGCTGGGCAGCTATAGCAGCAGCAAAAAAAGGTGCAAAAGTAGTATTAGTTGAAAAAGGAGCAACAATCAGGAGTGGTGCGGGTGGATCGGGATGTGATCATTGGGAATCAGCAGCAACTAATCCATGTTCTCTTATTACCCCTGAAGAACTAACCCTAGCAATGATAAAAGATCATAATGGGTATAATAATGGAATTTCGCATTATATTGAGTGTAGAGAGGGCTATGATAGACTCTTGGACTTAGAAAAAATGGGAGGAAAAATCAGGGATCTTGAAGATGAGTTTAAAAAAGCTGAGTTTAGAGATGAAAAAACCAAATTTTTGTTTGCTTACGATTATAAAAATAAATTTACTTTACGTGTATGGGGAACAACTTTTAAACCTGCTCTTTATAAAGAATGTAAAAGACTTGGTGTAGAAATTTTTGATAGAACAATGGCGACAAGACTACTAACGGAAGGAGGTAGACAAGGTGCTAGAGTTGTCGGAGCAACAGGAGTAAATGGGCGGACAGGTGAGTTTTTTATCTTTAAATCTAAAGCTACTATACTTTGTATGGCACGCCCAAATCGGATTTGGCTTTTTTCAGCTGCACTACCAGGAATTTCTGAATTTCGTCCACCTCAGTGTAATGGGGATGGGCATGCGATGGCTTGGAAAGCTGGTGTTGAATTTACTTTAATGGAAAGATCTATTAGAGGACAATGGTCAGGTGAACGTAGTTATCCTCCATATGGGACTGGTAATACCCATAATACTTGGTATGCATGCAATATGGTTGATGCAAAAGGCAGAGAAATACCCTGGATTGATCGAGATGGAAATATTCTAACTAAAATTTCTCAAAGATACTATCCTGCCCCAGGTCAAAAATTTTTTCTAAAAGGTGGAGGTGAATCTGATTTCCATCTATATGAATTTCAAGGGCCTGATACTCTTCCAGTAGAACAACTACTAGAAAGAGGTTTTAAGTTACCTTTTTATGCTGATTTACCAAGTATGCCTGAACTTGAGCGAAAAGCTATTTGGGGCTTAATGGTTGGAGAGGAAGGAAAGTCTAAGATTCCGATTCTACAAAGCTATTCTAATGCAGGGTTTAATCCTAATAGAGATTTACTTCAGAGTTATGGAGAAGGATGGACTTCAGCTTCTTTTCTCCCCAGAGAAAGACAACTTTTTGGACTTCCTGGCGGGATATTGAATGATTGGAAACTAAGAACAAATTTAGAGGGTCTTTTTGCTGCTGGAGATCAATTGTTTGCAGCCGATTGTAATGGGCATGCCGCTGCCACAGGTTATTATGCTGGAAGACATGCTGCAGATTATGCAGTTAATTCCTCTGAAATAACTATAGATTATAATCAGATTGCTACTGAAAGAGCTCGAATATATTTTCTTGTAAACCGAAATAATGGAATCGGTTGGAAGGAATTAAACATGCATATTTCGAGAATAATGCAGAACTATTGTGGCGAGGTTAAGAGTAATGAATTGTTGAATATTGGATTAAAATTATTGGAAGATATGGAAAAGAATGAGGCGTCAAAACTGTATGCTCGAAATCCTCATGAATTAATTCGCTCTTTAGAGGTTTTGAATATACTTATAAATGCTAAAATAGTTATTCATGCTTGTTTAGCAAGAAAAGCAAGTTCTAAATATTTACATTTTTTTAGATCTGATTATCCAGAATTGGATCCCCCTAAATGGCACAAATTTATTACAGTAAAACTTGTGAATAACAATGTAAAAGTAAGCGAAATGGATACTGATTACTATGGTTCTCTTAAAGACAATTATGAGCTTTTTAATAAAAAATACATAAATAGGAGGAATACATAATGAATGAAAAAGCATATGCATTTCCAGATTTTGGAATTACTAATCCAATAACTTTTAACCCAAAAATTTGTATTGGCTGTAATAAATGTATAGAAGTATGTCAAGTTGATATATTTATTCCAAATCCGGAAAATAAAAGACCTCCTATTGTACTCTTTCCAACAGAATGCTGGTACTGTGGTACTTGTGTAAACGAATGTCCGAAACCAGGAGCTATCAAACTAAATCCTCTCCTTATGAATCGTGTGTACTGGAAACGCAAAAATAAAAATGAAAAATAATGTATAGGTAATTTTTTCAATAGGAAATAATTTTTATCTTTATAAAATTTCTTTTGGTATTAGTGAAAATGGTTAATTTTGATGAAATGATTACGTCTGCTCAACAAGCAATGATTCATGTATTAAATTTAAATACAACAGACAAAGTATTAGTCGTATCTGATGAAGATACTAAAGACGTAGGGGAAGCTTTTCAGAATGCCGCTCTTGATTATGGTTGTTCGGTAGATTCATATTTTTTGAATGAAAAAGATAGACCTTTGATAGAAATACCCGAACAACTGAATGAATTAACAAAAAATAAAACCGTAATAATTAATGCCTTTAAAGGTTTGAGCGATGAAACCCCTTTTAGAGTGAAATGGGTAAAAAAAATACTTGCTACTGAACGAATTCGACTAGGTCATGGTGCGGGTATTACTAATGCCATGATGATTGAAGGACCGATGAATATTGATTATGAACTGATGGTTAAAACTGCAAATATAATGAAAAAAAAATTTGAAAACGCTAAAATTGCACATGTTACAGCTCCAGGTGGAACAGATATTGTATTAGATATTGAAAACAGAGGATTTTCTACAGACGTACAAATAACAACGGTACCATATTTTGCCAATCTTCCATGCGGCGAAATTTGGTGTGGTCCAGTGGAATCTAAAGGAGATGGAATAATTGTTTGTGATGGTTCGATTGGAGATATTGGTAAGGTTATGAAACCTTTAAAAATTACAGTAAAAAATGGTAAAATCACTAATCTTGAAAGTAAAGATCAAGACTTAATTAAGGAAGTTGAAAGATTGATAAGCATTGATGAGGAAGCTAGCAGAATTGGTGAATTGGGCATAGGTCTAAATCCAGGTGCTAAATTAAGTGGTATATTGCTGGAGGATGAAAAAGCTCTTAATACTGCTCATATTGCCTTTGGTAATAATACCGACTTGGATGGTGGGCAGAACAACTCCTTAACGCATAGAGATTTTCTGTTCTATAAACCAACAATAGAAGTTACTTTTAAAGATAATTCAACCAAAGTATTAATTAGAAAAGGAGAATTCGTATTGGATGGCAAAAATCCAAAATAAAAAAATAAAATTTAAAAAAATTAACTTATATTTTCATTACGAAATTTAAAGCTCGGGCATTCTTAAACCAACCATAGGCATCGCATCTACACCAGTTAGATAAGTTTCCACCTTGTATTTAAAGCCCTTAATTTCAGAATATGCTAATTGCATTTCTGTTATCCGTTTAAGCATTTCTTCATATTTTCCTTGCTTTACTTCAGTGACACTAAAAACCTTAATCCCCTT
>JBHLRA010000024.1:0-1508 GCA_048883045.1 Candidatus Thorarchaeota archaeon | reverse complement strand
ACTTCTAAAGTTTTTATTACAGAGAATTAAAAGATCACAATGAACAAATTCCAAATGATGATAAATTCTGCCCAAAATGCGATGATTCATGTAATGAATTTAAATCAGGATGATTCCGTTTTAGTAGTGACAGATAAATATACAAAAAAAATTGGAGAAGCATTTTACAAGGCGGCTCTTAATTATGGTGCTTCAGCAACTATTTATAATTTGCCCGAAAAAGAACGCCCTTTATCAAAAGTACCAAAAGAAATGAAAGACCTTTCTAATGGAAAAACGATAATAATTAATGCGATTAAAGGATTTGGTGAAGAAACTCCATTTAGAGTTGAATGGTTGGAGATGATTCTTGATACTAAATCAATTCGATTAGGACATGGACCAGGAATTACAGAAGCAATGATGATTAAAGGACCTATGAATATTGATTATAATTCTATGGACCATAAAGCTAACCAATTGATTGAATTATTAGAAGACGCTAAAATTGCAAATATTTCAGCACCAGGTGGAACAGATATTGTTTTGTATATTGAAGATCGTGGATTTTCGACAGATACTCAAATAAAGGAGGATCCATTACTCGCCAATCTTCCCTGTGGTGAAATATGGTGCGCACCTATTGAGTCTCAAGGGAATGGAGTTATTGTATGTGATGGTTCAATTGGAGATATAGGTAAAGTAAAGAAACCTTTGAAAATTACTGTTAAAAATGGTAAAATTGTTCAACTTGAAAGCAATGATAAAAGTCTAATCAAAAGAGTTGATAGATTGTTGAAAGTAGATGAAGAAGCAAGTATTATCGGAGAATTGGGAATTGGCTTAAATCCTGGCGCTAAATTAAGTGGAATATTGCTCGAAGATGAAAAAGCTCTTAAAACAGCTCATATTGCATTTGGGTATAATCTTGATATGGATGGTGGACAAAACAATTCAAAAACTCATAGAGATTTCTTATTTTATGATCCTACGATTAAAATCACCTATAAAGATGGTTCAACCAAGATTATTATCGAAAATGGGAACTTTTGCTTTTGAATATTAAATCTATCGTAAATATAATATTGTTCCTCAAATTCTTCATTTTAAATTCGAATTTCTAAAACAAGAATGCCGGTGGAGGGATTCGAGCCCTCGACCTCCAGAATACATCCAGTCTGACCCATTTTTTCAGTAGGATTATGAGTCTGGCGCTATAACCAGCTAAGCCACACCGGCGCTTTTATTTAAATGGAGCCCCAAGGGGGCTATGATCCCCCGACCTTTGCCTTTTTGCTTATAGTTTTTTTTCTTAATACCAAGGCAACGCTCTACCAGCTGAGCTATTGAGGCATTTTATTTTTGAATCCTATGATACTACCATTAAGTTATTGCTAAATTAAAAATTTTTTTACATAGATAAATGTCAAATGAAAAAAAAAGAATGGATATTTTAATAAACATTTTTTATGGTAATACAATTAGTAATGCTCCTAAAGTAATGGAAAATTGAGCCAAAAAGTAGGTAG
>JBHLRA010000023.1:7560-23997 GCA_048883045.1 Candidatus Thorarchaeota archaeon | reverse complement strand
GCTAATAAAGATATGATAATTGATACATATGAGAAATATAAAGATAAGATAATTCTACCAGTAGACTTAATTATCGATGATAATGGTAATAGAAAAACAATAGGAATAGATGAAGCAGGTACCTACAATACAACAACGGGGGATATTGGGCAAAAAACAGTTGATAAATTTAATGAAATCCTTATGAAATGTAAAACTATTGTTGCAAATGGTCCACCTGGAATTTTTGAGAAAGAAGTTTTTAGAAAAGCTACAAATGAAATTGTAAATACAATGGTAAACGCTACAAAGAAAAATAAAGCACTTACAATAATAGGTGGTGGAGAAATGGGTGCTGCTGCCTCAATGGCAGGTAAGGCAGACGATGTTTCATTTATCTCGACTGCAGGAGGAGCAATGTTAGAAATTCTTTCTGGAAATGATTTACCAATGATAAAAGCTTTAAGAGAGAAAAAATTTTAAAGAGTAATTTTACATTTTTTTAAATATTTTTATTTTATTAAGTCTTAATAATGTAGTTCATAGAATCTACTTATTTTAATAAAATATTTATTTTTAATACCACAAATTAATACAAATAAATTTTAATTTTCAAAGTTTGGGCCCGTGGTCTAGCTCGGTATGGAATAACCCCGAAATGACGTCCGCTTGACGTGCGGAAGGTCGTGCGTTCAAATCGCGCCGGGCCCACTAAAATACAATTAAAAAAAGATTGGTATGCCGATAAGAATTCGTTGGTCATCAAAGGAATACTTCGGAAGTGGATTATTGTTACTGGGAATGAGTGGAATGTTTCAATTATTCTTTATATTTATAGGTCAATATTTATTGGCAATGGGCAACCATATCATTGTAGTTTTGATCCCAATTGGTATTTGGGTGGCAATTTTCTATGCAAGTGTAATTATTTTTGAAAGTTATGCTCAAATTGAGAGAAGAGAAAAATTGAGGACTAGATTTCTTAAATCTAAAATCAAAAGCTCAATTATTAAGAGATTTTTAAGTGTTCCAATAACTAAATCGTTACTAATAATTTTCATCTTTTTTAGTTTCTTTTTCTTTATCGTTTTTTTAATCTCTATTACGTTCTTTGATAATACTATAGCTTTTTTAATGGCAGAAATTCTAAGTGCGATATTTTGTCTGCTTATTGCTAACCTTATAGAAAAAAATTACGGTCGAGTTAAAAGATATTAAATATACTCTGTTTTTTATTTGCCTCATATTGTAGAGCAAATTTATAAAGTAATAATACAACATTTGATATATATAAAAATAAGGATGTATTAGAACAGTTTTTCATTATTGTTATTATTCATTTAAATAAAATTTTCCTAAATATGGCGAAGCTTCGAATTCGTTGCCCAATTTGCTCAAAATGGGAACAAATAGAGATTGCAGATGATGCTACAAAAAATGTTTCAAAAGGGCTTCTAGCTATCAATATTGCAGCGGGAATGATTTGTGAACATTCATTTATTGCATATGTGGATAAAAATTTAACAGTGAGAGATTGCTTAGTAGCTGATTTTAAAATAGAACTCCCAGAAAGTACAGCCCCAGATCAGCCAATCAAACCAGAAACAGAAACGATTAAATTCGATTTAATTAGGCTAAATATTCCAGAACTTTTAATGGTAAATGTTATTAAAACCATTTTTTTAGGCAAGAAAGTAATTATAATTTCAGATCAAGAATTTCTATATAATCATATAATTAATTTTTTTAAAGCTATAATGGATAATATATTTGAATTTGATTTAGTAATTCTATCAGAAGAAGAATATAAATCTAAGGAGAATAATTATAAAGATCGTCTTGTCTTTAAGAATCGTGAAATTATCAGAGATAATGAAAAAATTATAAATCCAAAAAAATTAGATTTTGAAAAGGAAATGGTTCATAAATTTTTATCAGAATATGATTTGATGGCAGGAGTAATCATACTAAGGAATGAAATAAAAAAAGCCTATGAATTTTCAAATACAATAGCTGAGCTTATACAACAGAAAGAAGGGAAAGGTTTAACATCTAAAGTAATTATTGAATATATCTCAGAAAAACATGATGAAAAAATAAATAAATCGTATTTGTCATTTTTAATAGATATTGTCAAAAACTATTTTAAAATCGATGTTCCCAGTATTAGTGGAGTGACAGACTTACTTAGATTATTATAAGATTAAATCTAAGCTTTTATCCTCTTAAGTTAAAATCAAAATTCTATAAAAAGTCAAATATTTCAAATAATCAATAAACCTCTTCGTGAAATGTGGATTTCACGTTGTTTTATATATACCAAGAGAAGTCCTCAATAGTTTCTGAGAAATATCACTTTAATGCATTGAAATTTAGTTGGTATTAAAAACCTTTAATAACTATATGATTGAAACTTAATTTATGAAATTTGAACAACTATTATTTGAAGAAAAAGAAAATGTAGTATGGATTACCCTCAATAGGCCGAAAGTATTGAATGCTCTAAGTATGCAGCTCTCAGACGAGATTGTATATGCAATTGAAGAAATTCGCAAGTCAATAAAAATTAAATTCCTTGTAATAAAGGGCGCAGGGGATAATTTTAGTGTAGGTGACGATATCAATGAAATGATGAATTGGGGTAATGCAAACGATATTACTCGCCGTGTTCGGTATTATCAAAATATGGCAAATCAGTTAGAAGAATTGGATAAAATAACGATTGCTGCTGTGGATGGTTATGCTGTTGGAGGTGGTCTGGAAATTACAATGGCATGCGATTTTGTTATTGCTACAGAGAGAGCAAAATGGGGTATGCCTGAAGTCGATGTTGGCATTACTCCCGGTTGGGGGGGCACTACACGCTTGGCAAGACTAATAGGCAGACGTCGGGCAAAAGAAATAAATTTAATAGGCGCCTTGCATTCGGCAAAAAAGGCAGTTGAGTGGAATTTATGGAATCGTGTTGTTCCAGATGATCAACTAGATTTAGAGGTCGAAAAACTGCTGGAAGTTTTAGTTTCGAAGAATCAGCAAGGTATGCGTCAATTAAAATTTATAATTAATCGTGGAGTTGAATGTGATTTGTATACTGCACAAGGATTCGAGGTATTGTCCGGAGCATTAACTGGAGCTGTGAGTGGAATGTGGCAAATCAAAGATGCCGATAAAGGTGCTGGTATAATAGGTTTTTCTGGAAAAAATGAACTTTGGAATAAACGACGAAATCTATCTAAAAACTTCTGGACAGATTAATTATTCATTTAAACTTGGGATTCGTGTAATTTTTGCGACGACTCTAGCTGTAGGATCTGGACATCGTACAAATTCTGTTGTAATTCCAAGTGGATCATTTTTTTTCTCATAAACTGTATCACTATAAGTCCAAGGAAGAGTACCACCATATTTAAGGACACGGATCATTGAATTCATACTATCTAATAACCAATGGCAAATTTTACCTCTATCTTCTGGATATTTGAATTTTTCACCTACTTTATGATGAGTGCAATTACCATCACTTTCAAAAATTTCAATAATTATATTATAATCAAGATTTACCATTTTCTCACTTGAATCTTATTCAATTTACGTTTATTGGAAATAAAATATAATTAAAAAAAAAATTATAAATGAAATTCTGTGCCAACTATCCCTAAGGTATGAGATGGATGTCGGGTCATTATCTTGTTAAATTCAAATCCAGTACAATGCATTCCACATGTTATTTCAGGATTTAATTCTTCAATAATTCGAACTGATTCTTCAATATCTTCCGTTTTTTCCCATTCCTTATGAAATCCACCAATAATAGCATAAATTTTGTTAATTCCTGTTAACTTTTTTCCATGTTTAATTGTATTTATAATTCCTGTGTGTCCACATCCTGAAATCACTACAAGCCCTTTATCCTTAACGTTAATATAGATTGAAATTTCGTCTCTAAAGGTATTTTTTTCAAATTCTTTTCTGCTTTTCATTAAATAAATCCCTTTAGTAAGTTCATTCTCATCAAAAATTTCAATTTCTCCACTAGTAGTAATCCCTTCAGTTAATTTAATTGGTTTTTGAGTCTCTACAATTTTAAGTTTATTTTGAGTAACTATGTTTTCAATTAATGTTCTATTCATTGAGGGTAACTTTATATTAAAAATAAAAGCATTTTCTTTCTGCAATTCACGAAATCTCTCTGTTAATTCTTCTGGAGAATAAAACTCTTGATTTGCTTTTGGAACTAAAATTGTATTTTGATTAAAAGAATTAGGAGTTAAAATTATCTCACATCCTTCTTTAAGTTTAGGAAGTACATTCATCAAACCCCCAAAATGATCTATATGCCCGTGACTTAAGATCAACTTATCATAATCCTTGAAATCTATTCCCATTGCTTCTGCGTTAGGAATTATAGAATTTCTTGGTCCTCCTGCATCTAAAAGATATTTCTTTATCTCTTCTCCTTGTTTTATTTCGATACTCATAGCAAGACCATGTTCTGCTAAATATTTACTTGCATTAGTATGGGGTTGCATTACTTTTCCTTCAAATTTTTCATCGGTCAATAAAGTCGAAAGAGTTGTATTCGTTGTTAAAACTTTAATAGTTAAATTACCACTATCAATTCCATCTGATATATCTATACTCATTTTTAGGCCTCTTTTTATTAAGTTAATAAGTTAAAATATTATCTATTTTTTTAAAATTTTATTCAATTTATCCCTTCTTTTATTAAATAGAATTCTGTTTTTTTTCTATAATAATTTTCCAGAGCTCTTCCCGTTCTTTCTCGGAAGCAGTGTTTAATTTTTCATATAATTCCCTTATTTCTTCCAAGAATAATATCCTCTAAAAAGTAAAGTGAAAGATATGCGCCCTCCGGGAATTGAACCCGGGTCGCCAGGTTGGCAACCTGGCATACTTACCACTATACTAAGAGCGCATTCTTAATAATTAGAATAATAATAAGAATATTTTTTAAAATTAAAATTTAATGATTCTTAATGAATCTGCTTTATTCCACAATTTCAGATATGACCTGCTTTATGGTATTTTCATTTACAAATTTCTCAAGCTCTTTTACACTTTGGGGTAATCCTTCTCGGACACCTACCTCCAAACACTCTAAATAAGACATAGCAGTAGCCAATTTTGACGTTTTTTCAAGTGAGAAATTATTTAGACGAGAGATTAAGATTCCTGTTAGGAAAGCATCACCAGCACCAGTAGTATCCTCAACTTTACCTGCACTATAAACTCCACTATTAATAATAATTTTTCCATCGGAAATAATTGATCCATTTGGACCATCGGTTATTGAAATTAATTTAATTCCCATATCCAAGAAACTTTTAATCATTAGTGTTTTCTTATTTTCACCGGTAAATTCTTGGGCTTCTTCTAAATTCATTGACACTACATCAGAATTAGAAATCAAGATTTTTGCCCAGGTAGAATTATTTTTAATAATTGACATACTTGGAGCCGCAAAAACCATACCTCCTTTATTTTTTGTTAATGTAATTGCTTTTTCTATAGCTTTACAAGCCTCATCAGTAGTTAATGAAGTCCAAGCGAATGCTCTGATATTATTAAATAATTCTTCATTAATATCTGACGGATTCAATAGATTATTAGCGCCCTTATAAGCAAGAATACTACGATCTTTCCCCCATGGAGTTCTTAGTATAATTGACAACGCTGTAGTGTCTCTTTCAGTTTGTATTACGTGAGAAAGATCTACACCACGTTTCCTTAGGTCAGTTAAACAAATTTCTGCGGAAAAGTCATTTCCCATTACACCAATGTATGAACTTTTTAACCCCAACATGGAACAATTTGCTGCAATATTAGCACCTGACCCTCCAGGTACAAATCTGACGTTTTTAACATTCAACTTACGAGAATATTCAATGGCAGTATACTTTTTTATAATATCTCTATCCATTAATTCAAAACGTAATATATCGTCAATATCAATTATAACGTCTAAAGTATTACTTCCAATGGTTATTAATTCTGGTAAAAACATGATTATCACTAATTTTTACATTTATTTGATTTGTAGAATAAGATTAAAATAGACATAAATCTTTTAATAATTTTGCGAAGAAATAGGTTTGAGTTAATTTATAGAAAAGGAGGAAATTATATAAAAATATGAAGGTTGTTATAATTCCTCTTTACTTTTGCTTACCAATTTTCCCATTTTCTTTACCATACGATGCGTAATTTCAATAAATGCTTTTTCAACATTCTCTCCAGTTTTAGCTGAGGTTTCAACATAAAGGCAATCTTGCTTTTTAGCAAATTCTTCCACTTCTCTCTTATCTATTATATAACCAATTTCAGGTATTAAATCAGATTTATTCCCAATGATTACACTAGGGATATCGTTAATTACTATACTTCTCATTTCTGAAAGCCATTCTTTCATACTTGAAAAGGTTTGATGTCTAGAAAGATCAAATACAACCAATGCTCCATATGCACCTTCATAAAAACTACGATGTAGAAATTTAAATTTTTCTTGTCCTCCTATATCCCATATATGGAGCTTGACGGATTTTCCAGGTTCATACTCTATTATTTTAGTTAAGAAATCTACGCCAATAGTTAATTTATATTTCAAAGAAAATTCATTATGTACGAACCTATTAAGTAAACTGGTTTTTCCTACAGCTCCTGGACCTATAATAATAACTTTAAAGCTTATTTGTGTCGTAGTTGAGTTATTACTCATTATATATCACTCAGTTTGGAGTTATTTGGGTTAATATGTTAATATTATATTTAACTGTAGGATAGAAATTATGCGCGAAATTTAATTTTATTAAATCTATAATTGTTTAATATATTTTTAAGTTTAATCAATAGTATATTACTTTTTTGAAAAAATTGTGATTAAATGAAAGCGAAGAACAAAAAAATGAATTTATTGATCAGATTTCAAGCGATTTAATTCTTTCTCTAATTCGGCTATCTTTTCATCTGAAGCCCCTTCTGCTGTACTAGGTAATGCTACACCCATCTCTACCTGGATTTCAGCATCTATTTCCCCTAAAACTTCATTTACATCTGAATCTGTTACAGCAGTATCGATGCTGATACTATCCATGCCTTCTGTTGCAATATCAGCAGTTACAGCAAATTCTTCCATATCAATATCAATTTGACTCATTATTTCTGTCATTTGTGGTACAGAAAGCTGAGTTTTTAATGTCGATAAAGATTGGGCAATTCCAGTCATGATTTGAGATACATCCTTAACTGCTGTTGCTTGTTCTAGCTTGAATAGGAGCCCTTCCAGATTTGTCCGAAACATTTCTACTGCACGTGCTTGTTTTTTAACTTGAAGGTAATTCCTTGCGTGAAATTTTGAACCATCTAAATCTCCCTGTTTCCTTAAATTTACTGCTTTATCTCTTGCTAGTTTTGCACTCATTTCTAACTTTTTTGTTTGTCTCATTAATCTCTTATTAAAGACTTTTAATTTGACGGCAGCAGATCGTACAGTGTTCTTATCTCTCTTACCACCAGACAACCACTTAGAAATATCTTTTAAGAAACCCATTTTTATCAATTCTAATAAGTAATTAGTTAATATATAAATGCTATGATAGATATTTAATTTTTTGGAGACCAATCATTATCCTCATTAGGTTAAAGAGTAAATTTGATATATGCTAATAAAATTATTAATATTACTAATTGTTAAACTAGATTAAATTCAAATAATAAATTGATTTTAAAAAAGTTATTATGTCGTCGGTAGATTCAAAACTTTATCAATATGCAGTATCAACTGCTAAGGAAGCTGTTTTATTAGATAGCCAAGGTAAATATCGGCAAGCAATAAATAAATATCAACGTGCAGCTGAAATATTAGTGCAATTTATGAAATATAATAAGAATCCTCAAATGAGAATGCTATGTCAAAAAAACATTGAAGAATATGTTGAGCGTGCAAAAATATTAAAATCTCAGCTTGGTGGTCCAAGAAGCGCAAGACCATCTAAAAAACCAGGGGTTTCAGGGGAGGAGGATGAATCAAAAGGTGAAGTTGCTGTTTCATCCGAAGAACAAGAACTCATTGATATGATATCTGGTACAATTGTTACAGAATCTCCCAATGTTAGATGGGATGATATTGCTGGATTAGAAAATGTTAAACAAGCCGTGAGAGAAGCAATAGTCTTGCCAATAGCCAAACCAAATTTATTTACTGGTGCTAGAAAACCTTGGTCTGGAATTTTACTCTTTGGACCCCCGGGATGTGGTAAAACTTTATTGGCTAAAGCAGCCGCTACTGAATGTAAAGCTACGTTCTTTAGTGCATCTTCTGCTGATTTATTAAGCAAATGGTTAGGTGAAAGTGAAAAGTTAATCAGCTCGTTATTTAAAGTTGCAAGATTAAAAGCACCTAGTTTAATATTCATGGACGAAATTGATTCTGTGGCAACAAAACGAGGAGAGGGTTCTGAGAGCGGAGGTGAAAGGAGGGTTAAAACTCAGCTATTAAGTGAAATACAAGGACTGAAATCTTCACAGGGAAAACCATTATTGGTCTTAGGGGCAACGAATCGTCCTTGGGACATAGACAATGCTATGTTAAGCAGATTTGAAAAACGGGTGCATGTACCCCTACCAGATTTAAAAGGTAGAGCAGGAATATTTAAGATCCACACTGAAGGAGTAGATTCAGCATTAACTGAGGAAGATTTCATTGAATTGGGGGTTAGAAGTGAAGGTTATTCTGGAAGAGATATTGCGAATGTCTGTCGTGAAGTTATAATGATGCCTGTACGTGAGTTAGATATGAGTGGTCTTTTAGAAGATTCAGATAAAGAAGTAAAGGTAAGAGATATTACAATAAAAGATTTCAAAAGCGCCCTTAAAAAAGTCAAACCGATGACAAATGAAGCTTTATTAAAACAATATAATGCATGGGCGGAAGAATTCGGAGAATATTAGAAAATTAAATGATTAACATGGAAAGGCAAAGAGAAAGATCAACTGAAATACCAAAGGAAGTTAAAGAAAAAGCCGAAAAAGAGTTAGAAGAATTAAGAAAAGAACTTGCAAGGTTAAAAAAGTTAAAACAAGAAAAAGAACAATTGGAACAAGAAGCAACCCAAAAGCATATCATTAAAGATGATGAAATAAAAGCTACAGAATTGGATTATATTGAAGAGCAGTTTGATAAATTAGAAGATATTTTATCATCTAAATTTGGGGAGATCGATACAAAAATCTATCAAAAGCATGCTGTTCAAATTGAATCAGAATTGCAGACTCTTGAAGAAGAAATTATAGGAGAAAAAGGTTTAATAGAGAAAAAATTAACCGCGTACGAAAATTTATTAAAAGCATATCCTTGGCTCGAGGAGGAAAGAAAGAAGTTCATGTATGATATGCCTGATAAAAATAAAAATAAAAATGATTATATATCTTGGAAAACAGAATGGGCAAAAGTTCTTTTTGACTATGCAAGATTTGCTATTCTTCACATAATCTATACAAGAGAGTTAATAGCTCATAAACCATTTATAAATTTTACTAAACGAGAGCAATATATAAAAGAAATTGCTGAAGAACTAATTAGTCAGAACCAAGCAAAATGGCTTTCGAAAAAAAAAGAAAGTCTAAGAGTATATTGGAAAACTCTTGAAGTGTGGTCTGATGAGATATGGAAATGGGCTTATGATAATGGTAAAATTGAACCTATTATGATATATGAATTAAGAGAAGCAAAACAAGAAGATTTTAGCTCGCTACCTCTTGAAGATTTGGAGGAAATTTTTAAAATATTAGCTAAGAATCGTAGAGCTAAAATTCTAAAATTAGATGATGGAAAATTAGCTTTCAAAATTAGGTTAGAATAAATTCACAGTGAAGGAAAATACCACTGTTTTCCAGTTAAGATATTTTCTCTAAATTTTGCTATTCCACTTTTTTCAAGTGATTCTAAAGATCTTAACGACCGATCTTGGGACCATTCTAAACTAGCACACACATCTTCTAGAGTAAGAACACCTTTTTCCTTGGCTAATTCAACAACTTTTGCTTCATCACTAGTATACTCAACAGGAAAAAATCTTATTAAAATTGTTCCCGAATCCAATTCAGTTATGTCATCAATAACTTTTGTCTTTTTCAATAATCTTAAAGATTTTTCTACATCTTTTACTTCTATATTACCATTCAAAATTCCTGTATTTACTAATTCAAAGACTTCTGATAATGGGATAATTCCTCCTGTTTCCTCTTTACTCATCAAAACTCTTTGATAGGCTAACATTCCCAATTTTTGATAGTCAATTTTTGAGAATTTTCTCAATACATCATGTTCCGTTATTTGATCAGTAATAATTTTTGAAGAGGGAATGTTATACTTCTTCTGCAGTTCTTTTACCTCTTGTCTAAGTTCAGGAGTTAATGCTAATAAAACACCATGTTTCTTAGCAAGATCTCTAAGTCTATCTTTAGTGAATTTTTCGACGGAAGCTTTCGCTTGCATATCCTTCATTTTCAATTCGGCAGCTTTTTTTTTCATAGCTTCTTTGAGATCTATCTCATCTTCTATCTTTCGAATTCCCATTTTTAGATAACACTATTTTTTAATACCTTTATTGATTAATAATTATAAATCTTCTTAATTCTTTCTATTTTATTAGATTATGATTGAATCTTCAATTTTTAGAAAAATAAATGAAATTGAGAGTAAAATCATCTCCGAATCGTTAGGTAAAATATCCATTAAATTTTTAAAATTCTTGGAAGAATTTAAGAAGAAATTATATATTTCAATAATTGATTCAAATAGGAAAGCACAATATCCTAAAATATACTTGGTTTCTGACGATCTTTTAGGAATTATAGATTTAAATGAGTTTAAAGATAAAATTTATTCCACAAGCTTATTCTTTGGTTTTATCAAAAAATCTATTTTTTATTTGAGTTTAGAAGGAGCAGAATTTCTATACAAACAAGGGACTTTTACGAATTTTAATTTTATATATCTTAACAGGAAGGGAGAAAAATCAGTTTTATATGGAAACCATATCCTAAAAAAGATGGTTGCCAAAACGTCCACTAAACTTGAGCAAGGGGATTTCATACTATTTCTTAATAATGAGGATGAAATTCTCGCTATTGGGCAATCTAAAGTTGATATTAATACTCTACAAAATGCTAAACCAAATGATATTATTGCTTTAAATTTGAGTGATAAGGGGATTTATTTAAGAGAAAAGCAATAATATTGATTTTCTACAAGGGAGGATTTCGCCTACTAATACTCCCATAAAGTTTTAAATAAAGTTGAGTTATGATTTTTTTTGTCATCTTAATATTTAAATTTAATAGAACCAAATTAATGAATCTTATACAAACTTGTCAATAAAAGAATTTAAAATAATTATATACAAGTTGAATTTCCTTTTAAATTCATATAGCCCAAATTTTCGCTAATATTTTATCCGACGTTTTTTATTAGACAGAAATAGAAGCCAATAGTATTATGAATATGCGGATATAAACGTTGTGAGAATTTTAGACTATCTAACAATGAAACTCCAAAAACTTCTGTCAATCCTTTCACGCCATAATTTCGAGGAATTTCTATAATTTCGAAATTTTTAACTTGATTCAATACATCATTTACAACCATTTCATTTTCTTCAGGAGCTATAGAACAAGTACAATATAAAAGTTTTCCTCCGGGTTCTAATGTATTTAATCCAGTTTCTAAAAGTTTCCTTTGAATTGAAGCCATTTTTTCAATTTCTTTCATCTTTCTGCTTTTCTTTCTAGTAGGATCTTGTCTTATTAATCCTTCTCCAGTGCAAGGAGCATCTAACAGAATTTTGTCAGATTTAATACTTAATTCCGACAAATAAATAGAATCCATATTTATTAAAATTGAATTAATTATACCCATTCTCCTTAAATTAATTTCTAAAGCAGGAATTCGGTTTTTATTTTTATCGATTAAGATAAGCTTCCCTTTATTTTCCATAATTTGAGCTAAATGAGTTGATTTACTTCCAGGAGCTGCACACATATCGATTACAACCTCATCAGGTTTAGGATCGAGGATAACAGCTGAAAGCATCGAAGCAACGTTCTGTAAATAATAATACCCCTGAAGAAATTCATGTGAAGATCCCAAGTTTATGCTTTCTTTAACGACTTTAAATCCATATGGAATCCATTCGATGAGATCTAACTCATTTCCTTTCTTTTCTAATCGCTCTTTCAATTCTGAAGCAGATATTTTTAGTGTATTAGTTCGTATTGAGGGTGTTAATGGTTTGTCATTTGCTTCTAATAATTTGACAGTTTCATCGAGCCCCAAAAATTGGATATATCTCTCTATCATATAAGAGAGATAATTATATTCTTCTGCGAGTTTCTCAACAATTCTGGGTGAGGCAGAAATAAAAAATCAACTCGAGTTCAATGCATTAATACTAATAAAAAATAGTAAATTATAATTGTTATTAGAAAAGGAAAATTTGGAATGATTGAAGTAGAAATCAAAGTTAGAATTTCAGATCCAATAAAAATTAGAAAAAAATTCGAAGATAATAACGGATTATATAAAATTTCATTACATCATGAAGATACTTATTTTAATATGCCAAAAGGTTTAAGAGATTTTAAAGAAACAGATGAAGCCTTAAGAGTGAGAAAATCAATTGAATTTAACAAATCTGATAAGTCAATCACACAAATAGTTAATCATTATATTACATACAAAGGCAAAAAAATAGATAGATTTACAAAAACTCGTGAAGAGTTGGAGATTAAGATTGAAGACGTAGATAGAATGAAGACATTATTGAAACAACTAGGTTTTCGAAAAGTATTTACTATTAAAAAGGAAAGGGAATTATATGAATTTGAGTTTAGGAATTACCAGGTAGAGGCCTTGATTGATTATTTACCAATTTTAGATCAACATTTCGTTGAATTTGAATGTTTATTACCTTCTTCTGAAAAACTTGAAGACTCAAAAGAAGTTTTATTCGATTTCTTAAATTTATTTGGCATTAAGAGAGAAGAATCTATACGAGAATCATACTTAGAGCTAATTCTTAAAAAGGTTAAAGCGAATTGAAAGTGCTAGTGAGTATATTCTTAAGAATATACTCAACTAGGAAATGGAAAAGATATGAGCTTGATTTATTGTTTTATCAATAATTTGTCTAGATACGCAATTTGCCCGTCTATATTACGCTTTACTTTATCTATATCATAATTTTCATATATTGTTTTCATAATCTTATTTTGAATAGATATCGAATTTTTGGATATATCTTGAACTAAATCCAAAAATTCACAATAACTTGTATCTATCCTTATTTTAGCTTCCATAAAATATCGCTGTTTTATTTCTTTTTTCACTGATTAGAAAAAGAATAGAAAAGAATTAAAATAAATTGGGGTCCAATTTTTAGATCAAATTTCCAATTTCAAAAATGTGGATTTTACTTTTCAATACAATAACGTTAATTCTAATGGAGTTTAAGAAGCTTTGCTCAGTTCTTCAATTACTGTTTTTAATGGCATTCCCAATGTAAATATGTAATATGGTTTTTCCTTCTTAATCCCATTTTCTTCTCTTTCAATTTCAGAAACTTCTTTGACAAACTCTGAATAAAGAACTCGGACTTTTTTATATCCTTCCTCACTAAGAAAGAGCATACTGCTAAACCCTTCGTCTTTTTTAATTAATTCTTTTAAATATTCAAGTCCATCTTCCCTTCCTCCAAGTACTTCAAAAAACTTTTTGTAAATTTCAAGATTCCTTATCGCAAAATTCAGATAAGCTATAAAAAATTCCACTGTTGTTGAAGTGGCCTTTTCAATTTCAGAATCTGTTTCACTCAACTTCTCAATGTAACCCGGCTTTAATGAATAGTATTTAGCAGGAATATTACCTCTTACTTTTTCTTGACGAGAGAGCTCAATAAGATCATAATCCATTAATTCTTTTAGGTGATGATGTGTTGTTGATTTACTTTTATTAATTTTTCTAGAAATTTCAGAAAAACTTAATTCTGGATATAGATGTAATAATGAGAATATACTCCATCGCACATCACTTTTTAATACATCCAAAACAGATTTCTCAGTATTATTTTTACTCATAATTAAAATATGTATTTTATATTATTTATATTTTTCGAACGTTTGAAAATTTTCATAAAAACGAAACATTTATATATGATATGTTCTATATTATTATTAATAATCGAACGTTTAAAAAAAACAAAAAAAATCAAACAAATAAAAAAGGTGGAAAATGTGAAAAAAACCAATTTAAGCCAAAGGGAAATAATAATTTTAAAAGTTGCTATTGGAATTAATCCTTATTTTTAAGAATAATTTTTTTTCTTTTTTCTTTTAATTTTAACAAATTTCTATGATTATTTCTTTAGATCTTTATATTGTCCATCTAAAATTTGTGCAATATATCGTCTTCCTTTAATTATCCACATTATTTTATGGCCTTCTCTCGCCTTTTTACCCCATTCAGATTTTTTATTACGATTTTGTTCGATATATCGATATCCAAAAAGATCAACATATTTTACTCCACTCGAAAACTTCTTTATTTCATATTCGATTTCGTCAATTTCAACACTTTTCTTTCTTTCAAATATCGCATTATAGATTTTCAATCCATTTTCTTTCAAATCTTCCAAATTTTTTTCTCACCTTAAATAATTATGGTATCTTGAGCTACTATTTTTTCTTTCTTTTCTTTAATAAATTCAATATCCTGAAGATTTATAGTTGTTTTTGGAAATATTTCTCCACTATTTAACCTCCCAAATGCCTTCTTCTTGTCATTTGAAAATATCTCAAATTTAAAATTCATAATTTCTTTAGCTTGTTGGTTTTTAAATTGCATTAACCATGAAAACTCATCTAAATTTAATAAAAGGTCTTCTAGTAAGGTCACTTTTTCCAATTCCGTTGTAAAATATGTATCCCGTATTTGAATTGGAATTGGACGTCCCCATTCTTGTAATTCATCTATCAACATTAAAAAGAATGCTAAGGGTTGCTTTTCGAAAACATAATCTTTTAGTTGAGCTTTGAAATTATGTAATGCTATTGCCCTAGCAACAATAACATAACCAATGTTTTCATCATTATTTCGAATTTCTTGGGGAGTTCCAATACCTTTTAATAGAGAAAGTGCAGAAATTACTCCATGATCTAAGTCTACAGGATCTTTAAATTTATATTCGGGATGGCCTTCTGGTTGAGTTAAGAAAACTTGAGCAGTCGGAGCAGTTAATTTAACATCTCTAAATCCTGCTCCTTTTCTTATTAAAGCACGAGCTTCTTTAGAAAGTCCTTCCTCTAATATTTCGAGATATTCCTCTTGTTTTCCTTTCCAAGCTAAATTGATTTCAAAAGGTATAAATTCTAAATCAATAGTAGGATAACATTTTAAAAGTTGATTAACAAGTGAATAATTTACGGCTGTTGTCATCTTTCCTAATGGATAACCAATATCATGGATTAAACCTGTAATCCACCATAATTTATCTCTAAGTAACTTTTTATCCAATTCTGTTAATTCAGAAATCAATCCTTCCAGAGTTCCTTGTCCTAAATCTTGTTCTAAAAGAAAGTCTCCTAATACTGCTACTCGAAGAGCATGCTCAGTGTGATCTCTATAATACTTTTTGACGCTTGTGCTATATAGAAATGCTTCAAGGTCAGGTAGAGCTTTTATAAGATAAAGTAGGCCTTCAGATTCGATTCCTCTCTCTTTAGATACATCATAAAGAGCGGATGAGAGATCTTTTTGTTTTCCAGTTAAAAACCCTAAATCAAAATCTAAATCTTCGTCATTTCCTAATGATCTTTTCATTTCTTTTTCAATCGGTTCTTGAATCTGACTAATTATCTTCCTTCCAAATTTCGATACCTTTTTTCCGAAAAATCCCAAGTTTTCAACCTCTTTCATCGCCTTAGCAAAATCTACCTGAGCAATTGAAATCTCTTTTTTAGCAACTGCTAATTCATTTTGTACTTTTTTAGTCTTCTCTTTATCTAAGACATCTTCAGGTAAATTTTCAAAAGTTTTTTCTATACCTTTTATTAGTCCACTCATCCATTGACTGAAACTATTACTCTGCTTAGAAATTTGTTTCAATATCCAGTCGTCATCAATTTTAAATTCGTTCAATTTGAAGCTATTCCTTTAATTTTTGATGAAAATAGGTTTCTATGATAATTTCTTTAATTCAAGATCTTAAAAGTTTTATTTCTTGATAAATATTAACCTTAAAAAATGTAAATTTTCTTGTTGGTTTTGAATATATAGAGCTCCCTATTGAATTCTTCCAGATTGTGTATATTCTAAAAATTTAAATGCTTGTTTAATTATATTAAAGAGTTATAGTTATTTTAATTAGGAAACATCCAATCTCACAA
>JBHLRA010000023.1:0-7460 GCA_048883045.1 Candidatus Thorarchaeota archaeon | reverse complement strand
TCTAATAATTCCTCAGGCTTCCCTATATCCTTCCAAATTCCTGGAATTGGATAATGATACAATTTTCCTTCACGTGCAAGTATAGGAAAAACTTCTCTTTCAATAGACGTTCTCTTTTCTGGTTCTATATATGAAAATATTTCTGGTTCTAAAAGATAAACACCAGCATTTATAGGCATTGGTATGTTTTGTCCTTCTGGAGGGGTATATTCGGTTTTTTCAAGAAATTTTGATATCTTATTAGTCTCTTCATCAATAATTAATACACCATATCTTGATGGATCAGGAACAATTTTACTTGCTATGAGTCCAGTTCCTTTATAATTATCGTGGGCTTGAAGTATTTCTTTAAAATCAAAATTTAATATTACATCTCCATTTATCATAAAGAAATTTTCATCTTTTAAGTGATCCTCTGCTAACTTAATTGCCCCAGCAGTTCCTAACGGATGTCTTTCATCAGTATATCTGATATTAATCCCTAATTTTTCCCCATCTCCAAAATAATTTCTTAAAATATCTGACATGACACTAACAGCTAACACTATTTCTTTAATTCCTGCAGATTTTAGTAAAAGAATTTGGCGTTCAATAACTGGTTTATTTACAACGGGAATTAGTGATTTTGGAATAGTACAGGTCAAGGGTCGTAAACGAGTACCCCACCCTCCTGATAGAATGATCGCTCGTGTCATTTTAATAATTTCGAAATTTTAAGAAGATTTAGTTTTCTAAGTTATTTTTAAGGAATTAACAAAGAAATTAAAATTTATTTTAAAAAAAGTAAAAATAAAGGGATTTTATTTTTTAAATAAAGGATCTGCTTCTTGGAGGACACGTCTCTGGACTTTCCCCATGACACTTTTAGGAACTTCATCAATTATTTCTATTAGTGCGGGACATTTCCATTTAGTCATATTCTTTTCTGTCCATGCGATTAATTCATCTCCTGTAATTTTACCTTGATATTCAGGTCTCAAGGCAACCCAAGCTTTAGTAATTTCTCCTAGTTTCCCTGCCGGATCGGGTAATCCTGCTACAGCAGCTTCAGAAACTGCCTCATGACTCATAAGTAAACTCTCAACCTCAGCGGGGAAGACTGAATGACCTGCAACCTTAATTAGTTGTTTCTTTCTATCTCTTATCGCGATCGTTCCATCTTCGTTCATAAATCCAATATCACCTGTTAGAAGCCATGTTCGTCCCATCCATTTTTTCAACGTTTCTGCTGTTTCTTCAGGCTGATTTAAATATTCTTCCATAACTTGTGGACCACATACACAGATTTCTCCAGTGTGTTCTTCTCCATATTTCGAACCTGATAATCCATCTGCTAATGGTCCTTTCTTAAATTCTTCTACATCAAAGATTCCCCAATCTGTACCTGGAAATGGCATTCCGATAGTGCCAATAGGACTCTCTCCGAAAAGATTTCCAGCACTTACAACTGGGCTTGCTTCTGAGAGTCCATATCCCTCAACGATTCTTCCTTTCGTATTTTCTTGGAAAGCCTTCTGTACGGGAGCATGAAGTGGCCCAGCTCCTGAAATGCAGAGTTTTAGTTTCCCCATTAACCCTGGAAACTTTTCTAAATTTGGAAAATCTGCTATCCTCTTGAATAGAATTTCAGCACCTGCATAAAAAAGTCCTTTTGGAGCATCAATATGTGTAATTTCTTTTAAGAATTCACTCGTCGGAGGTGGTCTTGCAAAAAGCATCATCCATCCCCCCATAGCTATTGATGCATTCATAACTGCCGTCATCGCAAATGAATGGTACATTGGAATTACCCCAATATCCCCTACACCAGGCATTTCACCACCCAACCATAAAACACATTGAGTTGCATTTGACACTAAATTGAAATGAGTTAAAACTGTTGCTTTTGGTACACCTGTAGTTCCACCTGTCATGATATATGTACCTGGATGTTCAGTAGGATCAAATTCTACTTTTGGAAGATCAGGCTCAGTATTAAGAAGATCTATCAAATTGATTGCGCTGGGAAAATCAACTTTTCCTTTTGGTATTTTCCCAATCATTTTCCCTAGCCCTTTCTTCAATCCTGATAACCCTGATGCTAAATCTACAACGTTTGTATAAATTACCATCTCAATATTAGTTCTACTAATAATTGGGCGCGCAAGTTCTCCATATAATGCATCTAAAGTGATGAGAACCTTAGAATTCGTCATTTTGAGTTGATGAAGTACTTCCAAAGGTTTATAAGTAGGATTAATACCTGTTGCAATTGCTCCCAGTTTCACAGTTGCATAGAAACAAATAACATATTGAAAGCAATTTGGCATTAAAAATGCAACCACATCTCCTTTTTTTATTCCTAACTTGTCAAGAGCTGTCGCTAAAGAATCAATGAATTGGCCCGTTTCTTCATAAGTCATCCAAGATTCAATAAACCACATTAGTCTTTCATTAGCATACTTTTTTCTTTGCCTCTCAAAAAATTCTCCTAAAGAGATTTTTTCAAATCTATAATTTTTTGGTGTCTCTTTCGGCCACCATTTTTTAAACCATGCTTTATCTTCATTAACTTGCCATTCTGACATCAAATTTCACTTTTTGATAGTTCTTTTTAGATAAAAGTAATAATTTTATCTTGGAATATTAAGTAAAATTGACTTAAATTTATAAAGTTTTTAAAAAAATACATTCATCAAGATATATAGACACCTTCTATTGAATTAATAAGTTGACTATAAATTGAGTACTTGATATAAATCTCTTAATCGTGAAATTGTTTTAAAAGGGATCAAATTTGAGTTATTTTTTATTATTTTTTTTCCCTTTACTTTTTTTTTTGAGATATAATCATTCCCTCTCATTCTTTTTTTTAAGTTTTGACGTTGAATCAATATAGGTTTGATACCTGCATTTAAAGCTCCTTCTACATCTTCATTACTATCCCCTATGAAAACGACATCAGCGGGTTTTAGACCAACATTCTCAAGTGTAACATAGAATATCTTAGAATTAGGCTTTTCATATCCAATTTCTCCAGAAATAGCAACAAATTCAAAATATTTAGTAAGGTTATATTTAGATAATATAGAGTAAACATGTGGTGGATGATCAAAATTGGTAATTAAAGCTAATGATTTCTTATTTTTTATTATTTCTAACAATGGAATCGTTTCTGGATCGATTTCTATATATTTATGCCAAGCAAAAATGGTTTTTTGTTGTATTTCTCTAATCTCATTGAGTTTAAGTTTTATATTTAACTCAAGTGCAAATCTTTTTATCTTATTTTCATAAATAGATAAATTATTGTCTTTTTTTTCAATTTTTATCTTATTAAAAAACCCACTGCATACATTTACAAAATCCTTATTTGACATTATTAAACCAAAATTTCCCATCAGTTTATAAAATGTATTAAACCAGTCTTTCCATGCTTTCTTAATATTATTAGGGATAAGCAATGTACCATAAAGATCGAAAAAAACACCTTTAAACAACATATCTTAATATAATAAAACTTCCTTAAATTCAAAAGAGATTTCTGGTTTTTTAAAATATGTAAAATTTATAATAAAAAAAATTAAATGATACAATTAATTCGAAATATTTAGAATTAGAAAAAATAATTAATGGTAGAAAAATGACGTGTATCCACGGTTTGGATGAAGTAAATTGTCCTACTTGTCGAATAATAAGATCCAGAACACCACTAAAGGGTATTAGCTTAAAAAAGTTAAATTTTCATAAACCTAACGAAATGACTTCAAAAAAAAGTCTAAACCTTACTGAAAAATTAATCGATGAAATAAAAATTAAAAAGACTAGATCCTTTCCTCCTAATCTTATTTTAAGACCAAAGTCCATTAATGAAATCCCAGACTTTCGAAATAAATTATCTTTAGAAACATTTGATGAGTTTGATATTTCTAGAGAGGATAATTACAAGATTACGAAAAAAATTCCTCTTGAGAATCCAGAATGGAAATTTGAGGAAGAAGATTAAGTTATTATTGAAGCTTTTACTTATTTCTCATTTCAAATCTTACTTCATACATTATTATTTTAAGGTATCATATCATTATAATAAATTATAATATCATCTATAAAAGAGGAGGTGGAAAGTTTTTGGAAATTTTTTGGTTGGGTCATGCTGCATTCAAAATTAAAACTTCCAGTGGAAGAATAATATACCTTGATCCTTACCAGATTAAAAAAGGAGCAGAAAAAGCAGATATCGTAGTTTCGACACATTCTCATGGAGATCATTTTGATTCAAGCAGTATTCAAAAAATTAAGAGTGATGATACAATTGTCATAGGTCCTGAGAGTATTGCTAGTAGCTTGCAAAAATTCGATGGCAAACCATTAAAATTAGGCGATTCTTATGACTATAAGGACATTTCAATCGAGCTTGTTCCAGCATATAATATTAAGAAGCCAAATCACCCCAAACGTAATGAATGGGCAGGAATTATAGTAAAATCAGAAGGTAAAAGTGTGTACCATGCTGGGGATACAGAACGAATTCCTGAAATGAAAGATCTAGCAAGTCGAAACATAACCGTTGCAATGATGCCATGCGGAGGAACATATACTATGGATTTTGATGAAGCTACTGATTCTATAATAGATGTCAAACCTGAAATTGCGATCCCAATGCACAATTGGGGTAAAGACTTAAGCAAATTCAAAATTTTATTAGAGAAAAAGGATCCAAGTATTAAAGTAGAAATACTAGAAGAGGGTGGAAATCCTCTAAAAATCTAAATTTTATTTCTTTTTCTATTTAGAATAATTTCTAGCATCTCTATAAATCCTTAGTGGATTTTAGAAATAAGTAGAAGAAGAATTATAGCTTTATAAGTAAATACAACTTAGTACAATACATGTCAAAAGTAGACGCATTTATAAAAAGAAAAGATGAAGAAATAGAGGAGAAAACACTAAGATCAAAAAGATATCAATGGTACATTGTAATTTTCATGGGCTTAGTTGGATTTCTTGATAATAATTTGAATTTAATGGAAGGACAAGTGATACCTTATATTCTTACTGACTATGCTCTCCCTTCTAATGAATTTTTTGCATTCTGGCAAGGAATTTTTGGGATTGCAACATTTTCAGTCTTTATTTTGTCATGGTTTACAGATGCTTTCGGAAGGAAAAAAGGAACATTAGTATTATTGCTTCTAATGGGCGTTCCAGCACTTTTAATACCCTTCTTGACACCAAATATTTGGAGTTTTTATATTTTATATACTATTCTTATAACTGGTACCGTCAGTAATCTATGGGAGATACCCGTAAGTGAAGAATCTCCTGCAAAGAAAAGAGCTCTTTATGGAGGCGTAGCAACATTGATAAGTCTAATACCGCTTGCTGCTATTATTGGAGATGATATTGCTGATAGTTTAGGTTGGAGATGGAGCTATGGGATATTCTCTTTTGTTATGATGGGATTGTTAGTTTTGCTGTATTTCATGAAAGAACCTCAGAGATGGGTTAATGCAAAGGAAGAAAGAGGTCAAGAATTCCTTAAAATGAAAAAAGCATTAAAATCTTTTACTAAAAAAGACTGGACTTATGCTTTTATGGCTTTTGTAATTTATGGCATTTGGGCAATTGGTTTAAAAGTAGGAAATTCATGGGCGCAACAATACTATTTAGAAACTTCACCAACAGTGTGGTATCCTCAATGGGATACAATAATATTAGTTGCAGGTCTTATGCTCTTATTAGGTGCAATTGTCTCTGGTATAGTTATGGAAAGAGTTTCAAGAAAAGTAACTCTTGTTTTCAGCACTGTTGGTTCAGTTTTGGGTTTTATTTTATTAGGAGTTACGGGACATCCTGCTGCCTTATGGACTGCATACTTCTCTATGACAGTTTTATTCACCTGGATTATGGTCTATTTCACTGAAGTCTTTCGAACTGAAATTAGAACAACTGGAATGGGAATAGCTTCATTAGGGACAAGAATTTCATATGTATTTGGTCCTTTAATAGCGGCAGTAATGTTAGCAACATTAGATTGGGTAATGTTTTGGATTATTCCAGGATTATTATTGATAATACCTCTATTCACATTGTTGTTGAAACCTTATGAAACAAAAGGAAAGACTCTAGAAGAAATACAAGAAGAGAGATAGAAATTATTAATTTTAAATCTTTTTTTCTTTTTTTACTCTTTTGTTCTATTCGTTTTTTATTAAGATAAGATTTTATACTATAAGATTTTAAAAGTAATATATAAAATTCTTAAAAATCAATAATATTAGCGAAATATGCATCAAAGTGTGATGAAAAATGGATATTGATGAAGAATTAAGAGCTAATACCAAAGTGGCGTATATTTCTATGGAAATTGCTATTGATAGTAACATTCCTACATATTCTGGTGGTTTGGGTGTATTATCAGGAGACACAGTTAGGTCAGCTGCAGATTTAGAGATACCTATGGTAGGGATTTGTTTATGTTATAGTTCTGGATATTTTTATCAATTCTTTAATGAATTTGGTGAACAAAAAGAGAAAGAAATAGCTTGGAATTTTTATTATGAATTTGATAAAGTAGAAAAACCAATAAGTATTAAAATCGAAAATAAGGATGTCCTCGTAAGTGCCTGGCTTTACCGAGTCATAGGTCAATCTGGTCATGTCCTTCCAATTTATTTATTAACAACTGATGTTGAAGGCAATGAAGAGTGGATGAAAAGAATGACTGGATCTTTATATGATAGTACGAGTCGTTGGAATAGAATAGTGCAAGAGATTATCTTAGGAATAGGAGGTGTAAAACTTCTGAAATCATTAGGTTATGATAATATTGAAACCTATCATCTAAATGAGGGCCATGGCTCTTTTGCAACTCTAGAGTTGTATAATCAATTAGGTGATATAGAAAAAGTAAAGGAAAAAGTTGCATTTACAACTCACACTCCTGTACCAGCTGGCCATGATCGATTCAAGGAGGATTTAGTTAAAAAAGTATTTGAAAAGAGAATGCCTCCAGAAATTCAAAAATTAGCAGAAGAAAATGGAGAATTTAATATGACTTTTCTAGGTATGGCTATGTCTAGATATAGAAATGCAGTTGCCAAAAAACATGGAGATATCTCGAGGAAAATGTTTCCTCAATATGAAATTGATTACATTACTAACGGGGTTCATTTACCTTTCTGGGTGTCAAAACCTTTTCGAAAAATGTTTGGAAGAAAATGGCCAAATTGGCGTGCGAATCCCTCTGTGCTAGAAAATGCTATAGAGTTGGATGATCTGGATATATTTGATGCTCATATTGAAAATAAATTCAATCTCATAAATTATCAAAAAGGACATAGTTGGAACTTACTCGATGAAGAATTAATTACAATAGGATTTGCTAGACGTTTTGCAACGTATAAGAGAGCTATTCTCATCTTTCATGATATTGATAGATTGGGTAAAATATGTAAAAATAGTGTTCAATTTATTTTTGC
>JBHLRA010000022.1:4459-24184 GCA_048883045.1 Candidatus Thorarchaeota archaeon | reverse complement strand
TTAGATTTACATTGATATTATATTAAAGAAATTGGAGGAAATACAAAAAAGATTATAGAAAGGTTATATGCAATGGTAGAAACAACAGATGAGACAATTCAATATGATGAAGAAATAAGGATTGCTATTTTAATTTGCGATTGAGGACTTAATATTGCTGAGGTAATTGACAATTCTGCTTTAGTAGAATTTTCAAAGACATTGCCAAATGTAGTTGCTGCAGAGCGATATATCAGTCTTTGTACAGAACCTGGTGCAGAATTCATAAAAGAAAAAATGGTTGAAACAAATGCAAATAGATTAGTTGTAGCATCATGTACTCCAAAGACTCATGAACCCGTATTTAGAAGTGTCTTAGAATCAATGGGTATCGATCCTTCCTATTTGGAATTTGCTAATATACGTGAACATTCTAGTTTTGTACATAAAAAGGATAAAGCAGGAGCTCAAAAGGTGGCTGAAGATATAATAAGATCTGCTGTAGCAAGAGCCTCAGTTTTAGAAAAGATATTAATTAAAGAAGTTGATATAACTAAAAAAGCTTTGATAATCGGTGGAGGTGTAGCAGGTTTATCTGCGGGAATTGATTTAGCCGAGGAAGGTTTCGAAGTTCACTTGGTAGAAAAGAGTCCTACTATAGGGGGTAAAATGGCTAAATTAGATCGTACTTTTCCTACAGATGATTGTAGTATATGAATATTGGGGCCAGTAATGCTTCAAGCGGCAAGAACTCCTAACCTTAATATATATACATATAGCGAGGTTGAAGAAGTTTCTGGATTTGTTGGGAATTTTAAGGTAAAAATAAGAAAAAACGCACGCTATGTAAATAATGATTGTAATGGATGCGGTGCCTGTTTTGAAGTCTGTCCTGCTTATGGTTATAATGAATTCAATGAGGGAATGGATTCAAGGAGAGCTATATATGTATCTTTTGCTCAAGCTGTGCCTTCATTAGCTCAAATTGATATGACTCGTTGTATCAAATGTGAACTATGTAAGGGAGTATGTGAAGTGGATGCTATAGATTTTGATCAAAAAGATGAAATCGTAGAATTAAATGTAGGGGCGATTATTGTTGCAACTGGATGGGATGAGTTTGAACCACCGGCGGGATATCTAGGATATAACAAATATCCGAATGTAATAACTCAACTAAAACTTGAAAGAATATTAGCTCCAAA
This sequence comes from Candidatus Thorarchaeota archaeon, assembly GCA_048883045.1. Classification (GTDB taxonomy): domain Archaea; phylum Asgardarchaeota; class Lokiarchaeia; order Sigyniarchaeales; family SOKP01; genus Loki-b32. The sequence goes on along the minus strand of JBHLRA010000022.1, from coordinate 23,000 downwards.
TGGACCCACTATAGGACATTTAGTAAGGCCCTCAGATGGGAAAGAACCAAAGAAAATCTTGTTCATTCAATGCGTCGGTTCAAGAGATTTAAATATGAATACATATTGTAGCTCCGGTGTTTGTTGTATGATTTCAATTAAAAATAGTAAATTAATTAAACAACATTATCCAGAGGCAGATATCACAGTTGCCTATATGGATATGCGAGCTGCTGGGAAAGATTATGAAGAATATTTCACACTCTCAAGGAAAGAGGGTATTAAATATATAAGAACAAACGTGAGTAGAATTAAAGAAGATCCTAAAACGAATAATCTAAAGATCGTAATGCAAAATACCTTAGGTTCTGAAGGATTAAAGGAACTTGAATATGACCTCGTGATACTTTCAGCATCGATGGTTCCAGCTAAAAATGTAGATATAGTAGAGAAAATGCTTAAACTAGAAACTAGTCAAGATGGGTTTTTTAAAGAATTCCACGCTAGATTAAATCCTATTGATACTAAAATTCCTGGAATTGTTTTGGCAGGAGTAAGCCAAGGTCCAAAATCTATCGCAGAATCTATAGCTCAAGGGCGTGCAGCAGCATCTTCTCTTGCTCGATTAATGGGTAAAGATAAGTATCGAATTTTGCTAATACGGGCTGCTGTTGATAAAGAAAGATGTGCTAAATGTGGTTTATGTGAGTTTAATTGTCCTTATAACGCTATAACTCTTATGAATGATGGAGCTGAAGTAAATGAAATATTGTGCAGAGGTTGTGGTTCCTGTCTGGCTAATTGTCCTTCTGAAGCGATTACTCTCAGATACTATAGAGAACCTCAATATGAGAAACAAATAGATGCTATATTAGAGGAGATATAGAGAGGTAGAAAAAAAATGTCAGAAACTTCAGATGAAGATATTAAGATATTAGCCTTCCTATGTTGGAAATGAGGTTATGGAGCGGGAGACATGGCTGGAACTATTAGAGCTCAATATCCTGCTACTCTTAGACCAATAAGGATTAATTGCTCTGGTAGAGTTACACCCTCTTTGATGATGAGAGCGATAGGGAAGGGAGCTGACGGAGTTGCTATTGGTGCTTGATATCAAGGTGAATGTGATTACGAAACTGGTAATTTAGTTGCTAGAAGGAATGTAACATATACTAAGGAAATATTAAAAGCGACCGGAATCTCACCAGAAAGGATTCAAATGTTTCATTGTAGTGCTGCTGAAGGACAAAAATTTCAAGACGAAGCAACACGAATTTCAGAAACAATCAAAGAATTGGGTAGCAATCCATTAAAAGATTCAAATTTTTCTAAAAATGAGAAAAAAGAATCAAAAAACATGAAAAAGAAAAAAACCGAATAGAATGATCTTTTCAATAAAATTTTAGTTGAATCGGGACTCACCTTGCGAAGGTTTCGGATTTGATTTTATATTTTAAAAATTTTATATCTTTCTTTTAACTTTTTATTTTAAAATTAAATTTTTAACATAGTATTAATTTTAATTGATGTGAGTTTAAGATGGGGAAAGATGTTGAAAAGCAGTTAATGAAAGCAGAAAAGCTTGATAAAGCAATGCAATATAAACGAGCTGCAAAATTATTTAATACAGTTGGAAATACATTTCTGAAATTAGGTGAAATTGAACGTGCAAAAGATTGTTTTTTTAATGCAGCTAAATGTGCAATTAATGAGGATAAATACTTAAGTGGCTTAGAATTTTTAAGATCTGCGGGGAATGCCTCCTTAATTACAAATAACTTCTCAGAAGCTTATACATTCTATACAAAAGCACTTAGTTATGTTCCTAGTTTACGCAGTTCTTCAGATCATGATTATCATTTTATTTTGTTTTCATGTTTAGCTTACCTATGTTTATTTATAGAGGGAAAACAAGAGGAAGGTCTTAATTTAGTAAAAAAAAATAAGGCTTTTGTAGATGATACTTATTTTAAAGAGAATTCCCTAATTAAACTAATTAAGGATTTAACAGTTGCGACAAAAGATAAGAAAGAAAAATATCTAAATAAGATTGAAAATGATTTTGAAAATTTCAAATTTCAAGAAGGCGAAAGTTATCTGGCAAAACTCGCATTAGTTTTAGCAAAATCTATTTTAAATTTGAAAACTGAATCGAAATTTGATAAGAATGTATACACAACTAATGATATTATAAATTTAAATATCATTATTGATACAAGACCTCTAATAGATATTTCAAAGAATTCTTTTTATAACTATCAAATAAAAGAATTACAAATATCTAAAATTGGAATAACATTATCAGACAATTTTACTACCCACAAAAAACCAGAATTCCCAATTAAAATTAAAGCAGGTGAGAATTACCAAATGAATCTCCTTTTTAAACCTCATTTTCAGATGGAAAAACCTTTTATTGGACCAATTATCTTAACTTCTGAATTAGATGGGAATTTAAAATTTTATTATGAAATTCCTGAAATATTTTATCCAAATTTAATATCTCCGCCACCTACATTAGATATTTCAATAAAGAATTTGAGACCTCCTCTCATTGGTCAATCATTTCCTTTAGAAATTTTAATAGAAAATAACAGTGAAGGAGATGCCTTAGATCTCAATATAGAGGTGGAATTTCCTGAAAAACTTAAAATAATGAGAGGTACCTTGAAAAAACAAATATATTCGTTAAGATCAAATGAAAATATGAAATGGGAAATTAATATCAAACCACTTGAAGCCGGAGATTACTCTTTTAAAGTAAAAACGATGTTTAAAGATCCAGATCAAAATCAAATTGGTGAAATTAAAGACTTCCCCCTTTCAATAAAATTATAAATCCTTTTGATTTTATTTATTTCAATCTTGAAATAAAAAGTGAAATTATTAGATGAAATTAAAAGTTAAAGAAATAAATTTTGAAACTGGAAATGCTAAGGATATAGTCTTAAATGATAAGGATGCCCAAGAATTAGGACAAAAAGCAGGAGAACGTGTTATTATAAAAAATATTGAGTCAAAATCAATAACGGAAAAATATTGGGTAGCAATAATTCAAATTGATTACTTAGGTACTATTGTTAAATCAGGAGAAATTGGAGTATTTCGTAATCTCCTAAGAGAAAGAAAAGAATTAAAAAATGAAGCACTAGTTTCAGTAAAGCCAGCAGATCCACCAGATTCATTTAGATTTATACAAAAAAAAATAAAAGGACAAAAACTAACTAGTGAAGAAATTAACAATATTATTACAGATGCAGTTTCTGGTTCATTATCAAGAATTGACTTGGCAGCATTTATAACTGGTGTATCAATTAACGGTATGGATAATGAAGAGATGACGGCATTAACATTATCCGAAACAAGGAGTGGCGAAATATTTTATTTCGGAATGGATGTCTATGATAAGCACTCAACGGGTGGAGTGCCAGGGAATAAGGTTTCTCTGATTATTGTTCCAATTGTGGCTGCTGCAGGTTTAACTATTCCAAAATCTTCAACAAGAGCCATAACATCACCTTCAGGTACAGCAGATTCAATGGAAGTATTAGCTCCTGTTGCTTTTACTCCCGAAGAATTAAATAAAATCGTCTCTGAAGAAAAAGCCTGTATAATATGGGGCGGTGCTCTTGAAACAGCCCCAGCAGATAATATTTTAATTGAGATTGAGCGTCCTCTACATATGGATCCAATTGGTCTTATGATACCGTCTATACTTACTAAAAAACTTTCACTAGGAGTTAAAAAACTCGTCCTTGATATACCTGTTGGCGAAGGCACAAAATTCCCTTCAACAGACAAAGGGAAACAATTTGCTTATTTATTTAAAGAAATTGCTGGGAATGTGGGTATTGAGGCTGAATGTGCCCTCACATTGGCTCATCAACCTATAGGACATGCTGTTGGTCCAGCTTTAGAAGCTAGAGAGGCTCTTACATTACTACGTGATTATTCTATTGGGCCAAACTCTTTAATAGAGAAATCTACGGATTTAGCTGGTATTCTCCTAGAAATGAGTGGAAAAGCTCAAAAAGGTATGGGTCAAACTTTAGCAAAAGATATTTTACGAAATGGTACGGCTTATGAGAAAATGAAAAAGATTATTGAAGCTCAAGGTGGTAATCCAAATATAAAACCTGAAGATATTGAAGTAGGACCACATATTCAAGAATTTTTCGCTACTAGAGATGGATATATAGTAGAAGTAAACAACTCAATTATAAATCGAATTGCAAAAACAGCTGGATGCCCTAGTTCAAAAACTTCGGGCGTTGAAATAATAAAAAAGCAAGGAGCTAAAATAGCTGAGGGTGAATTAGTATTCAGGGTGTATTCTCATAGTGAATCGAAGTTAAGAAAAGCAGAAAAGATCTATAATCTTAATAGCCCAATTAGACTAGGTGGGATGATGATTACAAGGATTTAATCATTAAATTATATTTTAAGAATAATTTATGCCCCTTATACCAAAAGCAATTTATGAAGATTTTAAGAATGGCGAATTAGATAAGAATCTTGCGACAGAATTATTAATAACTTTAATTGATAATTCAGAAAGTACTGATACACGAATAGAAAGCATTAGAATATTAAATAAAATACCACTAAATGATCATCAAACTTTCAAATTTCTAGAGCATCTAATGATTTCTGATTTAGATGAAAATGTTAGAAATTTAACATGTAAAGTCTTAGCAAATCATTATTTGGATAAAGTAATAGTTCCAATATCATGGATGCTTGAGCACGAAAAATCAATAAAATGTCTGGTAACTGGAGTATCTACTCTATCAGATATTAATACAGATGATTCAAAATCAATTCTTATTAATAAATTGAGTAGATTATACACTAGAGATGATAAATTCAATTTAAAAGATGTATTTAAAAGAAGAAAAATTGAGAGTCTTTCTACTCAAGATCTTGCCGAGATCTTATTGAATTATTTTGTCATCTCGTTTTTGAAGAGGAAATATGGTTTTATTACGTATGATATTAATGAAATGGGGTTGATTTCAAAATTAGAATTATCTAATGTAGACCCTCAAGGTATATCCTTACCAAATTTTCTTGATTCTATCTTTTCACTTAAATCATTAAAATCTTTTGACTTGCGTTTTAATCATTTAATTGAATTACCAGAAATATCAAATGAATCTACTTCATTAACATCTGTTGATTTAAGTTATAATAATTTAATTAGTCTCTCCAAATCTATTGAAAAATTAAAATCATTGAAAATATTGAATCTAAAATCTAATAGATTAAGATCTCTTCCTGATACACTGAGTAATTTATCTTTACTTCAAAAGTTGAATTTAAGAAATAACATGTTGAAAAGGATCCCTACTTCAATAACATGTCTTAAATCACTAGAATATTTAGATTTACATGGAAATAAATTAACTTCTATTGATGTTAAATTAAGCAATTCGATTGAAGAAATTGAATTAGGATGGAATAATTTCATTAAATTCCCATCTAATATTAAATATCTTACTCGTTTAAAAAAACTAGGTATGAGTGGAAATAAAATTAAGAAAATACCAAAATGGATTTCTTCATTATATTCACTAAAAATATTGGATTTATATGATAATGATATTTTAAGTTTACCAGATTCAATTGGGAATTTAAGGAATTTGCAAATATTATCATTACGAAATAATCATCTTTCTACTCTACCAGAGTCCATTATTTATTTAAAAAATCTGAAGAAACTTGATTTAAGCTGGAATAGTTTGGAATATTTACCCGATTGGATTGAACATCTTACCTCATTGGAAGAATTAAATTTATGGGGAAATAAACTTGAATCTATTCCAAAATCAATCGTTTCTTTACAAAACTTAAAAATGTTAGATTTAAATTTCAACAAATTTGAACAAATTCCACCATTTTTGAAGGAATTAGAAAGAAAAAATAGACTTATTATAAAATTTTAATTAATATTATAGAATTTTTAAAGAAATATCAATATATGAATCATCAGAATCTTTAGATATATAAAATTTTTCAACCTCACATGTTACTTTCTTGTTAAGATTAGTTAAATATATTTCTTCAGTGATTCCACAGGCAATAAAAAAGAAATATATGAATTGATCATTATCTTTAAGATATTCTGAATTACTTAACCGAAATATTGCTCTATTTTGAGATAATTCTTGAATAGAAATAGTAAGATCATCTTGAAAAAAATCATATGAGTTATAGAATTTTTCAAATAGTTTCAACTGAGCAATTGGATCTTTATTTTTTCGTGCTTTCTTGAATTCTGTAATATATGCATCATCAATAGGAAATTGAAATTTTTCAAGAATTTGATGACCTATATCTTTAAAATCTCTCTCTTTATTTGGAAATTTATTTTTTAAACCTGATAATAGAGCTTGAAGAAACGCATTAACTAATTTTTTACTTAAATATTCTCTTCTCTTACTTATATATAAATGCGCCGAACCGATTTCTTTCCTAGATACTGAACCTTCACTTTCCAATGCTCTTAGATGAGTTGAAACAGTATTACGATGAGCTCCGGTTTTTTCAGATAAGTCTGAAATCGTCAATCCAGAGGGAAAATCATCTAATGTCTCTAATATTTTTGATTTATAATCAATTTTTTTAGCAGAATTCATTATAGATTTTTTTTTATTCTCTAATCAATTGTTGTGTATTGCACAATATTTATATATTAGTCTCAACATAAATATAACTTAACATTGAAAATAGTTAATTGGACTTAAAAATGAGCAATCCAAGAATTTTATTAACTACTCCTACATATCCTTACCCTACTTTACCTGCCAATGATTCTCTTACGGACGCAACGGGTCAACGTTTTACTCATGGAGATGATATTTTTAGTATAATTTCTCATACTCATTGTTTTGGGAATCATATTTTGGCGCAAAATATTAATCATCCATCTGTTTTACTTGAATATCCAAGATGGAACCACTTCATAAAAGAAGTAGATAAAGGTTATGATTATATTGGAATAAGCTGTTTTCCAGTTCACTTAGATACTGTACTCAAGATGTGCACCTATATAAGAGAAAATTCACCAGATACCAAAATACTTATAGGTTCTTATGGAGCTCAAGCGTTTAAAGCAAAATATGATGAAGAGACTCAAAAAAAATATGTAGATTATGCTGTAAAGGGAGAGGGTGTAAAATTTCTACGAGAATTATTCAGTGAAGACGTAAATCGACCCATTGAACAAAAACTTATGCCTAAATGTGGAGGGTCACTTTGGTTTATTGATAAATATCCAAGAGGAACTATTGGTTTCTTAGTTTCAGGCTTAGGCTGTCCAGGTGCTTGTGATTTTTGCTCAACAACTGAAATGTTTGGTTATAAAAGATTACAATTACTCTCACCAGAAGAACTAGTAAAGCATATGCACTTATATCACCAATATTTCCCAGATGTATCTCAGATATTTGTAATTGAGGAGGATCACTTCAGGCATCCTGAATATTTAATAAAAACAAAAGAATACTGGGAAAGCAATCCGAAAGTGGTGGAATCTCTCGATTGGTTCGCATTTGGATCTGTAGATCATATATGGAATTTTGCCGATAAATATGGTTGGGATGCTGTTGCAGAAATCGGAATAGGTGCAATATTTATTGGTGTCGAATCAAAATTTGCTGGACAACACGGATATACTAAAGTAAAGGAAGCTGATGCTCGGGAGGTATTTAATGAACTACATAATAGGGGTATTCGAACTATTGGGGCCTGGATATGTGGATGGGATTTCCATGATCATTCAAACATCTATGAAGATCTTAATTATTTTGTTGCTTGTTATCCTACTTATGAACAGTTAACTCGGTTATCCCCATTTCCAGGGACAGCATTGTACAATAAAATGAAAAAAAGCGGGCGATTAAGAGATGTTCCATGGGAAGATGTGCATTTCTGGAGTGGCTCTCAAGAGAATGTTGCACTAGAAATTCATGAAACTTTAAATTTAACTGAATATGGATATGACTTAATTTATAAAACTTGGGGCCCCTCTATCCTTAGAAAACTTGATGTTATGTTAAGAGGTTATGAATTTTGCTTGAATTCAGATAATCCAATTATACGCGACCACAAATCTAAATTCTTTAAACAACAAGCTGCAGTACTCCAGAGTATGTGCGGTGCTATGGATCGATTTGCCCCTAATGGAGTAGTAAGACGTAGAGTAAGAAAAATTGATGAAAAATATCGTGAATTAATTGGTGAACCTACTACAATTCAAAGGGTATTATCCAAAAGCTTGGAAAAACGCGCAAAGAAGTTTAAGATTCAAAACTTCCTCGATCCCATTAATCGATATCCTAAGCAGGAACCAGCAAAAAAATATATTTATTCTAAAAATAAAAAACTGGCTGATGGGGATATTCCTTATAAAACTCAATTACTGTCAAAGCGTCCTTTTGATTTTCGATGGAATAAATTTAGATTCAAACAACGTTCAAGCTTTCTAAGTTTTCTTTCTAAATTAAAATCTAGTAAAGGAAATAGTGGTTTAGATAAGCACATTATAAAGGGTTTAAAAAAGCAGACTATTGCTTCTGCTTTTTAATAATTTTTTTGATCACTAATTATTTTTTGGGTATTCAAATGGAATCTGAGCTAAAAGTATCTGAAATTCCTGGAAATACACCCATTAAAAAGATTCCCAAAGATTATTATCCAGAAGGATCTGGATTCTGGTTTAGACTTTCAGAAGGATTAGATAGCAAAAAAAAAATGTTTTTTAGGAATAGTATATTTGGTAATGGAAAACCTAAGAGTACAATTGTCTTCGTACATGGAAATCCTGAAAATTCGTATACTTATAGAAAGGTTATAAAAAATATAATCCATTATGCCAAACAACCATTTAGAATAGTTGCAATGGATCATATTGGATTTGGATTATCAGATCAAGCTACTTATGAAATGGTGTGTATGGATCATGCTAATAATTTATTCCAAATGATTAGATTCTTAGATTTAAGAAATGTTACTCTTATTGTACACGATTGGGGTGGTCCAATAGGTATCGGAGCTTTCTTGAGAGATCCAAAGCGAGTTTCAAATCTAGTAATTCTAAATAGTACTGTGTTTCCAATGCCACAAATGGGTATGACATATCAAACTTATCCCGGCTCATGGCTAAATTGGGCTCTTGGACCAAAAATTATTCCCGATTTTTTATGGGGCTCTTTCGCAGCTTTTTCAATTTTTTGTAAACCAATGGGTCAAATAAAATTATTTGTAAAAATGATTTTTTCAATCATAGCAAAAAGTTTGGGAATCTATGGGATTAACGAAAAGATTGCTCAAAAGCTTTATAAAACTCAGTTTAAATCGAGATTAAATACTCTAAGTTCAAAACGCTTAGTACTTCAAACACCAATGTGGGGATATGGAAACACATACTTAGAGCCCCAACTTGGAAAACGAGACACTTCATCTTTTTATCATTTTATACAGGATAATATTAGTGAATTATGGGGGAAGAATGGCCAAAATATTAATGTTAGAGCGATTTGCGGTCAATGGGATCCTTCAGCCAAATCAGAAGTCATTAAACAATGGATAGAAAATCTACCTCAGCTTAAGGGATATGTTAAAATTTATAAAGATGTCGGTCACTTTATTGAAGAAATCAAACCTAAAGAAATTGCAAGTGAAATTATTAATGTTGCGGGATTAATTTAAATTTTTGAATTAATTTTCAGATTTATATAAAGAATATTAGTGAATTACAGTTAAACTTTCATGAAAATATCACCTTATCAAATATATAAAGAATATCAAGATGGAAATTTAGAAAAAAAAACTGCCGTAAATCAGCTAATAACCTTAATCAATGATTCAGATGATGCAGAATTACGAGTGGAAAGTATTGAATTTTTAGTAAAAATTGGGTCAAAAGATGAAGAAGTTTTTAAATTATTTGAAAATCTTCTAATTTCTGATTCATTTGAAAAAGTAAGAAATACTGCAATAAAAGCTATTAAAAATAATTTTATTGAAAAAGCATTCAATCCAATGAAATGGGCGCTCCTACATGAAGAATCTATTACATGTCTTATATCAATTGTCTCTACTTTAGGTAGAATAAATAACGAAAAAGCTAAATCTTTCCTAATGGAAATAATCAAAAATATTGATATTTATGAATTTAATGACAGTCTTAAATCAATATTTAAAGCTAATGAAATCAATAGACTTACTACTCAAGACCTTTCCGATATATTGAACAATTATATTGTTATAAAACATTTTAAAAATGAATTTAAAGAGATTAATTATAAAGTAGAATGCGGTTTAATTACATCTCTAGATTTATCAGGGATAAGTACTCATGTATTTGGGTGGAAAATCTTAAGAAATTTGCCTGAGTATATTGAAGTCCTAAAATACCTTTCGAAATTAGACTTAAAAATCAATAGATTAGCAAAATTACCTAAATCTATTGGAAATCTTATTTATCTGAAATACTTAGATCTTAGTAATAATAATCTGAAGAAATTACCAGAATCTATTTGCTTTTTAAATTCACTAGAATTCTTGAATCTAAAATATAACAAGATAAAGGAGATACCTTCAACTTTTGGTAAATTAATAAACTTAAAAACTTTAGATTTAAGGCATAACAATTTAAAAATTCTTCCTAATAGTATTTATGAGTTAAAATCATTAGAAGTACTAGATTTACATGGTAATCAATTAAAAGTTATTCCAGAGTCAATTGGAGGGTTAAAATCTTTAAAAACATTGGAGTTAGGACTAAATAGTATTAAAGAAATTCCAAATGGAATAATAAATCTACAATCATTAAAGAAATTGGGATTAGGAGGTAATAAATTATCTATCAATTTTTCTCTCTTGAGCAAAATAGACTCACTTACAAAAATAGATTTGTATGATAATAATATAAGAACACTTCCAAATGAAATTGGATTATTAAAAACTCTAGATACTTTGATTTTAAGGAATAATAAACTTACTGAATTACCAGCATCAATAAAAAATTTGAAATCTCTCCAAACATTGGATTTAAGTTGGAATAATCTAATTACACTTCCCGATTGGATCGATTCTTTAACTTCATTAAAAGAATTAAATTTATGGGGAAACAATTTAAAATCCCTTCCAAATTCAATCAGTAACCTCGAATCTTTAGAAATTCTTAATCTAAATTTTAACAAATATATTAGAAAAATTCCAGAATCTCTTAAAGGTTTACAGAATAAAGGATTAAAAATTTATAAATAAGCTAACTCTTATTGAGTCTCATATAATTCTGAAATCTCTTTCACAGTGGTTATATCTTTTGAACTTTTTTCAGGACGTAATCTTAAAAAAACAGGAAACCTCATTGAATAACCTAAAGTCGCAAATTTATCACTTATAGTAATCTCATCTCCAGTTATTTCCATTACTACCTCAGGTTTTAACCAAATATCAGGTTTATCTTCACATATAACATTTTTAGGAGGTTTTACAACAATATATTTTTCCATATCTCTAGTTAAAGATTCAGATAACTCATCGGTCAATCCTGAAAAGAAACGAGTAAAGGCAATAAAATTATCATTTTCAGGGTCATATACCGCACCAATATACGTACCATACACACCAGTTCTTCTTCCTTTTCCAAAAAAAGCACCAATAAGGACCACATCAATAGTATCTTTTAGTTTTCCTCCTTCTAAACTTTTTAACTTAAGCCATTTATAACCACGATTTCCAGCTTGATAGATCGAATCCTCTGTAATGGATTTTGCCATTATCCCTTCTGTTCCTTCTTCTCTAGCTTTTTTAAAGAAATCCAATAATTCTTCAGTAGAATATATCATTATCGATTTAACTAATTTTAATTCATCTCTTTCTTCTACGATTTCCTCAAGCTTTCTCCTCCTTTCTGGAAGAGATTTATCAATATATGAAATATTTCCAAACTTTAGGAGATCAAAAACAAATAAACATACAGGAACCTCTTTTGCAATATCTTCGATATCATATTTTCTCCTTCTTTGGCTTAAAACCTGAAAAGGAAGCATTTTTTCATAAACTGGATCCATTGCAACAACCTCTCCTTCGAAAATCACATTTTCTGTATTTATACTCTCTCGAATGACTTGGCAAACGTCAGGATACTGATCCGATATATCTAGAAGACGACGTGAAAAAAGAATTACATTGTCACCATTCTTATGAATTTGTAGTCTTTCTCCATCTAATTTGTATTCAGCTATGAAAGGTGAACCTAATCTATTAATGAATTCAGTATAAATTTCTCTCGAAGCTAGCATACTAAGAATAGGGGTTCCATAGGTTATATCTATTTTTTTTACTTCTTCTATACCTTTTTCTGCTAATAATTGAGCTATTTCACCTAGATCAGGATATAAAGTATAAGCTCTTTCAATAATTTCTTTACTTTCTTTTTTACTTGTAAAACCAAGGGCTAAACCTTCTATTATTGTTGGTGATTGAATCCCAACTCTCAACGTTGATGTTATAATTCGTAACAAATATTTTGTTTCTAACGGTGAGCATTTTCGTATTAGTCCTCTTAAAATCCCAAGTTTAGTATCATGTGAACCAGCTCCTTCCGATAGTGCTATCTTTTTTAATTCAGAGTATAATTCAGAGATGTCTAAAGAAATAACTGATCCTTCTTTTTCATTATTATAATCAAATAATGATTTTTGTTTCTTCTTTTTTAATAGTATTAGTTCTGCGGCGGCTCCAATGTCTCCTTTTTTTACTAAAACTTCCTTAATCCTCTTAACATCAACTCCAGAGTGTACAGATAATGCTTCAATTATCATCTTTTCAGCTAGTCCCATTTTAGGGAATTGTTTAATGTTTGGGGTTAATTGTCCCTGCAGTAGATAAATAATTTTATCTAAGTCTTCAAAATCCTTACTTTCATTAATGATTTTAAAAAAATCTGATAGTAAATCAATCATTTCTAATCTTTTGGAAGTACTTTCAAGTTCAGAAAATAATTTTGATAACTTATTAAATCTCATAATATATTATTAGATTAATTTTGGAATTAACATAAATGACTCGACTAAAATCTTAATAATAATAAAAAAGAATGTAATAAAAATTAATATTTATTGTAAAACTTTGCTTAACTCAATAAACTTCTTTTGAATTGCTGTTTTTATTTTAGGGTCAACACCAGAAAAGCTATTAGCTGTAAAATTCAATTTTGAACCCTCCTTAATTGAAAATTGACATATTGGGCCGTCCATTTGCTCAACAGCAAAACTTCCATCAGATTTTTTAGAAATCCAAATATCATCATAGTGTTCTAAAATTGCAGAAAACACAAATGATATTCTAGCATCAATCAAAAGGCTTGATGTTGATACTTTTATTGCTGGAGCTGGTTTTGATTCTGGTTTAATTGAAGGCATTGAATCGGTTACTTCATATTCAGAACCTACTTCAGGTGATTTTGTAGGTGTAACTGGTTGCACGGGTTTAGATACCTGTACAGGTGTAACTGGCTTTGAAACTGAAGGTTCAGGAATGGATTTCGCTTCTACTTTAGGTTCTGGTTTTGCAGCAATAGGAGGTTGTACTGCGCCCGCTTGGAAAGTAACAATATAATTATCTAACTCTGTAAACTTTCTATCTAAAACAGCTTGAAGTTCTTCATCCATCTTTGTATCTTCTGGAACTTTCCCAATTTTCCGCGCATCTATTTCTTTTATACTTTTAATGTCCCGTCCTATTATGCTTTTACCCACGGTATATCCATGACCCTTTAGAGATTCAGCTTGTCTTAGAGCTGTTCTTCGAGCAACTAATCCTTGCTTAATCCCATGCCATAGAAATACTGATTCGCTACTTTCATCTAAAACTATAATGGAGGTTTCTGGCAGAAAATTACTTTTATCCCACTTAATGGGGACTATTTCCCCCCCAGGGCGCGCATCAAACATAAGTCCAAAGCTATGACTACTCATTGTTTAACATCTCTAGTTAGTTTTTCTTATAATCATGTTTTATTTGCTATAAATTAAATAGTTTGCATAAATATAAAAATTGAGTTTTCGAAAGTAGAATGTATGGTGAAAGAAATTTTTTAATTTCTATTAAATAGAAGAAAAAGATTAAATTTTATTAATAAAATATGTAAATTATTAATTTCATAAGAAATTCATTAAAGTAATCATAACTTTAAAATTTATAAAAGGATGCAGAAATGGAATTAAATAAATTAATTAGAGAAAATTTAAGGAGATATTCCGCTTATGAACCCTTTGAAAAGCCAGAAGATGATGGTTGGGTAAGATTAAATAGCAATGAAAATCCTTTTCCCCCCATACAAGAAATATTAATTGATATTAAAAAGGCAGTAGATGAAAAAATAAGGCTCTATCCAGATCCTACTTCATTTGAACTTAGGAAGGAGGTTTTAAATGTTCTATTAAGAGATAAAGATACACTAACCAATCGAAACTCAGTTTTTATTGGAAATGGCTCAGATGAGATATTAGATGTTATTTTTAAAGTTTTTATTGACCCTGGTGATGAAGTTGTAATATATTATCCATCATATGGATTATATAAAGTATTAGCAACGCTTTATAATGCTAAAATAAATGAACTTCAGCTAAATGATAGTTTTTCTATACCTGAATCAGCTTATTCAGCAAAAGGAAAAATAATGATTATAAATTCACCAAATAATCCAAATGGTAAGTCTTTTGGTAATGCCACAATTTTGAAGTTATGTGGTAGTTTTCCTGGAATTGTAGTTGTTGATGAAACTTATGCTGATTTTTCTAATCAAACTTGTCTTCCATTATTAAAGAAGGTGAAAAATTTAATTGTATATCGATCATTTTCCATGAGTTTTTCTCTTGCATCTCTAAGAATGGGTTTCGCTTTAGCGGATTCAGAAATAATAAAAGAAATGAATAGAGTAAAATTACCATACAATACAAACTATCTAGGACAAATAGCTGCTTTGTCATGCATCAAACACAATAAAAAAATTATTGAACAAAACAAAAAAATTTTAGAAGAAAGAAAAAGGTTGACAGAAGAATTAAACAAATATAATGGAGTCAGCGTTTTACCATCCGACGCGAATTTTATTTTCATAAAATTCGATGATAAATCAAAAACTTTAAAATTTGTATGGGATTTAAAGGAAATGAAAATTTTAACGCGCCATTTTAGCAAACCTAGGCTTTATAATTACATTAGAGTCACTATTGGAACTGAGGAAGATAATAATAAATTCCTACAGACCTTTAAGACAATTGCAAATAAATACTTATAATCTCATTAAATTAATATTGATTAATTTTTAAATAGGCTGGTAAAAATTTCGAATATCTTTTTCCCTCAACATAAAAAAGGTGGCGATGTTAATTGTCCATATTGTAAGTATAAAATTATAAAACCTTACCCTAAAGACCATCTTTGTCCTAAATGTAATAAATTTTTACCTATATTGCTTGAATTGACTACAGAGGAAGATAAGCCACTTCCAAAAGAATTTGAAACAACAAATACAACAGTATCTTCGAAATTGGGTTCCAAAGTAAAAATCAAGGAAAAAGAACAAATATTAATTTCTTTAGATACTAATAAAATAAAATTGAAGAAAGGAGAATATGTTAAATTAATGGGAATTACCTCGACTGAAAGAACTCAGCTTTATTGCAGTAATGATAATTATGGTTATTTATTAGAATTAACAAACAATCTTGATTTCATTGCGACAGGCTTTTTAGGAGGAGAACTTGATAAAATGCTCTTAATATCTGAAAAGAAAGAAAAGGAAGAAAAATGCCAATTCTATGTTAAGAACAATATTATTTATATTGTCTATGGAAAATTTCCTGATAAAAAAGGAAAATGGATACTTGAACAGATGTCATCTAACTTCACAGAATTAATTCAGGGCAAAGATGTAGAAAAGTTAAATAAATTTGAAAAATATAAAATTGAGAATGAGTTCAAAAAAAGGACGCGTTTTATTTTAAATGAATATGCAAATAAATTACAAGAGGTTTTTACCGATCAGGAGATACCTTATGTAGAAGATACAATTAGAATTGATTATGTAGGTCTATCATCAATGTCAATAGGTGTAATTTCACTTCTATTAGGAGAAGAAAACTTAAATATTGAGAATATTGGTCAATTTGATGACCCAGATGATCAAAAAGAAATGAAGGAGTCGATGCTTACAGCAAGAATTGAAGCAATTGCAGCTAATACGCAAGGAAATACTGGAGCCACACCACGATGGATCGCTGTAAAATTAGGTTTTCAGAAATATCGATTTTTAACATTTAAAAAATATCAAAATGATTACTTTCTATCAATGTTATCAGAAGGAAATTTAGGCAGGATTGAACAGGTAGAAGAATTATTAGATCCAAAAATTAATGAAGTAACACTAAATGAATTTTCTGGAAATCTAAAACCTTTTAATGTATTAAAAATCGATTTAGAGCAAGATTTTAAGGTAAGAAGAAAGTTTCCTCCCTTCAGCTTTAATTAAACTCTTTATTTTATTATTATTGAGAGCATTTACTACATTTTGATTTTAACAAGTCCAAATTTCAAAGGGAATTTTTATTGGAATACATTTCTATTGATAAAGATATTCGAAATTAATTAATAATTCAGAGTAACTGTTTATGATTGAAATTATCAATGACAATAATGAAATATTTGAAGTTTTCAATGGTATTGTTGGCTTTAAATTTAATAAAAATGGAGAAAATAAAGGGAATTATGAGATTTTTTTTAAAAAAAATGGATTAACGGAATGTATACTTAAAGACTGTTATTCAGCGATAAATTTCTACACCCTAGATAAAGTAGATATAATAGAATGTGCTTCTAAAAATTATTACTTTAAATCTAATACCGAGAGAATCCTAAATTCATTCGGAAATGGATTGAAGATTATTTTTAAAACATTATCTAATACCAATCAAGAAATTACATTTAATATTCAATTTGTATTGTATGAAAATAAGGATTTCATTTTAATAAAGCTAATTGACATCATAGATAATAGTCACAATCAATTAGCTGTACATAGCATATCCCCATTAACTATAAAAAATAGTTTACTATGGTTATCAGGTCAAGATCATCCAACAAATTTACATAACATAACATGGTTTAAACAAGGATGGCAAAGTTGGAGTTATAGCAAACTTTTTTTTGGAAATGAGAAAGATTCTAAAGGACCTGAAAGAGAAATATTTAATATGGTTTATGATAACCAAGATTATAAAATAGAAGGGAGATTTTATAGTGAATATTGCACTGTTATTACAGATTTGCTATCAAAAAATTCTCTAGTTTTAGGATTTATTACTCTTAAAGATCAATTTACTAGAGTTATTATGGATTATGAAAATCCTTTAGATCTGAAATTATTTACAACAATCGGATGTATGGACGGAGTTTTATTTAATGAAAACTCAATTAACTCTTCTGAAGAATTATTTATTTGTCATAAGACAAAAAACCGAGGATACTATGGATTAATTGATTATGCAAAGATAGTTAGAAGATATAATATTGAAAAAAGGTTAAAACCAATACCTATTGGCTGGTGCAGTTGGTATTATTATTATAAAGAGATTAATCAAGAAGAAATGATTAAAAATTTAGAATTTTTTAAAAAGAATAAAAATCGTTTGCCCATTGATTTAATACAATTGGATGATGGATATTTTAAAGAGATTGGAGATTATAGTAATATTAATTCAAAATTTCCAAATGGACTTCCATGGTTATTCGAAGAAATAAAAAAATCTAAATTTCAAGGAGGTATTTGGACAGCACCTTTCTTTGGAGTTAGAAAATCAGATCTTTTTAAGAATCATCGAGATTGGTTTCTTAAAAAATCGGGTAAAATTTTGAAAACACACTTTTCAATTGATTGGCAATGTTTTCAATTCAGTTTAGATTTAACAAATAGAAATGTACTAGCCTATTTGAAGACATTTTTTTCAAATCTTTTATATGCATTCGAAAATAATGAATTAACTAGCACGGATTTTTTAATTAACTACTTTAAGATTGATTTTCTCCATGCTGCTGTACCCTTTAATGCTGAATATAAATTGAAAAATTTTACAAGGGCACAATTATATCATAACGCAATTAAAACAATTCGAAATGCTATAACTGATAAAACTTTCTTGTTAGGTTGTGGAGCTCCTTTGGGTCCATGTGTTGGAGTGGTAGATGCAATGAGAATCAGTGAAGATACAGCACCTATATGGGAAATTGAAGATAAACAAGAAGAATTAAAAGAAGTACCTGTACCAGCTCTAAAAGAAGCTCTTTTGAATATTATTTATCGTTCTTTTATGCATAAATATTTTTGGATAAATGACCCAGATTGTTTAATGATCAGAAGATCTAATACACAATTAAATCTTGATGAAATAAGATTACAAATGACTATTTTTGGATTATCTGGTGGGCAATTATTAATATCAGATGATATGTCCAAATTATCTGAAGATGAAATTAATGATGCTAAACT
>JBHLRA010000022.1:0-4359 GCA_048883045.1 Candidatus Thorarchaeota archaeon | reverse complement strand
TTACATATATCTCAAGGATCCTGCGAGATTAAAAAATTTGAATTTAATGAAGAAATGAATAATCTTATGATAGAAATTGAACTACGTGGTGAAAGAGAGGGGAGTTTGTTTTTAAAACTCCCGAAAAACAAGAAGATTCTTAATTCTAACTCAATTTTTACCCAATTTGATGCAAACATAAATATCTGGAAGATTTCTGTGAAATTTAAAGAAAAAACTAGAGTAAATATTAAATTCGACTAAGTAAAACCGATTTTTTCTTACTATGAAATATCGACTCATCTGAAATTCTTCATTAAATTTTTAATTTTTTATAAATATATTGAAGTGACATCACAGAGTAAAATTAATCAATTTCTTCTATTCTTAGAATGAGTTTATCTCCGAAAAAAATATCTGAACAGCTCAGAAGAGATGAAATAAATAAATTCATAGCTTTTGAACAGCTAATTTCTTTTATAGAAAACAGTGAAAACGAAAATATTAGAAGAGAGGCAATGGAAATTTTAGATATCATTGGAATTTATAATAACAAACTTTTTGATGTATTAGAAAACATACTGATATCTGATACAAATGAAAAAATGAGATATAAAGCATTAAGATTATTAGAAAAGAGGTTTTTAGTGAGAACTATTAAACCATTAAGATGGGCAATTAATCATGAAAAAGACTATAAATGCTTGATTGCAGTAATCAAATCTCTTGAAAATCTAAATTCCGAAGAATCCAAACTAATTTTATTTAATAAAATTAAGGAAATCATCAAAACAAAATATCTCCATAAAGAAAAAAGGATTGAAAATAAAAAATTTAGGAAAATTATTAAGAAATTATTTAAAAAGAAAAAATATGAATTATTTACCCAAAAAGAATTATCAGAAATTTTAATTAATTTTTTAACGATTAAAAATCTGATAAAACAATATCCAAATGTATACTTTGAATTAAATGCACAAAATGGTGTAGTTGAAGAATTAGATTTATCAGATTTTTTAGAATATGAAGTTAAAGGTACTCCATTTGGGTGGAAAAATAATATAAAATCACTCTCAGAAATTTCTGGTTTAAATCATTTAAATTGTTTAAAAAAGATTAATCTCTCAAACAATCAAATAAAAAATGTTAAAGAAATAATCAATTTTGCAAATTTAACTCATTTAATTTTAGTAAATAATAAAATTAGCGAAGTTGATAACATAAACTTCATTAAGAGTTTATCTAATTTAGAATATTTAGATATAAGAGGTAACGAACTGGCAATGAAGGTTAATAAAAAAGAATTTGATTCAAAAATAAAAGTTCTTTTAAGAGATTCTTATATTAAAATAAAATAAAAAATAATAAAAATTAATTATACAGAAGTGAATTCTGTCTTTTTTCCAATACCAAATAAACCAAGAGCTTGTCCAAGTTCTTTATGTTCCTTACCATAGTCTCTTACAGGAATACCCTCCATTACAGCATCTATTGCTTGCCTGAATGCTTTTGCGCCAGCGATTGGTCCCGCAGGGTGAGCATGTATTCCTCCACCACTGCCAATCATTATATTTGTGCCTAAATCTCCAACACACTTCTCAACAAGACTTGGAGTTATTCCTCCACTTGGCATGGGCATCGTTCTTTTAATATGTGGAGCATTTCTCATTGGCATTACCATATGACGTGCTGTTTCTTTGAACCTATCTGCTATAGTAGGAGCTTTCCCATATGGTGCGGGATGAACGATAAAGTCGCAACCTGCAAGTCTTCCAAATTTACCAAGCACCAAGGGACTTGAAATTCCGCTTAGTGGATCTTGAAATATTGAACCGGCAAAGTCCATATGTCCTAAAATTGGAACTTTAACAGAAGGATCCTCTGCCAATTTCCTCATTGCAGAATAGCCTACTGAAACATGATTTACCATTAAAGCGTTTGCTCCATGTTCTTGTACGATATCTGCTAATTCGAACATTCTATCAACTCGATCGGTTATATTTACGGTATAAAGTGTTTTTTCACCTTTTTCTGAATCAGCCTTATCTAAAGCTTCCATAAAAGCCGTAACCCTTTCAGTAATAGGATTAAATCCTACATCAGCTATTAATTCATCATCTTTGATCACATCACAGCCACCCACAGCAGCTTGATAAGCTAAATCAGCTCCGATTTTTGGATCTGAATAAACACAAGGTTTAATCATATTATTTAGAAGTGGTCGTTCTTTAACACCTAATATTTTCCTCACACCAACATCTCCAAATTTCGGACCCTTAAACTCTTTTAAAAATGTTCTTGGAAATCGTACATCAACCATTTTAAGGGGTCCACCCATTGAAATATTTCCATATATAGTTGTAAAGAGCATTGGAAACTGTGGTTTAAAATTTAATGGATATGCTATTTGTACGACATATTGATGCATCTTAGGATTTCCAAAGAAATCTTCCGCCCCTTCATATTCAAAATCAGGGATTCTCCACCAGCCAATAACTTTAGCTACATGTTTTCTTCGTTGCTCTGGAGTTTCTGCTGGAACAGGTACAAAAGTACCAGTTGATTGTTCGACACATACGGCTTGCATCATATAAAAAGCGTCCATTTTCCTATGAAGCATTGCTATATAAGTTGCAATTATGTGATTCTCGAAATCAATATCCTCTGGAAGTGCATTTGGTTTAGCAAGATTTTCTAAATCAAATTCATCAAATTCTTTCGGAATTTTTTCATCCAAATTTATCACAATTATTCTTTATTAATTATGGAAAGTAATGAGAAACAATTCAAAAGTTTTATTATAGAAAAAAATGACCAAATAAAAAAAACAAAGAATTGAATTAGACTTTAGATTTTGCTTCAATTTTAGCTGCGGCTTTAATACTTGTATACGAATTTTCTAAAACAGTCAGATATTCAACCAGTACTTGGCTTGCTTTTGATTTCTGATCATATACTTTTTTTATAACATTTAAAAGGTATTTGGGAAAAATTAGATCTAAATAAAAGTCTGAAAGTAAAGCATAATATTCATTATTTCTTTCATCTTGGAATACTTGGATCATTTGAGTATCCCATAACATCTTTAAAACATCATCGAGATCATCAACACCTTTCTTTTTTAATTTTTCAAGGTCATCCCTAGTTACGATTGCATTTCGAACTAATCGCAGTGTTTCATAAACTTGGGGATTAATAAGAATATCTATAATTCTAAGATTATCTCCTTCTGCTGGACGGTAATTTTGAAAGAATTTCTTTACTTCAATTCTGTAATCCTCTGTAAGTTGAGTAGGTAAACCATGGCTATTTGGATCATCCAACATTTTTACTGGAGGTATTCGTAGGGCTACTACATCCTGAATTAAAAAGATGAGTTCTGATGGCATACCCTTCACTGATGTTTCTTTAACAATTTCTCGTTTAATAAGTTCTATTAATACTCCTTCTAAATCAACAAAACCTTGTTTGTATTGGTCCTTTAGCCATACCATTAATTCTGATTTCGAAACTACACCTTCATCTCTTAACCGATTGATTATTAGTCGTTTAATTTCATCCTGATAAGTGATAGCAAGTTTTTGTTCATTGTTTAGTGTAGGATATACAGATAATCTCCTAAATAGATTAGGGATCATTTCTACATAAGCATCATCTCTAATATTTTGTAATAGTATTCGAGAAATGTCAATTAACCCTCCCTCATAAGCATCTGGGTCATCATCGAGACTTAGAAGAAGAAGGATGTAAAAACCTTTATCAGGCCCTGTATAATAAGAAGCAATGTTTAAAGATCCAATCATTAAACTGACCATCCCCGATTCACCACTATATTCATGAGTGCTATAAATTTGCATTAGAGTTTTGTCCGTTATATTTATTTCTTCTGGATATTTAGCTAAAATTTCAGTTCCTACTCTTTCATCCCATCTCATAACTACTAAACCAACTGGAATTATGGTTCACCTCCATATGATTCATTATACTCATCTTCTGGAAATTCCTCTTTCTTTTCCGGTTCCGGCTTTAACTTTGGTTCTGACTTTGATTCTAATACTTTCTCTTCCTTAACTTTAGGCAATTTTTTAGGTTTTTCTTCCTTCACAGCAGTTAATTTCTTTTTCTTTCCCTTGATCCCCATTACATCTAGTAAGGATAAGCCAATTGCATCCCATTTATCCCCAAGCTTCTTTACAATATATTCCTCTTTTGTTGGATATAAATTTGATTCTGAAATAGATTTATTTCCTTTAATTTCCTTTTTCATACTTCTTGCATTTTTAACAAAAGAAGGGATTCGACTTTGTTGTATTAATCTATAACTAGTAAGACTAGCAACAACAGCTACCACAGATCCTACAATCATTAAGAAATAAAACA
>JBHLRA010000021.1:14366-26092 GCA_048883045.1 Candidatus Thorarchaeota archaeon | reverse complement strand
TTCTTTCTTAATTACTATTGGCAATCTATCTAAAGATTCCTCAATTTTATTAGCTCTTTCTTTAAGAACTTCCTTTAATTCAGCAATACATTCTTTGAACGCATTCCTATATTTACCTAAAAGAGGATCTTCGATTTTCGCAGTTTCTTCCCTTCTTATCCTTTCAATAGCATCTTCATGGTAAATAGTACCATTAGTTTTTATATTATGATATAAATTTTTAAGCATTTTGATTTCGCATTTGAGAAAATTGATCTCTCTAAGGATCTCTTCATTATGCTTATTTTCTTTTTCCCTTTGTTTAATTTTAAAACAAGTTCTTCCAAATCCTCTTTCTTTACTTATTGGATTTGTTAACTTTCTTCCACATCGTAAACAATGATCATAACTCATGTTATTAATTATAAAATCTACTATGTTTTTAACTAATTTTTGGAAGATAACTATTTATTATCTACTTTATTATAAAGATGAAGATAATCCATCTTATAATAATTATGTATTCATAGGTGATTATTAGAGAGTTATATAGTTGCTTTTGAAAGTAAAAACTCGATTCTGTTGATGGATAAAAAATATTTATGGTTTGAAAGGGTTTTATTTATAACAAATTGAAAATCAATTAAATTAATTCTATAATTTCTTTAAGATAATGTTCTAAAAACTGATCTTTTATGAATTTAAATAAACTATTTAAACCAAAGTCAATGGCTGTGGTTGGAATTAGTAAGAAAAATCCAATAAGTCCCGGGAGAATTATATTTGTAAAGAATGAATTTGAAATGACAGTCAAAGCTTATGGAGTTAACCCAGAAGGGGGTAATATCGAGGGAGTACAACTATATACTCGATTGGACAAATTACCCGAAATACCTGACCTTTTAGTTATTGCACTACCTGCAGAAGTTACTATTCAATATGTGGAAGAGTGTGCCCATTTAAATATTCCTGCTTGTATAATCATTGGAGGAGGATTTGCAGAAATTGGAAGTGAAGGATTAAATCTACAAAAAAGATTAGAAAAAATTGCCTTTGATAATGATATTGCAGTTTTAGGTCCAAATTGTATCGGTGTATACTCTCCTCCTTTAATTGATACAATTTTTATGCCTACTGAACGGATAACGCGTCCACCAAAAGGTTCTGTTGCATTAATCAGTCAATCTGGAGGGGTTCTTGTTGATCAATTTTTCCACAAATTTAATGAAATTAAGATAGGAGTCTCTACTGCAGTATCCATAGGAAATCGAGCGGTTGTTGATGAAGCTATGTTATTAGAATATTTTAGTAAAGAAGATAAAGAAACTTCTAATATTGCTTTTTACTTAGAAGGATTTAAGCCAAATAAGGCTCGGAAATTTTTAGAAATTGCTAAACAATCAGAAGACATGGTTATAACATATTTTGGTGGGTTATCTAAAGAAGGAAAAGTAGCAATAAAATCTCATACTGCTAGCCTAGCAGGAAATGAAAAAATTCTATCAGGAGCTTTAAAACAAAATTTAATAATACAACCTAAATCAGAAAATGAATTACTTACATTCCTTAAGTTATTTAATATATTATCTCAAAGAAAAAAACCTTTTGATGAAAATTTGGTTGTATTTGGGAGAGTAGCTATATTATCACTTTCAGGAGGCCATGGTGTTATATGTGCTGATCTACTTAAAAAATATGGTTTATCTAGCATACTTTTTACTGATAAACAGCAAGAAGAAATGAGAGAATTAGTAAATCCAGTTGCTCGCAACATAGCTTCATTTAATAATCCAATTGATCTTACCGGTTCCGCGCAAGATGAGGATATAGTAAATATCATACAATATATATCTAAGATAGATCAAATTGAATGTATTATTTTACTTATTCTCCCTTATACTCCTTCAATTTCATTCATGATTGGAAGAAGAATATCTAATGCAATAACTCAACCAAAAAAACCCATAGTATGTTTTATACCATATATTGAGAAGTATGGATTAATAATTGAAGCTTTGGAGCTATCAAATATCCCAGTTTTTCATAGTATAAAAGAAACAGTTCAAGCTGTTTCAGCTCTTAAAACTAGAACAAAAATTTACAATTTGAGAAAAAAAATCAACCCAATTTATTGGAATGATAGATAATTATATGAATTTACCTCAATATGATGATAGATTCTATTTAAAATATATAAAAAGAGGATCCTTAATAACTTCGAATATCATTAAGTAAAATATTTATTAGATTGTTAAAATAATAATTGAGATTGATAGTATGGAAAATGAGATAAAAAATTCAATTATTGATAAATCTGTTAAGGAGATTTCAAATATATGTGAAAGCTATATAAAGAAAGGACAGTCTCTTTTTAAAGCGATTGATTTTGCATTGAAAGAATATAGACTTGAAGAGGAGATTATATTAAAATATGAATTTGAAATGATAAAAAGAGGTACTAAAGATAACTTAGAACTAACCACAGATCAAGTGAATAAAATAAAGAATGAAATAGAAAAATTAATTTATGATAAATATCTTGAAAAAATAAGTTAGAACAAATAATAGTTCCATCAATTATTAACTAAACACATTACATTATAAAAGTTAAACAATTGTATTAGACCAATTTAGTAATTTCCAATAATCAATTCTAAGAAGAAAAGAGCAATAAAAAAACTGAACAAATCTAATTTAATTTCGATATCAACAGGATCTGGCAATATTTGTAGATTTAATAAGAAGGGTTTTTTTAAATATGTAAATATCTTTAGTTTTCCAAGATTATATTTCAAAATATAGATGATATTCATCTCTAAGTTATATAGTCTTAATTTTTTAACCAAATTTTTTTATATTTTGTAAAGCTTACCCTTATCTACTTATTTTATTATTCATGGAGTAAGATACTATAAAGAGGTGATTTATTATTTATAAAAAAATATTAGTTGGAGTTGATGAATCACAGGATGCTATGGATGCGGTGGAAAAAGCATTAGAATTAAAAAAAAGAGATAATAGTGAAGTTGTGGTATTTCATTCCATTGTTCACCATATGTATGAAGTATTGCCTAATATTTCATTTTCGGGGGCTTCAAATGCATTAATTTCTTATACAATTCACGAAGACAATCTTATACTAGCTAAGAACATTCTAAACGATGTCGAAACACGTTTTAAAGATGAAGGTTTAGAAGTGGAAACTAGATTAGTTTTTGATATTTTGCCTGAAGACTATATAAAAAAGGTAACTGCAGAACAAAACTTTGATTTGGTAATATTGGGATGTAAAGGTAAACATTCAAAGCTAAGAGAAGTATTTTTAGGTACAATTCCAGATAGAGTTATAAATGAGGCTCCCTGTGACGTACTAATAGTAAGATAATGTTATTGATTAAAAATTTGAAGAATCAAAAATAGCTTCAAATTTTTAATTTCAATGAACACTGTATCTGGTTGTTTTTATTATATAAAAAAATAGTTATTTATTATAAAGGTGGAATTATAATGGTAGAGAAGGAAAAATTGATATTTTGTTTCTATTGTGGTAAACTATTAGGAGACTATAAAGATAGAGAACTTAATAGATGCCCTTATTGTGGAGTTGAATTAAATTACTTAAAAAACAAAATATCAAGAAATTAATAAATTTTAATTAAAAATCTGAGAAAGGATACCTAAAAAACAAATTCTCAACAATACTTCCAAGCTTTCCATAACTAAATTTTTATCAAGATTCTAAGTTTTTTAAAAAATGCATGATCTTTTCAATTACTGGTCTATAAAAATTATTTATAGCTGTATTATTTCTTATAACTTAAAGGAAATATTATATTTTGAATTAATATATAATGGTTGAGGTATTTTAATGAAAGTTAGTATCAGATATCATGAAATATTGGAAGAATTTTTAGAAAAAGAATTGGATTGGTTAAAAGAAGAATTTGAGGTACTTTTTCAATCAAAAATTAAAAATTATACCAAAAAGGATAAGAAAATGGCAAATGATATCTTAGATTACATTTTAGAGAATACCTATGTTTATGATAATATCGTTTTAATCAATTTACTGAATGATGCTTTAGAAAGTATTGAAAAACAGTATGCTAATTTATTTTAACATGAATTTGTAATATCTTATTTAAGATTTCTTTCTTATCATTTTAACTTTATACTGTAAACTCTTTATCTACTTATAATAATAAACTTTATTAAATCTAGATAAGTGACTTCTTCATTATGCGAGCGATTACAGAAGAAAAATTTGAAGAGCTCTTAAAATTTCTAAAAGAAACACAAATTGACGTATTGATGATTATGGATACCGAATATGCTAAAAATGTAAATTTACATTATCTTTCAGGTCATCCAGATAGCGCCATTTTATTAATTACCAAAGATGGGGAATCAATCTTAATTCCAGGTGATATTCAATTAGCAGAAAAGCATGCTGAAGTGGATGAGATTATGGATTTAAGTAATTATGATCGTAATTTCTATCTTGCAATAAAAGATTTAGTTGAGAATCATTGGAAAAAAGCTTCATTAACATTTGGAATCCATGAAATTATGCTTTATGGTACTATAATTAAATTGAAAAAAAACATATCACAAGTAAAATTTTTCAAAGAACCTATCCAAGTCACGCGAATTCTCGAGGAATTGCGCTCAACTAAAAGTGATTATGAGATAAACCAATTAAAAAAAGCAGCGCAAATAAGTAATAAAACAATTAAAGATATTAAGAATTTTTGTAAAAGATCAACTAATGAAACCGAAAAAGATTTATCTTTTCTCGTACGTAAGAAAATGGCAGAATATGGAGCAGATGATATTGCATTTGAAAGTTTGGTGGCAAATACAACACGCTCTCATGAGCTCCATTGTTATCCTGCTGCATCTGATCAGAAATATTGCATACAAGGCTTAGCCTTAATCGATTTTGGTGCAAAATATAAAGAATATTGCTCAGATATTACAGTTCCACTTAGTTTTGGAGAT
Organism: Candidatus Thorarchaeota archaeon; assembly: GCA_048883045.1. Classification (GTDB taxonomy): domain Archaea; phylum Asgardarchaeota; class Lokiarchaeia; order Sigyniarchaeales; family SOKP01; genus Loki-b32. The sequence continues at coordinate 21,112 of JBHLRA010000021.1, read as the reverse complement.
TTATCGGAGGAACAAGAAAGAATGCGAGATTATGTTATCAAATCATACGAGGCAGCAATCGAAATTATAGATATAGGAGTTCCTCTTTGGAAAATTCATGAAGAAGGAGTTCGAGTGTTAAAAGAAGGAGGATATGATTTACCCTATGGTTTAGGTCATGGTCTAGGACTCACAGTGCATGATTCTCCCCTTTTAATACCAAAACCCTCTGATGAATATTCATTAAAACATTGGAAAGAGGAATTTGTACAAGATGGTATGGTCTTTACCATTGAACCCGGGATTTATAAGCAGGGATTAGGAGGTTTTCGATTGGAAAATGATGTATTGATTAGAAATGGAAAAGTTGAAATTATTACTAAATCAGAATATCTAAAAATATAATCATTTTAATCTAATTATTAGGATTAATTAATGAATTTATCCCTCTTTATCAATAAATTTCAGCTACTTAAAGAAATAAAGCCTTTATATGTCTCTCAAAAATATTTTTAGTAACATTTGGAGCTATTATATTTTGACTCTTTATAAGAGCATCAATATAACGTGATTCCATTTCTGCAGCAATTTTATAACCTATATGAAGTAATTGTCGAAAATCTGGATTATAATCTTTACACGATCTATCATGATGTATGGCTCTAAAATAATCCTGACTTGTCCAATTTTTTATTATTTCAGGGGATGGTAAATTATGTTTATTTATTTCTATAACTGATAAATAAGGTTTAGATAGCTCATTAATATTATTATATGCTTTATTATAGATTTCTTTTGCTAGATTTAAACTCTCGCCTCCTGCTAAAGCTAAACCAGCTACTTCTTCTAACCATGTTGTTCCAGATGTTTTTAAATGAACACCTGTATTAAATTTTTTGATGATTTTGTTGATAATCTTATAAATAGAGAATTTATCACTTCCTGAATGGATACTTAACTTTAGATTATCCGGCAATGAAAATTCCTTTATTGCAAATTGAATAACGGCTAATAATTCCTTAAACTCTTTTGTAAATTGGTGAATATCCCCCTTAAAATCAACTCCCTTGTGAAATATTCCATAAAATCTTGGAGCGATTGTTTGAATTGGGATTTTTTCTTCAGCAATGATAGCCAGAATGAAAAGTAATTCAATAGGTGTTTGCGGTTTATTCGTTTCATCCATAGAGATTTCAGTTATAAAATTATCCTTACCTTTCTTCTCTTCAATTTTTTGATAAATTTTATTAGCTTGTTTTATTGCGAAAATGTATTCATTAGCGATTTTATATAAAAGCTCACTTTCAACATTAAATTTCTCTTTAATATAAGGAATAGATATTTTTCCAATATATTTTTTATATTTATTAATAAAAGCGTTAATATCATCAACGGACGCCTTTTTTCCGATATATTCAGCAACATCTAGAGTGAAATAATTACATGAATCAATGTATAAATCAACATTAGAAATTCCAATATGATCAGCATCAATATAATAGTTTCCTTTCCATTTTAATTCCGTTACAGCTTCCTCTGCTTCTTTTAAGACGTCCAAAGGTGATGTTTTTGTAATTGAATGTTCACGATGAGATTTATTCCACACAATATCAATATCTAGCCTTTCTTCTTCAGCTTTTATAATTGCTTTAATCTGAGCTTTTGCTTGACAACCAAAACGGTCTCCTGTACCAATTGAATATTTTTGTATTCTCATCGCTTGTTATCAGGATTTTTGGTGCTTACATCTCTTGTCCTAATTCTAGAGTCTTATCTCTTAGTTGGGAATTATCATTTATTTTACAATTGGGAGCTATTATTGCTCTCTCTAAAACAACATTATCTCCAATTTCACAGTTATTACAGATAATACTCTCCTTTATTATACAACCAGCACCAATTTTAATTTCATCCCAGACAACACATTTTTCAATAATTGTGTCTTCACCGATGGTAACATTATGTCCTATTGATGTTAATTCCTTAATTTTAACGCGATTCTCTAACTGGACATATTCTCCAAAACATGTAGGTTTTTCAATAACAATGTTTTGCCCTGAACTAATTACACCCATTACATAAATTCCATCATATTCAACACCGCTAGGTAAGATGGGCCAAGCATATTTGCGCAGTAAATCCCAGTTAGCCCAAAGATAAGTAGTAGCATTTCCAGCATCCATCCAATAATAATTCTCAACAAAACCGTATAGATCATATTTATTTTCTAAGAGATATGGAAAAACTTCTCCCCCAAAATCCATCAAACCAGTTTCATGAAGGATACCACCAATCTCCTTACTAAAACAATAAATTCCTGTATTAGCGACATTAGTATGTAAGAATAAATCTTCTCGTTGCGACATACTACTTAAATACAACTCCATCGGTGCTGGTTTCTCTAAAAAAAGATATATCTTCCTATTTGTATCTAATAATACAACTCCATATTGAGATATATGACTCTCAACAGTTTTCATTGAAATTGTTGCCAAACCTGCTTTTTCAGAATGAAATTCCATGAATCGCTTCATAGGTAAATTTGTTACAATATCTGCCATAGAAACAACAATTTTATTTGAATTTATACGATCAGTTAATAGTCTATATGCATCTGCGGTACCTCTACTCTCTTGAATTTCACATTCTAGCTCTATATCTCCCAATTTATCTGGAGTCCAGGTTTTTTTAATATAATCTCTCAATTCCTTTCCTTGATGTGCCAATGCCAAGATTATGTGCTTAATATCTGCATATACTAAATGTGCAATCGCATAATCAACCATAGGAACATTTGTAACTTTTACAAGTGGCTTTGGGACTAAAGAGGTCAAAGGCATCAATCTCTTGCCTTTACCGCCAGCTAAAATTATCGCAGACCAATCACGAGTCATATTTATCTAATGTTAAAAGAAAGAAAATGAAATCATCCAAATACCATTCATATTAAATATCAGATCCAATAGATTTAAATCTAATTTTATTTGATTTAAAAAAGTTATTACTTTTGCGTATAAAAAGCGACTAATCAAATTATTAAAGATATTTTTTCAATGATTCTCTGATTTCCATTGCTGCGATATGAGGCAATTTTCTCGCAACACGCATGTCATCAGCCATTTCAGCACCGCCAATTATTTCATGGGGGATAATATCAGCAAACATATGGAAATTAGCATCATAACCATAAGGACAACAATTAAAAAGAATATTGCGGTTTTTATCAATTTCAATGTCATCTAACGCTTGAAAGATCTTTTTTAGTGAAATAGCTAAATCTTCAATTTGATTAACCTTCAATTGAGCAAATCTCCGTAGGTGTTCATTAGGATGAAATCTTATGTGATAATTTCTTACAGGGCTTCCTGTGGTATAAAAAGTCCAGAATTCCGTTTCCAAGATGATACGATCAGAACCTCCATGAGTCGTTTCACATAAATGACACATATCTCCCCTATCTTTAAAAGCTCTAAGATATCCCTCTAATCTACTTCCATGACCATCCATTGTTAGATCTATGTAGATTTGACTATGAATTCTTGGTTGAGATCCTCCAACTTTAGTTCCAATATTGAAAAAAGGCATCACAGGAATATCGTAATAGTCTCTACTTATAGATTCTTCAATACAATATAGTATTGCTGCTTTCATAGATATAAATATACCTGCTAATACATCCTCTGGAATTAAATCAAAACACAAAGAAGGATAGAAATTTCGAGAAATCGTAACTAAATTGATACCCCGTGAAAGTTTTATATGAGTAGGAAGCTTTCTAACAATTTCTTTCTCTATTTCTGGATCTATAATTCTTGCCATCGAAGGATACCTATTAATTAAAGTTAAAGCTTTACAAGTATCTGGAATTCTTTCTACTCGATGTGGTATTTCTGAAAAAGGGTTATCTCGTCGTAATTCATCTTGTGTAATGATCATAGTATGACCATCACTAAGAGGAATCCCCCAGTCATCATAAACAATTCGACCTTCTGTAATAGAACTAAAAACATCCTTAAATTTACTCATGACTTTTTTTGAACAATCAGAAAATTCTTTTATCCCTTCCTCAGTCTTAAATCCCTTCGGTCGTGCACCACGAATTGGGCTTATATACGAATAATGCCCATAATATCTTGGATGTTCTTTTCTAAAACCAAAATCTTTAGTATGTATAGTTACAGTTGATAAAGGGTCCCATCTTTTAATAGGAAAATCATATGATGTTTTGTCTTTAAAATTTTCCTTGTTTACAATACCCCATTCCATAAATTTAGGAGTATATTGTTCATTGATTTCTTCTTTTTCAGAAATAAAAAATTACCTCCAAACATTTTTACCATAAATTTTATAAATATTATTTCAATGGTATTTATTTTTTACTTAATTTAAGAACTATCTATGAAAAAAACAAATAAAAAAATAAAAAAAGAAAAAGACTTTATCCAACAGATTTGAAACAAATTTCTTAAGACTTTTAAAAATAAAAGTACTAATATTCTAACTTCTTAATAATCTTGTAGGTTTTAAATTCACGTACCGGCTCGTCTTTGTCGTTTAAACGTTCAATTGGAACTCTAACATAATTTTCATCATCAAAATCTTCAATTTCAGTCTCATTATACCTCGCCATATTGTCCGCCAGCTTCAATTCTCGAAGTAAGAAATCTCTTACAGCAACTCGAATCAACTCTGATCTTGATGGATATAGCCCATTTTCCCCCACTAATTTTTGAATACTATCCAGATATGATTCAGGAATGTTTACAGTAACTATTTTCATATTAAACCACTTTATCCTTTATTAGATACGCCAAAATCAATATTCGGCAAAATGACTAAAGCTTTTTTTACAATAATCGCCTTAAACCACAATTTTTTTTATATTTTATTGTATTACACATTAATATATAAATGTTTTTTTTTATCGGATTAATATATTTAAAGTAATACTATTTTGTCATGTCTTAAATATTCCAAATCATATATTAATGTATTAATTTTTAGAATGTTGCTATACTCCTCAAATTTAAAGTTATTTTTAGATTTCACTTTTATATTTAAAGGCGGTTAAAAAAATTTTATTTATTTTCACATTAAAAATAGAATAAATTATAAAAATCGATCAAAAAAATGAACAATTATTATTTATTTAAATATTCCTTAAAATTTCCTCAATTTAAATAATAAAATATTTGAACAAATTTTTATTAATTTCCCTCTTACGATGAAATTGTTAAAATTTTTATATGCAATCCTTTGATATATTTATAAATATCTACGATTAAAATTATTAAGAAAAAATTGGGAAAGAAATTGTCAGAACAGAAACTGTTTCAAGTTTTTATTAATAATATAGAATTTGATCCTTCAGAATTCTTAGTAGCAAGTGAAGAACATGAACTTAATGATTTTCAGAAAAAAGCAATTGAAAGTGCAACTTCTATTCTAAAAGACAATGTAGTGGCGGAAATTAAATCATTTGGAGGAAATCTTAAAAAAAATGAAGAAAAATTTAAAGAACTTGAAAACAAAGTGAATGAAGAATTAGAAAAAGAAGATTATGAAGATATAAAGAAACATTTAAAGAATTTTGTTAAAATCATAAGAGAATTTATTGAGAAAACTTTTGTCGCACTTATCCCTGTAAAAGAGATGCCATGGGTTAATGTATTATTTCGAACTGTGCCTCGTATTGTATTCGATAAGAAAGTAGAGCTTCTAGATAATGCTATCGCGTATTATGGAGAAATAAAATGCCTTATTTCACGTCCGACTATCTTCGGTAAAATGAAAGGTGAAAAACCTTTATTTGCACCAATTATGGGATCAATTGATTTAGGTGGTTTTAAGTTGGATGACTCACAAAAAGAGCCTAAATCACAAATTTATTCTTATATAGATGCTATCATTAATTCGTTTGATTCCACTATAACAAAGAACCATCTTGCTAAATACCATGAGGGATATCAGAGACACGGTGATCCAATTTGCGACTTTTTAATGAAAGATGATGAATTGATGAATTCAATGGAAAGAATCATATCCAGTATTGAATCAAACAGATTATCATCAAATATTTCGATATTCAGTATTGCTATCCCTATACCTCCAGATAAGGTTACTTTATTATTAGTTACAGATGAAGGTAAAGATCCTGATAAATATTCAAGATGTTTTGAAGCATTATTAAGATTTTCTGCTGAATCATGCAATGTTCCCACCCAACCACCTCAAATACCTAGTCAAGCGGTGCAGCCCTCCCAAGGCGCTGTTAGAACTCCAGGTGGTCAAGAATTAAAAACTTGGACTGCTGAAGAGTTAGCAGAACAAGCACAACAGCGCATGTCTTCCCAGCCTGATATGCCTGCATGGAGTGAAGAAGAATTAGCTAAATTCGCTTCTGAAAGAGGAACTGGATTACCTGAAGGAATGGAATTTTGGACCGAAGAAGAATTACAAGATTTAGCAAAAAAGAGACAAGGAGGACTTGATATACCTGAATGGAAAGTGGATGAAAGTATGAAAGAATGCGTTAAGTGTGGATATAGCTTAAGACCTGGATGGAGTCGATGTCCTGTTTGTGAAACTCCTGTAGATGCTGCTCCAGAAATAACCCCTAAACCGGAAAAAGAATCTAGTGAAGAATCAATAAAAAAACCTATTGAAGAGGAAAAAGTAAATCATTCAGAGGATATCGCAGAAGAAAAAGTAAATCATTCAGAAGATATCGCAGAAGAAAAAGAAGATCAATAATATTTCTATAATTA
>JBHLRA010000021.1:0-14266 GCA_048883045.1 Candidatus Thorarchaeota archaeon | reverse complement strand
GATATCGCAGAAGAAAAAGTAAATCATTCAGAAGATATCGCAGAAGAAAAAGAAGATCAATAATATTTCTATAATTATCAATATATTGTTTTTAGTTTCCTTTTTAAATCGCAAAAGTATGATTGCGATTCATAATTTAAACCGAAAACTTTAAAAGGAAATAGACTTAGAAAGATTCCAAACTTTTTTTAAGTTACTTTTATTTTTAACCTTATAGGAATTAAGATTTCTGGAAATTTAATTGTTACATAACATCTTCTTATTCAAAGGAAATAAAATTCGAGATTTAGAAGATCTTAATATTTATAGCTATCCAAATGAAATAATTAAAATTAAAGATAAAATCCTTGTAAATAAGATTATAAAAGAACACGATAAAGCAGATATTAAACAACAAAAAGATGCACATAATTTTATTATTGATGAACCTATTGCGCAATTTATCAATGATTTAAATATTTATACTTCTTGTATTAATGGAAAAATTATTATTGGTTTAATTTTTGACAATGAAGATAATCCTTATGATTACAAGGATATTTTCAAAGAATTATTGAATGAATTACTAAATAATGGTAAGGAATACTCCTTCAATGAAGAAATAGAAGTTGAAAATTTACTAATATCTATGTTTATTGACATTCGAAGGTTTTATGATGAAGTTATTGAAAAACCTCCTGATTTTGAATATTATTTTGAAAGGGAAACATTTTTCAAGGTTTTCCTTTTCGGTATTGATGAAGTTGGAAAGACAAGTTTGGTAAGACGGTTAAAAACAGGAGAGTTTAATGATAACTATTTCACTCCTACAAGAAAATTCAATATTGAGTATATACCTGCAGAAGAAAATGGATTGTTTGCTGTTTGGGATATGCCAGGACAAAAGAGTTTCAGAAAGAAATGGTTGAAAGGACTTCAAGACTCTAATATTATTATTTATATGATTGATGTGGCTAATCAAAGAAGATTTGAAGAATCTAAAAAGGAGTTATGGAATGTATTAAGAAATGATGAATTATATGGGGTTCCATTACTCTTATTATACAATAAAATTGATTTAGTCATAAATTCTCAAGAAATTCATGAAAATCAACTCAATAGCTTAAGGAAAGAGGTTTCTCAGTTGTTTAGTTTAGAAAAAATTCAAAATCGAAAGAGAAAATTTCTTTTCACATCAGTTAAAACCAATTATAATATCGATAAGATAATTCCAACTATTTTAAATTTAACTTCTTCATAGATTGTCAATTTATAAGCAATATTTAAATAAAAAATTCTTAGTCCTATTAATTTTAGAGTTTTGATGAATTAAACATTAAATTTAAATATCTCGCCATTTAAATTTCTATTATAATATGAAAACTTAACACGTCTCATTTTAAATTAAATTAGGGACAAAACTATGTCAAAAAGACTCAAAAAAGAATTACAAATTATGATAGACGAGAAATTAGGGCAATTATTTTTAGGTGATAAAAAGAAAGACCTACGTTTACTTATGCTAAGACCGATTGACTTAATGGAATTTTCTGAGTTCGCTGGTGCCAACGCAGATGATATACTAATCTGGGTAGGAAAGACTCTAGGAAAAACCTATATGGATAAGTTCTTCTATAACAAAGATTGGAGTATAGAACCTCTCGCTACAAGAAAAGAGGTTGTATTGGGGAATCTAGAAGCATTAGAACTTATGGGATACGGAGAATTATCTGGAGTGTTTAAAAAAACACATATTTTAATAACTGTTTTTGATTCACTAGCAAAAGAAGAATCTGATAACATAATGGCTAAAAACCTTTGTTTGTTGTATCAAGGGATTTTTCTGGGCATGTTCGAGGCTATGCAAATTGATGTAGAAGGGGAAGAGATCGAATGTGTCTTACTGGGAGATGAGAAATGTACATTTAAATTTAATTTTATAGGAGAAGAATTAGATGATAGTCTTGTTGATGAGGACAAAGGAGAAAATGTCTCCGAATTTTTATCTACGCTCTAATGCTATTTTTCTTGTTATTATGTCAAATTTTTCTTTATTAAAGGTTTATTAGAGATTTTATCTCGTACTATGTTTTATAATTAATAAAATTGGTTGAGTGAAATTTCACACTTTTTTCAATTAATACAGAATAGATTTTGAGTTTTGGAATATAATAATTAAAATAAAATCTAATATAACTCTAATTATAATAAAATATCAAAAAATCATAAAACTAAAAAATAAAAATTGATGTGAGAAACCTTTGGAAAAGAGAGGAGCAAAAGTCAAAATTGATGAATATAAAGGTCCACTTGGAATGATTAAAGGATTTGAATTAACGACAGGAAAAGTCTCTTATGGAGATGAAACAGAATGGGAACCCATGGGCCCAACACCTCAACCTCATATTCCTACTTTGCGTAACTGGTTCTTCACAATGATGGAACGATATAAACCATTTTATATGCCAATTTGTGACATGTGTTGTTTATGTACATATGGGAAATGTAACCTTTCTAAAGGTAGAACTGGTGCATGTGGTATTAATATGGAAACTCAGCAATCTAGAATCGTAGAAATTGCTTGTTGTATTGGAGCAGCATGCCATTCTGCTCATGGTGATCATCTCCTACATTGGTTAAAAGAGAAGTATGGAAACGTTCCTATAAATTTTGGTAGCAATATAGAGGTAGAAATGCCGCATACTCGTTTAGTTGTAGGAATGAAACCTCAAACTTTAGAAGACTTGGAAACGGCTATGGAATGGGTTCATTTTACTATTACTCATTTACTTGCAGCAGGTCATACTGGACAGGAATCAAATTATTTAGATTATGAATCTAAAAGCTTTTTAGCAGGACTAGCAGATTCAGTTGGGATGGAGATAAGTGATGCAGTTCAAATTGCTGCCTATGGTTTTCCTGTAGGTGACCCTGATGTTCCAATCGTAGAATTAGGAATGGGAACATTAGATACCGAAAATAAAGCAACAATTTTAATGATTGGTCATAATGTAGCACCAGGAGTTGAATTAGTTGACTACTTAAGAGAAAGGGATCTTAGCGAAAAAGTAGATGTAGGTGCGATTTGTTGTACGGCTTTAGATTTAACAAGATATTATTCTGGAGCTAAAATCGTAGGTTCGCTTTCTCGTCAAATGTTTTATATCCGCTCAGGGTTAGCAGATGTTGTAATGGTTGATGAACAATGTGTTAATTTAAGAAGCTTTGAACAGGCTCAATTAGTTAATGCACCATTTATAGCTACCAATGAAAAGATTATGGGAGGATTACCTGATAGAACAAATGATCCTGCTGATGAAATCATAGAAGACTTAGTTAGCGGAAAAGAAAAAGGTGTTTTAATTTTAGATCCTGTAAAGGCAGGAATGGTTGCCGTCGAGACTGCTGTTAAGGTCAACCCTATAAGAAAAGCTAAAAGTGGTATTCCTGATGAACAAGGATGCATAGATATGGCTATGAACTGTAATGGATGTGGAAATTGTCAAAGAAATTGCCCAAATGATTTACCTTTAGTGGAAGGAGTAGGAAGAGTAAAAGAAGGAGACTTTTCAATATTAGAAGAAGCTTATGATTCTTGCTTAGATTGCGGAAGATGTGAATCAGATTGTATGAAAGAAGTATCTCCATTGACCTTGATAATGTATGCTGGAAGAAACAAGATCAGAAATGAGAAATTTAACTGTAGAGTCGGACGTGGACCAATCATGGACACAGAAATCCGAAATGTTGGTGCTCCAATAGTATTGGGAGAGATACCGGGTATTGTAGCTATTATAGGATGTGCAAATTATGCTAAAGATATTCAAGAATTATATCTAATGGCGGAAGAATTCTGTAAGAGAAATTACATTGTTGTAGTCTCTGGTTGTGGAGCCATGGATATTGGTTTAGTCAAAGATGAAGATGGTAAGACATTATATGATAGATATCCAGGTGATTTCGATAGAGGTGGATTAGTAAATGTTGGAAGTTGCGTGAGCAATCCACATATTACGGGAGCAGCAATAAAAGTAGCCAATATTTTTGCCCGAAGACCATTACGAGGTAATTTTGAAGAAATTGCGGACTATGTTTTAAATCGAGTTGGTGCAGTTGGTGTTGCATGGGGTGCAATGTCCCAAAAAGCAGCAAGCATAGCAAGTATGGCTAATGGAGTGGGAGTACCCGCTGTATGTGGACCACATGCTGCAGAATATAGAAGGATGTATATTGGACGATCTGATGATGAAGATGTTTGGAAAGTTTTTAACGCTAGAGATGGAACTGCTGATCATATAGTCGGTCCTGGTCCTGAACACTTATTAACTACTGCAGAAAGCATTGAGCAAGCAATTTGTCTTGTTGCTAAATTATGTTTGAGACCCGCAGATAACTCAAAAGGACGAATGATAAAACTTTCTCATTGGATTGATTTAGAACGAAAATATAAAGGTGTTAAATTTCCAAACGATTTAGAAAAATTCGTACGCGTTGAAGCTGACATTCCTATTAACATGAAAGATGAAATTCAAGAGTATCTAAAAGAAAAAGGCTGGAAACCGAAAGAAATAATTGATCCTACACTCTTAAAAAGATTATGTAGAACTTAATTTTATCTCTCTTTTTATTATTCTTTTTTTTTTGTTTTAAATTAAAATGAGATGGATCTTAAATCTATCAAACAAGTTTCGTTTTATAAATTATTTTAAAAATGTTTTAATCTAGCTTAATAAAAAATCTAAAATTTAATGTTTTAGATGATATTTCTATTAATATATCTGATTAAAATTGAAGATGTGAGATTTTTTGGATAAAGATATTTTAAAACTTACAAAATTATGTAAACATTGGGCAGATCATAACGATTCACATAAAGAAAATTTTTTAAAATGGCAAATTATTGCTAAAGAAAAAGGTTTAGAATCAGTTTCTGAAAAATTAGCAAAAGCAATTGAAATGTTAGATAATTGTAATGAATTTTTACTCGCTGCAAATAAGGAATTAGAATTATTATAAATTCCAATTATAATAAAGGCAAAAAATAAGTTAAAAATTTTATCCTAATAAGCGTTATAGGAATAAATTGATCAAAGGAAGTAATTGTTCTTTAAAGTAATCTAATTTCCCTTCTAACATATCAGGATTTTGAGAAAGCATCCATAGATACACAGGAATCTGCAATTCTGAGTATTCAAATAATTTTTCTCCTCGAATTGTAAATCCATTTAACGGTAATTCAAGTCTTAAAGACTTTTCTCGGATTAACCCTATTGAATTATAAAAAGTAGAGAGCGTTTGGAGTAATAAAGCGGTATTATTTACTAAAATTTCATCTGTATCTGCTCCTGAATAACTCCCGAAAATTAAACCGTCCATTGAAACTAAACTTGAAGCCTTTGCTTCTACTTGATGAGTAAAATCTTCAAGTATATTTTCAATAATTTCGGAAGTTTCAGATACTTTCTTTAAAGCAACACTAAACATTTGCAATATAGTTTCTCTCTGGAAAATTGTTGTGTCGCAATAATCAATTGAAAATTCTTTAAATTCCTCAGCAATACTATTGAATTTATTTTTTATACTTGTTACTGTCTGTTGCCATTGAAGAGTTTGACGAACATCCTGATCACTTTTACTTAACACAATTAAAACTTGAGGAATTTCATGTAACTCCTCAAAGATTTTTAAAACTTCTCTAAAGTAATTCGCGGATTCAGGAATCCTATCTTGATCTTGACTGTCAACAACATAAAGCATAATATCTGCTTCTGTGAAAAAAAGTTCAGGTCTATTGAAATACAATTTCTCTCGATATTGCACTTGACCTCCTAAATCCCAGCTTATAATAGGATATCCAAAAAAGTCTAGTTTTTCTCTTTTAACCCCTCTGGTAGGCAATAGGGATTTTATTATTGAGAATTTGTCCTGAATGACAGCCAGAATAGATGTCTTGCCAGCAGCATCAAGTCCTATAAGTAACAATTTCTTATGCCGGCGCAGTTGTTCTTCTATATTCTTGTGAATTATCTGCGCAATTTTAACCCATTTTTGTAACATATTAGGCATTAGCTCTTTTATTTCAGGCAAACTGGAAACATTTAAATTAGCTAGATCTTCAATAGTTTTAATTCCCTCATTAAGTAAGTGATCTGAACTAATTTTATCAACACCTATTAACGTATCAGGCTTAAATCTTAAAACTTCATCAAGTTCATTAATAAGAACATTACTTTTAAAGAAATCTTTAATAGCTACACTTTTTCCATTATTTTCTGACATAAGGCATCAAAATTAATTTCAATTATGTTTTTTCTTATATTCTTAATGATAATAGTAAATTAGCTTATATTAAATAATATTTTTTTTTGCAAAAATAAACTTTATCTTGTTGAAGCTTTATATAATTAATTAATAATTAATAAACATTTAAAAAATCGATTATAACCACACGATCAATAACGATACTTTAATAATAATATCTTAAGCACAGTTTATGGAAAATGTCTGAGAACAGAATTCCTGAAAATCTTGTCATTTGCATAGATACATCACGATCGATGTTTAGAAAAGATTTCGCTCCCAATAGATTGGCATGTTGTATTTCCGCCGCTAAAACATTAATACAAGAAAGATTTAAATTAGATAATTTAAGTTCTTTTTCATTAATAAAATACTCTGGCAAGGCAGAAAAGATTACTGAGTTTATCGCATCAGGTTTTGAAAATAACCTCTTTGAAGCCTTAAACTCCATAAGATGTGGGGGTTATTCTGCTATGGGTGATGCTTTAGCGTTATCAATTAAAACTTTAATAGCAGAACTTCGAAAAATTGGTGCCAAAACGCCAAGAATAGTTTTGATATCTGATGGGAATTATATGAGAACAACAGCTGATCCTATTAAAATGGCACGTCTAGCTCAAGGATTAAATATCAGAATTGATACTTTTGGTTTAGGAAATTCGAGGAAAGATAATTTACTTAAAAAAATTAGTGATATTTCCAGTGGGCGATATTTTTATAATAATGATCTTGAATCCCTAATTAGATCTGCGCAAGAAATTGCCGATGATAATTATAAAACCTATAGATCTGGTAAAGAAATATTAATCGAAAATCCAGCATTTCTTAGGAAAATAGCAGCAGATTTATTAAGAGTACAAGATTTAACAAAAGATCAAGAACAACGAGTAAAACAAATACGTGGCATGGTTGATTTTAAAAAATGTTCAATTTGCTTTTCTGATCAAAATCCTTATACTAAGGGCTCTTTTTATATAACTGGCAGATATTGTCCTAATTGTACGACACCATTTCATATACATTGTTTAGCTGCATGGGCAGATTCTCAAAAAGATCACCAAGTAAAAAGATCTGGTACAGCTAGGTGCCCACATTGCTTTTACCTAATAAAAATACCCAAAGAGGTAACTCAAATACAAAAATTGCGTGTTCTAACGAAGGGGATTAAGGAAGAGACGGTTAAAAAACCCGAAATTATGCCTGCCAAATATATTCAAGATGTGAGTGTGCTTGGAGAGGAAGCACTATTTAATGCCTGTCCAGTTTGTCACTTGATTTTTGAAAAGGGACAGTCAGCAGTTCAATGCGGAAATCTTCAATGTAACGCTCTTTACCATGAAGATTGTTTTGAAAAATTAAAGGAACATCATTGTAAAAAATGTGACGTAAAACTACATCTATATTAGATAAGCAATCTAAATTGCCAAAAAATTATTATCTTCTGCCTGTTCTCATCATAATATCTATTTCTGATATTAAATAACATAAGACATCATAAGTAGGTCCTGAAAAAAAGATTTCTGCAGCTTTTTCTTTAATTCTATCTTCTTGATTATATTCAGGGTCTTTTTGAATAAGTAATTGCCGTTCAGCGAGCATCCAACATAATTTATCATAAGTATATCCTTTTTGTGCTAAAAAGTATGCGGCTATATTAATATGAGATATTTTATCTTCACTCATTTTTCTCAATTTTTTCTGTTTTTAAAAATCTAATCACTTTCAATTTAATTAATAGATTTTTGACATTTAATTCCTCTTATTAAACATAACTTTTTATTTAAGTAACTTAAAAAAAATATATCAATTTGTAGAACTTTGAACGTTGCTAAATCTTGAAAAATCATCCAGTTTAAATAGTTCTTTAAACCTATTATAAATATCTAAATTAATAACTGATCCGAAATGAGTGATTCTGAATATTATTCTTATGGGAATATAAAAATAGGAAAGGGAAATTTTAATTTACCTCCAGTTTTGATCGGGACTATGTTTTATCAGAATCAGACTATCGTAGATAGAAAAAAACCAGAAATTTTTGATGCCTCTAAAGCATTAAAACGAATTAATAATCATATATCATTATCTGAAAAATATAAAATTCCAAATTTAGTTGAAATTTCTGCCACGACACCTAAATCAATAATAAATTATTTAGAATTTTATCTTGATCATTTTACACCACCATTTATACTTGGGGGAAATTTTGAATCGAGAGTAGCAGGAATCGAATACCTTAATGAACATGGGATTAAACCTAATCAATATATTTATAATACAATTTCAAATCTAAAAAATAAGAAAGAACTCGAAATCATTAAAAATTACAAAATAGAATCTGCTGTAATTTTAATCCTTGGATCAAATAATATGACATCAACCCAAAGATATGCATATCTTACTGATAAAACCCAACCAAATAATCTGAATATTATTGAAGGATTAAATAAGATTGGCGTTAATAAACTCTGGATTGACGGTGGAGTTGTTGATTTAGAAAGTTTGGCACATATTTTAGAAACCCATCAATTAGTAAGCACATCACTGAAAATTCCAGTTGGTACAGCTGCAAATTTGTTCCTTTTTCAATATTCTTCCCCACGCTTAAATATTAAATTTCATACCAGATATAGGAGAGCTAGTATAATGTTTATTGTAGCTTGGTTTTCTAACTTCATTTTTTATGGAGCGATTGAAGATGCAAAAGAATCATTTGCATCAACATTTCAATCAATAGAATTCAGAAATATAATAAAAAGCAAAAATATAAAACTATTTAAACAATTTTAACTAAATTTCGCTTCTAAATTAAAACATATATATGTTTAGAGTTATCATTTTTGATAGAAAGCTATTAATACTAAGGTTTTAATATCTTAATTAAGTCTATGTAATTTGTATAGAATCTTAAATTCAATTAATTATTACCGAAATACTTCATATATAAGGAGAATAAAATGATTAACAATCGTTATAATGATGAGAAAGAGTTAGAGGCTGTAAGATTAATAGATCAAGCGGAAACTCTAGTCGATCGTGGTAAAGGAGTGGATGCTATCAAATTTTATGAAAAAGCAGCATCTATTTATCTTGATCTTGGTAGTTATATTAAATTAGATGAATTATTTGTACGTATTACTCAAATAATCTCAAAAGTTAAGAATAATATCCAAGCTGTTTATAGATTGAAGTCTATTATTAGAAAAACTGAAGAATTAAAAATTTATGAAGTATCTGCTAAATTATTGATTCAATTAGGAAATATTGCATTTAGAATGCATGATTGGGAGACTGCAGGAGAATCATGGCAAAGTGCTTCTAATTATTTGTATGAAACAGATCCTGAAGAATATAGAAATTTAGCTTCAGTACTTCTTCTAAAAGCAGGAGAAGTATTTGAGCGATCCAGAATTAAAAAAGACGAAGGTAAACGATTGATATTTAAAGCTGTTATGAAAATTCACAAATTTGATGAACTATATGAGACAGAAGAAAAGAATGCATTTAATTTATTATCTAGAAGAGAATTTGAAGCTTCTGCTAAAAAATTCTTTGACATTGCCACCTACTTTAGGAAAGCATTGAATGATCTAGATAACCTAATAGACGATCAAGAATCCAAAAATACATTACTTAACACTAAAGCTAGATTCATACATTTTGTTGCAGAATATCAAACTGTATCCGCATTATGTTTAAGAGCATCAGAAGACCGTACCTATAATGAGAGGATCAAAGAACTTGGTAATGAATCATTTAACCTTTTTAGAGAATCACTTTCTATGCTAAAGTCTTATCTCCTTCCAATAAAGTCAGATTTCGATCATGAAATAATTCTAAGAATAACTTTTGATACAATGTTAATCTCAATTATTCAAGCTATGTTAGGTATTCATCAGATAAATCCAAATGATTTTTTATTAGAAGATATGGATAGTAATAAACTATTAGTAAAAGAAATTAAAAATTCACCATATTATAAGATAACAGAAAGAATCGATAGATTAGGGATTAGAGAAGCATTAGACAAGCTATCAAAGACGCATTTAGGTCATTTTGAGAAGATAAAAAATACGCTAATTTCATATTTTGAATAAAATTTTAGATCTTTAAATTGCATTTGGGCCTACAGTTTTTATTAATCTTTTAACTTCTTCATCATTTTTCGCAAAAACACCAATATTCCCGATCTGTATTTTTTTTAACCCAATATTTTTGATTGCTTTATAAGTTTCTAATATCTCATCTAAATTTGGTGAACGGTAATCAAGTAGTTTATACTGTGGAAAAAAAGCTAAGATGTGAAATGGAATATTCTCATTGATTTCAACAATTAATTGAGCAATTTTTTCAAATTGGTCTATTTCAATAAAGTTAGGAATATAGACTGTAAGAATTTCTAATACAAAATTTCTACTAATGATTTCTTTTACTGAATTAAGGACTGTTTTATTGGAAGTTCCACATAATTTTTTATAAATTTCTTCATCATAAGCTTTAATATCAAGCCAAAATGAATCAAGTCCTGATTTTTGAAGTAAAGTCAAATTTTTGGGTGTAAGGCCATAGCCATTTGACTCGAGAAGCACCCAAAGATTTTTACATCTGTGTTTTATTTTTATGGTTACTTCTGCATAAAATTTTGCTTGACACGCAATATCACCCCCAGTAAAGGCTATAATATTCCTAGCAGGACCAAATCCTTGAGGTCCTAATACGATCTTGTCTTTAGAAATCTTATTTGGACATAATGGACTCCGTTTATTGAAAAGAATGCATGAACCACAGTGTTTACATAAATCATTTGCGTAATACATTAATGCTCGTTCTCTTGGTTCAAAAATTGTTACATAATCTTCATACTTTTTACATTCCTCAGCAATTTTATCAGTAGAATACCATTTTCCATTAAAATTTTTAGAAAATTCCCATGAATGGCATTTGAGACAATTATGATTACACCCTGATTGATAAATGGAGAAATAATCTTCTGGACGTGATAAATGTAATGCTGAAATTACTCTATGATACTGACCATTCTCATATTTCAATGTTGCTTCACAAGCAGGTTTATACGACCCATCATTCAGCCTGACTTCACAAGCACCCTTACTATAACCTTGACTTATCATATTACATGAAAGTTTCGTATTATCCATTACCATGGTATTTATAATTATTACTTATAAAAATTTAATCAAAATAAAGATCTTATTTAGCTAATTTTGATAAAAATTGGATTTTAAGATATTTTTGGATATTTTTTTCGCTATGTAGATTTAACAAAAAGTTTATAAATATGTTTTGATTTTTAATAAATAAGGTTATAATTATTGAGAAATCATTGAAGGTTTCTCTATACCACTTTTCCTCTATTATTATTAATCAATTATATATAGAGATAGTGGAGATTAGATTTTTACCTAAAAAGATTAAAAAACATGGTGTAATTTGAAAATTGAAGATTTTATATGTTAATCCTGCACGGATAAGTTCAGGTCTTGACGCGATTATCAAGGGACCTCCTTTAAGTTTAATTTCTATTGCAGCAATGGTTCCAGACCACGAAGCAAATTTATTCGATTTCAAAGTTCACAAATATAATGAGAAAAAATTCCATTCATTATTAAATCAAAGCGATATTGTAGCTCTTACAAGTATGACACCCCAAATATCACATGCATTTGAAGTAGCTCAAATGGCAAAAGAACATGGATGTACCACAATCATTGGAGGATATCAACCGACGTTAGCTCCAGAATTTGTTGCAAAGCATCCAGCAGTAGATTTTATAGTTCGTGGTGAAGGAGAACACACATTTCGTGAACTTGTGGATTATATTGATGGAAATATAAATAAAATTCCATTAAGAAAAATTGATGGAATTTCCTATAAAAACAAAGAAGGCCAAGTACTTCATAACCAAGATCGAAAATTAGAACCTAATCTAGACAATTTTCCTATGCCCCGTAGAGACTTATTAGATGATAAGAAATATGTGTATTTAGGTGCAAGAGTAGCTCAACTTGAAACCTCACGAGGTTGTCCTCATAATTGTAAATTTTGTTGTATTATTAAAATGTGGAGGAATTCCAATCGTCCTGTTACTTACAGATCAAAATCAACTAAAAGAATAATGCAAGAAATTTATAATATTGATTGGAAAAATGATTTTATCTTCTTTTGTGAAGACAATTTTACTATTAAAACAAAACGAACAAAAGAAATTCTTGAAACCATGATTCGTTCAGGTATTCCAAATAAGATGTATTTTTCTTGCCAATCTCGTGTTGATACACTATATAGGAATCCATGGTTAATAGATTTAATGCATAAAGCAGGTATGAGGCAAGTTTTTCTCGGAATCGAATCAGTTCATCAACAAAGCCTTGATGCTATGAATAAACAAAATACAACTCCGGATATGGTTAAGAAAGTCGTATCATCTCTTCAGGATCGTGGAATTTCAATCTTTGGTGGAGTTATTATTGGATTTCCAGGTGAGACTAAAACTATGGTAAGACAAAATATACAGTTTGCAAGGTCTCTGAATTTAACTTGCATTCAATTTACTCCTATTACTGCATTTCCAGGAACCGATTTCTACAATGAAATGGAAGAGAAAAAGATGATCACTAGTAATAATTATCGCTATTATGATTTATTCCATTCTATGATGCGTACAGAACAACTTTCTAATAATGAAATCTATCAATTAGTAGGTGAAGCATATTCTGCTTATTATCTTAGTAAAGGATGGCTGAGAATGCTTATAAAAAGATATACTAATCCATTTAGCAAATTTAATTGGATGGGAAGAAATGTTCCACGATTTGCTAAAACAGTCATTAAGAATGGGAGAGAGATGCTACTATCAATGGGGATGACACAATCAATTATTTCCGAAGAGATGAAAGAATTAATGAAAAAGGGAAAAAATGGTAAATATCAAATATCTAAGAAAAATAATGGAACTGTGAAAGAAATTGAGAATTTAATCTTAACAAAAAAAGTGGAGAAATCGATAAAAATTTCAGAATAAAGCAAGAATAATTGAGGTATATCTAAAACTCTATTATAAGTTTATTAAATTTTAACTTGCTAATCTTACGAACCCCGTGATCACCAGAGGCATAATCACAAGAAATTAATCCTGCATCTTCAAGCTTTTTAATTTGGGCTGAAATATTTGCTTCAGTCATAGATAAACTTGCTGCAATGTTTGAAACATCCATCGGTTCTTCTTGAATTCGATGGAGTATTTGACGCCTTGTTCGTGATGACAGGGCTTTTACAATTTTTTCAATCTTATCATCGGATTTTATTGATATTGATTCAGATTTATTCTGCATATTAACTTCCAATATACCAGTTTGTGATATTTCCATGACTTATTATTCAACCCTAATAAATTTCTAATGGTTATATACACTAAACCAATATTTTGGACGGTATTTATATTTACCTCGTGTTTTCTTTGTAATTCATTGTTACAAATAATTACATTATAATACGTTTGATATTAAAAATGAGTAGTTCTTATTTTTGTATTTGGGATTATTTATTTAATAAACTATTCTTTTAACAAAATTAAAATTTCACGTAATCCTTATAATCTAAATTTTAGTCTATATTTCTCATTTTGGAGCATATCATGTTCCATTCATATATTTAGAGTCTATATTTGATAAAGATTCTTTAAAAACAAAATTATATCATATATTAAAAATTCACCTAAAATCTATTAATATTTCCATTAAATTCCCATTAATACGTAATTTAAGTTTTTTTCATATTTTTTTATTGTTTTTTTAAACATAATTATTCTTATTATATAAAAATTGAAGTTTAAAATTTAAAAATTCAAATCTTGTAAGATAACTCGTTTCCGAAATTGCTTAAAATCATATCAAAAATGATTTCCTCTAAGTATTTTATAAATATGAATAAAGCTTTTAAAATCTATTCAATTATCTTTTTTTACTAT
>JBHLRA010000020.1:21797-26340 GCA_048883045.1 Candidatus Thorarchaeota archaeon | reverse complement strand
GAAAGTGAAAACTATGGTACATATCTTTATTTTGCGATTGGTCAGATGTTTGCTGCATTTGTTTGCCCTCCAATGGTATTTTTCACCATTTTAGGTATAAGTTCTATAGCTGATTTAGTAACAAGTCAAGTTGGAATAAGATATGGGAGTAGTTATATTTTATGGAATAAAAGGAAGACCTGGGAAGGTTCATTAGCAGGAATGATAATTACCTTCATAATTTGTGTCTTTTTTATTGGAATATATTGGGGTGTATTTTTTTCCTTAACATTTTTAATTATTGATCTTTTCACCAATAAACCTATTAACTTATCGGATAATCTCCTAATCCCCATTGGATGCAGTATAATGTACGTATTCTTAAGATTTTTTTTAAATTTGGATTACTCTTCCTTTATCTTACTATGGTTTTAATTAAGAGAGTAATAAAGTTTAACTGATGCTATAAAAATTTTTAAATTATTCACCTTTAAAGGTTAATAATATGTATTTCTTACCTACAAGCCTAATATTCATTGGATATTTTATTTTAACATTAGGCTATACTATAAAGAATAGAAAAGTGAAAATTGAAAGTAAACTATTCTCAAATGAAATACTAATTACTCTATTATTTTTAATGACTGGAATTTTTTTTCCATTTATTTATCGTTTCCATTCACCTAATCTGAGTCAAAATTCATTAAATTTCTTATGGTTGTTCACATCTTTCTTCTTTTTATTTGAGATGGGAGTTTGGATAATTACATTAATTTATAATTCTATAATTTCAAAGAGAGATCCTAAAATCATGGCTGAAAGAGATTATAGTAAATTCTGCGATGAATTTAATAAAAATTGGAAAGATGATTTAAAAAGCGAAATGGGGAGGAAACTTCTACATTTGTTCACTTCTTTTGTAATTTTTTTTTTTTGGACATTAGGGACAATTCTTAATGAATTAGGTGTTTTAACTCAGTGGGGATTAGATAATTATAGTTTTTCTTATTGGTTAATAGTTACTGTAGGATTAGGTTTTGTGATAATGTTTCAGGTTGCGGATTTAGCAAGATTGAATCGTTTTTATATGCTTCCAAAATGGGCAATAAGTTGGTATCAAGATATGAAACAAGGTGAATTACATACATTCATAGCGTCTACACCCCTAGTCCTATCTTTTGTTCCTTTCCTTTTTGCACCCTTTCCAATTTTTGCATCAGTCTCTTTAATAACTACAGGAGCAGATGCTGTAGCGTGTATAGTAGGGAAAAAATATGGAAAGCATAATCTCAAAACAAATACTAAAAAAACAGTTGAAGGATTCATAGCGGGTGGATTTACGACTTTTATAATAGTTTTTTTAATTTCTATGTTTTACAATCCTTGGATGTCGGTAAATATTCAAAAAATTATTCTAATGAGTTTAGTAGCAACTATTTTATTTTTATTAGTAGATGCATTTACTAAGAACATATCAGATAATATATTGAATCCAATATTGACAGGACTAGGCATGTGGCTGATATACCTGCTTTAATATATTCTTAGGTAAGAATTTTTAAACTAAAATTATAAAAAATTATCCTCCAAAATAAACATAGATAAAGACTATTTCGTCTCCATCTTTAATTTTAGTTTTTAAAAAATTATCATCTCTATAACTTCTTCCATTAATTATAATAGATAGTAATTTGTTGAAATTTCCCTTTTCTCCATTCTCCCAGATTAGCTCAATAAATTTATTTCCGTATTTTTTCCCAAAAAATTCTATTAATTCATCTAACGTCAATTCTTTATCAAATTCAAGAGTTTCGAACAGATTTTTAGTCACTTCATTAAATGGTGGAGAAAATTCGAGATTTAACTTCATATTTAAATGGAGACTCTTTAATTTATATTTTCTATAAATTTAATATGATCTAATTATTAAAAATATAATTATAATAAAAAATAAAAGGATAATTAAGATTTTAAATTTTCAAGTTAGAGTTAATCATCTTCTTTAGCTTCTTTAATTCCCTTTTTAATTCCTTTTTTTACACTTCCAGATTTTACAGTTTTTTTAACTCCTTTACCTGCTGCTTCTGAACCTGTAACTCCTTCCACTAGTTTACCTAAACCTTTTGCAAAACCTTTCTTTAAGCTCTTTCCAAATTTACTTTTCTTCTTTTTCTCATCATCTCCCATTCTAAATCAACCTTAAGTATTTTTATAAGTTTATAATTGCAAATCTTATTCTTTAAAATTTATTCGGTAAATTAATTGTGTATTTTTATATTAAAATAATGAAAACTCGGGTATTATAAATGTTATGAAAAAGCAAAATAGTCCTATTTATCAAAAATAAAAATTTACATTAATCAATAGGAGTTTATTAATTTTTTAACAATTATATTCTAATATTGTAGTGAGTAAATAACCTATATCAGTAAAAATTGTAAATACTTATTCGAGTTGTTCAAGAATGGCTAAAGTCTTTTTCATATCAAAAAATAACGTACGTGATGCTTGGCTTTCAGCTGTAGGGCAAGTTTTATTCAATGGAGATAATATAAAAACTGAATATGACAATCCTGAAGATCCACCATCTAAAGATGCTACAGTATTAATAGAAATTCTTCATCCTTTCAGTAACCCTATTATGCGAAATGACAAAATTGTGAAAATTAGATCTAAATTTGGAAATTCTTATGAAATCTATGGCAGTATGGCAGACACGTATTTAATTGGATCGATTCAAAGTGGGTATATTGAGGAGATTTTAGAAGGAATTAATGATCATTTCTTATCTGAATCTGGTTTAAGTTTTCCATATTCATATCATGATAGAATCTTTAATTATACTCCATTTTCTCTTGAGGATACTATTCATCGATATTATAATGTGGATTTTGTAAATAATGAATATGTAAGAAATCATCAGAAGTTGATAAAAGCAGAAAAGATAAAAAGTTCAGAATCAACTGACATATGGGAACTAAGAGATGGGGTAAAAATTGAATTAGATAAAAAGATTTCGGATAAATTTGGTATAGAAAAATTGCCCTTAGGGATTTTAAATTTGCCAAGAATTAATCAAATTGAGTATATAATTCAAAAATTGAAAGAAAGACCATATAGTCGTCGAGCACAAGCAATAACATGGAGACCTTTAATTGACCCTTTTCATGTAGATCCTCCTTGTTTACAACGTATTTTTATGCGTATAAAAGAAGGAAAATTATTAATGCAAACAACCTGGAGAAGTAGAGACTTATTCAGGGCATGGGAAGCTAATGTAAATGGGATGATAAGGATTCAAAAAGCTGTTGCTGATCAATTAGGTGTAGAAATAGGCCATTATTTAGATTTTAGTAATTCTCTTCATATATATGGCAATACTATCTCTGAAGTAAAAGATATACTAAATCGGATGAAAAATAAAGGAGAATTGCCAGATGAAATAATTAAATTAATGCAAAAAGATTAATATTATATTAGAAAAAATTTTTCCTAAAATTAAATTATTCTATTTATAAAAGTCTGTGAGATAGATATGAAACTTCCTTTAAAGATCAATTTAAAGGATAAAGTAGCTATAATAACAGGAGGTGCCGGAGTTCTTTGTGGGTATTTTGCAGAAGCTCTAGCAGAATGTGGAGCTAAAGTAGCAATAATTGATATTAATAAAGACGCGGCAGATAAGGTTGTTAAAAAAATTCTTGGAAATGGAGGTACTGCTATAGCTGTAAAGGCAGATGTATTAAATAAAGAAAGTTTACAACAAGCTGAAAACATTATTTCAGAAAATTTCGATTCATGGAGTATATTGATAAATGGAGCTGGGGGAAATCACCCAAAAGTCACAACATCAAAAGAATACCTAACCAAAGAGGATTTATTTGATAAAAAAATCTATACATTTTTTGATTTAGAAAAAGTAGGTATTGAATTTACCTTTAATTTGAATTTTATTGGAACCTTTTTATCAACTCAAGTATTTGCAGAAAAAATGATAAATGTAGAAGATGCAATAATCATAAATATATCATCAATGAACGCAATTCGCCCATTAACCAAGATACCTGCCTATAGTGCCGCAAAAGCTGCGGTAAGCAATTTTACTCAATGGTTAGCAGTACATATGTCTAAAGTCAATATCCGAGTCAATGCTATTGCACCAGGCTTTTTTTTAACCGAACAAAATCGTACTCTATTAACTAATAAAGATGGTTCATTAAACTCTCGAGCTCAAAAAATTCTTAGTCATACTCCATTAGAACGTTTTGGAAGTCCGGAAGATTTGCTAGGAACGCTTTTATGGTTAATTGATCATAAAGCTTCTGGTTTTGTTAATGGTGTTGTAATTCCAGTTGATGGGGGGTTTTCTGCATATTCGGGTGTCTAAAACTTAATCTTTATAAGTGAATCAAAATGAAAATGACGTTCCGTTGGTATGGCGATAATGATCCCATACCTCTAAAATATATTAAACAAATTCCAAGGGTAACAGGAATAGTTACCGCATTATACGACATACCGGTTGGGGATATCTGGCCAGTTAAAAAAATCCAGGCTCTTAAAA
>JBHLRA010000020.1:6230-21697 GCA_048883045.1 Candidatus Thorarchaeota archaeon | reverse complement strand
AACAGGAATAGTTACCGCATTATACGACATACCGGTTGGGGATATCTGGCCAGTTAAAAAAATCCAGGCTCTTAAAAGGAAGATTGAATCGGTAGGATTAAATTTTACAGTAATAGAAAGTATTCCCATCCATGAAGATATTAAACTTGGGCTTCCAACTCGAGATAAGTATATTGATAACTATTGTCAAAGTATTCGAAATATGGGCTCTCTTGGTATAGGAATTTTATGCTATAACTTTATGCCAGTATTTGATTGGACTCGAACCGAACTCAATTTTGAGATTTCTGATGGATCAAATGTTTTAAGTTATGACCATGAACAATTAAAAAATATAGATCTTAGAAAAGAATCATTAGAACTACCAGGGTGGGCTACTCATTATACTAAGAAAGAATTAGACGGGTTATTAAAAGCATATTCTAATATTGATGAAGGAAAATTATGGGCAAATCTAGCGTACTTTTTGAAGAAAGTGATTCCCGTAGCTGAAGAATATGACGTAAAAATGGGTATTCACCCTGACGATCCCCCATGGTCTATATTAAATTTACCTCGGATAATTACTGATGAAGCAGCTTTAGAACGCTTTGTAAATATAGTCGATAGCAAATCAAATGGAATAACTTTTTGTACTGGTACTCTTGGGGCAAACCCAAAAATAGATTTGATAAAAAGTATACGAAAATTTGGAAAGATGGAAAGAATTCCGTTTGCTCATTGTCGAAATATTAAGCACACCGGTGAATATAGTTTTCACGAAGTTGAACATCCTACCGAGTTTGGTGATATAGACATGTATGAAGTAATCAAAACTCTTGTGGAGGTAGAATTTAAGGGTGCCATCCGTCCTGACCATGGAAGAATGATCTGGGGAGAGAAAGGCCGCCCTGGATACGGACTGTATGATCGAGCTCTTGGTTCAATTTATTTATCTGGTCTTTGGGAAGGAATAGAAAAAACTCTTAAAAATAAATAATGTTAATTCAAAAGATTTTTGGAAATATTCTCTTAGTATTTTCTTCTATTTGAAGTTCTAAATCTTTAGATTCAATTTTTTTAATACTAGAAATTGTATTTAATACATTTCTAATCATAGAGGGAGTTCCAGTTATTCCCGAGTATTTAATAGGTCCATCACTTTCAAGTAAAAGGTGATCTTTATCAACTTTTAAAACAGTTTTCTTAACTGCACGAGAATAATCTATCGCCGGTGTTATTGAAAAATAGTATCCTCTATCCATCCCAACCTTTAAAAGATCTTCTGGTCCGGAATACCAATGAATATTAATATTTGGAATTTTATATGATGGAAGTAAATCAAATATTATTCTTTCTGCTCCTTTAGTGTGTAGATTAATCGGTAATGCTAATTCTTGTGCTAATGAAAGCATATGTTCAAAAATTTTTTTTTGAAGTGGATATAACTCTTTTTCCTTAATGAAGTGATGATCCAAACCAATCTCTCCTATAGCACAAATATTATCTTTATTTTTCTTAATTAGAGCAATTATAGTTTCTACCTGACTTTCAATATTCGCGTTCATTTTTACTTCTTCAGGATGGATACCTAACGCAGGATATATATTATCAAAACTATTAGAAATTTCTAAAATTCTCTCTAAACTATTATAACTCATTCCGACAGAGATTATTTTTTGAACATCAAAATTTATTGCCTCTTTAATAATCTCGTCAAGAACTAAATAGAGATTAGCATGACAGTGGACATCTATTAGCATTTGGAAAAACTCTTAATATTTAAAAAATAAATGTCTTACATATTATTTACTTTTTCCCTAAGGAGAGCAATTTTTTTTACTAATTCAAATTTCCCTCTCCTATTGTATTCAGAAGAATCTAAAAGATCTTGTAGAGTCTCTAATTCTTTAAGCAAATAATTCTTAAGATCTTCTTTTGTGAAATGCCCTATGTGTTTTGGAAGAGGTTCGATTTTTGCAGTTCTTTTTGATCGTAAGTCTATAATTGCTTTTGCCATTTGTGCTTGGAATCCTTTAGCTTGTGTTGGATCAATGTTTTCTAAAGTATCAAATGAATCTTTTAATCCATTGATGAATGCTTCTAAATCTTCAATTTCGATTTTATCTTTTCCCATTTAAAATCTTAGATAATCATTTATTATAGAAATATAATTTCTAGAAAGAAATCTAATATTTATTATTGATTATTCATCTGTAATATGGAATGTGAATTATAAAATCGACATTTGTAAATAAAACGTAAACAAAGTAAATTTATTTTTTTTTTGAAGATTACAGAGATTATGAATAAGAAATCTTAAAAGTGATCACTGAATTCTTCAAATCATTTAGATTTTTAAGGAAGATATTGAGGATTTTTAATTTTTAAATTATGCAGTTCAAAATAAGAGTGATTTTTATTTTCCGTATGAATATATTTAAAATTCTAAAAGAACTAAATTAAATGTAATTAGGATATAAAATAGGTGGTTCCTTGCCGTTCAATATAAATCAGGATATCAATTTTTTATTAGAACAATTTAAGGAAAAAGAGTTAAATATAGAAAATGCAATTAAAAATTATATTAATCCCGGAAGTCGAATTTTTATTGATTCCGGATGTGCGGAGCCTATAGATCTTACTAAAAAATTAATTGACCTCGGACCAAAACTTCCCGATGTCGAAATTTTACATTTTCTTAGTCTTAGTGATTTAGATTATTACGAAACAGCAGGAGGGATTGAAGATTTATTCAGACATAATGCTTTCTTCATAGGAAAGTCACTTCGAAAGTATGTAAAAAAGGGTCAAGCTGATTATACACCTATGTTATTATCTGAAATTCCAAGGTTATTTAAATCGGGAAGAATGCATTTAGATACTGCTTTAATTCAACTGAGTCCACCTGATCGATTCGGTTACTGCAGTTATGGTATTAATGTTGATATTGTCAAGCCAATAGCGGAATCTGCTGAGTATGTTGTAGCTGAAATAAATCCAAAAATGCCACGCACTTTAGGTGATTCATTTATTCATATGGATGATATTGATGCATTTGTTAGAAGTGATCATGATATTATAGAATTTACATATGGTGAGCTTGATGAGATTTCTACTAAAATAGCAAAATTTGTAGCTTCCCTAATCGAGGATGAATCTACAATCCAGATGGGTATAGGGCAAATTCCAAATGCGGTTACACAAGAACTAATGGATAAAAAAGATTTGGGTGTTCATAGTGAAGTTTTTTCTGATGGAATTGTAGATCTTGTGGAAGCAGGAGTGGTAACTTGTAAAAAAAAGAATTTACATAAAGATAAGATCATTTGTTCATTTGTTATGGGTTCAAAAAGGTTATATGATTTTGTTGATGATAACGCTATGGTTGAATTCCATCCATGTGATTACACGAATGATCCCTTTATTATTAGCCAAAATAAAAAGCAAATTGCTATAAATGCTGCTTTAAGCGTTGATTTAACTGGTCAGGTCAATTCAGATTCACTAGGTCACCATTTTTATAGTGGTATTGGAGGACAAGTTGATTTTGTTAGAGGCGCAGGAAGATCAGTTGATGGTAAACCGATCATGACTTTACCTTCTACTGCAACATTGAAGGATGGGACTGTAGTTTCTCGTATAGTACCCTTTCTTGATCCTGGTTCAGGTGTAGTAATAACAAGAGGAGATATCCATTATGTTGTTACGGAGTGGGGCATTGCATATCTTTACGGTAAAAGCGTAAGAGAAAGAGTTCTTGAAATGATTAATATTGCCCATCCCGATTTTAGAGAGGAATTATTAGAACATGCAAAAAAATGGAAATATGTGTATTCAGACCAAAGGCTTCCTATCTCTATTGATGGAAGAATAAGTATTTATCCAGAAAAATATGAAACTCTGTTTCAACTTAAAAACGGGAAAACAATAAAAATACGTCCTGTAAAACCTACAGATGAAAGGATGATTCAAGAACTTCATTATTCCTTAGATGAAAAAGACAGATATTTAAGATTTTTTACTCCAATTAAAGATTTTAGGCATAAGAAAATGCAACCAATGATAAATATTGACTATACAAGTGATATGATTCTAGTGGTAGAAGCTAGTGAAAAAGATGAAGATAAAATTATTGCTTTAGGTGCTTTCTTCAAAGCAAATCAACCTTCTATAGCAGAATTAGCATTTGTTGTTCATAAAGAATGGAGAGGGCAAGGGATTACTAAGTTCTTGTTAAATTATCTAATAACCATAGGAAAAGAATTAAATTATAAGACATTTACCGGATCAATTCTTCTGGAAAATAAACCTATGCTTCATATTATTAATAGCTCGGGATATTCGCTAAAACTTAAGAGAATAGAAGGAAATGTTACAATATTCGCATTTGATCTTTCTTAATAAGAATATGTTTAGTTAAATGTATTTTTTAAAATCCATAAATTCTTTTTGTTTGACTAGTTGATATATATTATTATTAAATTATTGGTTTTTGATGCCTAATATCGCTGAAGAATTATTCATTACTGATTTTTATAAACTTTATAAAAAAAAAGGTTTAACTCAAGAAACAGTTAAATCATTTCAGAAAATAATTTATGGTTATTATAAAAACCACAAGAGAATATTTCCTTTTAGAGAGAACATAACACCCTATAATGTTTTAGTCTCAGAAGTCATGCTCCAACAGACTCAGACACGAAGAGTATCAGAAAAATTTTTGAGTTTTACGAAGAAATTTCCAGATTTTTTAACTTTATCCCAAACTCCACTGGATATATTACTTAAAGAATGGAAAGGATTAGGATATAATAGAAGAGCAGTAGCCTTAAAAAAGATCGCAGAAATCGTTGTCGATGAATATGCGGGAAATCTCCCAGAATCATTGGATATATTGAAATCTTTCCCACAAATAGGGCATAATACTGCATCTTCTATCATAACATTTGCCTTTAATAAACCTACAGTCTTTATTGAGACAAATATAAGGAGAGTTTATATTTACTTTTTCTTTCCTGAGAAAAAAATTATAAATGATAAAGCAATTTTGCCAATTGTGAAAAAAACAGTTGATATATCCAAACCTCGAGAATGGTATTACGCACTTATGGACTATGGTGTAATGTTAAAAAAAGTACATCCTGAGTTAAATAAAAGAAGTTCTCATTATCGAAAACAAGGCTTATTTAAAGGTTCTTCAAGACAAATTAGGGGCCTAATTTTAAAATTGTTAATTACAAATGGATCGATGGGATTCACTGAAATTAATAATAATCTTAAAAATCTTGAGCTCGATAAAATAAAATCTATTCTTATACAATTAGAGAAAGAAGGTTTTGTTAAAATAGAGAACGATCAAGTAAAACTTGAAGATTAATCTTCATTATTTTGCTGCATTTCCTTTGTATAATCAGCAATTTTGATTGCTAACCTTTCTTGTTTTTTCCAATCTCCGAATGCTAATCCTTTTGAAATTAATGATTTAATTTCTTTCTTATAAAGATCCTTTATTCTATTCACTGGAGCATTGGCAAAGGGAGTTTGTGGTAAAGGAATAAATGAATGTGCATGTATTCGTGCCCCCCTTTCAGCTAATTTCTTCATCATTTTTATGGTAAGATTAATATCTTCTTTTTTTTCTCCAGGTAGACCAAATATAAAATCTACATTTATTTTTAAATTGTAATTTAATGCCAAATCCACTGCGTCATAAATATCTTTAATTGTATGATCTCTGTGACAAAGATCTAAGACATTTTGACTCCCAGATTGTGCCCCAATAGTTATATTATCGTTATCAGCATATTTTAGAATAAGATCTATGGTCTCACTTGTGACATGTTCAGGGCGAACTTCAGAGGGAAATGTGCCTAAAAAAATTCGTCCTTTCTTTCCTAATATTTCTCTTATTTTTTTAAGCAATTTTTCTAGTTTTGATAGATTCAACACTTTTCCATCCAATGAACCATATGAAAAAGCATTAGGAGTGATAAATCGTATATCAGTAAGATCACCATAATAATTTTTCAATATCTTCACATATCTACATATAGATTCTATAGTTCTATGCCTAGGATTTGTACCTAATATATATGGTGTTTGGCAAAAGTAACATACGTAGGGACAACCTCTTGTTATTTCAATTGCCCCAAACCTGCGGTTTTTTAATGGAAATGGAGGATAATCATCTAAATTTATAGGGTTTCTTTTTCCGGTAGAGATAAATTTGCCTTCTTCGTTATAATAAGCAATTCCTCTTACATTCTCAAATTTCTCATTATTTACTATTTTATGCATGAGTTCTACTATAGTCTCTTCACCTTCACCGACAATGACAATATTAACTCCCATTTCCAGAGTTCCAAATGGATCTCCTGTTGGATGAGGTCCTCCTGCAACAATGATTATTTGATTTAAAAACTTCTTTATTATGGTTTGAATTAGATCTTTGATTTCAAATAGTTGAGTTGTATAAAATGATATTCCAACTATAGTTTTCTTATATTTTCCGACATTTTCAGCAATACAATCTATAAGATTATCTCGTGATGGAATAAAATAAAAATCCATTCTTTCAAATATTTCATCTGTTTCAAGCGCTCCCACAATCGCATTTAAACTATAAAAATTATGTCTATGATAATAAATAATGATCGCAATTTTTTCCATTTAGAGATTACCTCTAAAAATATACATTTAATAATAAAATCTTATATAATACAATATTTTTTAATTCAAATTTATAATTCGTTATTTTGAAACAGTAAATACTAAATGAATATCTGAAAATAGAGATCTTCTTAGTTTGTAAGGATTTATTCAACCTTCATATTCTAATTTCCAATGATTATTTATTATTAGTTTGTTATTATTATTTTGAAAATTATAAAAATAAAATTAACAGAGGAAAAAGGAGCGTTCGATGTTATTTAATCAATTTTTTGCTACAACAGTAGATGAAGTAGGGATTTCCTGGTTTGATTTTTATTCCATTGGTCATATTTGTTTTGGGATTGGTGTATTCTTATTTTTTTCGTTATTCTATACAATTCCAAAAAAGAAGGGAAGGATCCCAATATTCTCATTACTCTTTGTCTTTATTCTTACAATAGCAATAGCAATAATATGGGAAATTCTTGAAAATGTGTGGTTTCTAGAAATGGGATGGAAGTTTGAAGGTCGAATGGATAGTTGGCCGAATATGATTACTGATGTCTTATTAGGTGCGGTTGGAGGCCTTGGAGCTTGGCTCTTCGCATATTTAATATTTGAAAAAGACAAGAGTGTTTTTGGATATTATACATTTGGAATAATTGGATTTGGCGTTTGGATTAGTGTGTTTATTGTACTTCGATATTTAACTCTGCAAAATTCACCTATATTTTAAATTATTCTTATTTTTTTTGTATCCACTCTTTGAATTATGGTAGAGTTTAGAAATTATGTCGAAAGTGAAGAGGGTAATATTCCATTAATTATATCCGTTCCACATGGCGGTTTGTTAGAGTGTAGTTCTATTCCACGGAGACAAATTGGAATTCTAGGTATAGATAAAGGAACAATAGAATTTTCTAAAAACTTCATAAACCAAATTGAACAAAGATTTAAAATTAAGGATTCTAAAGATAAGAAACCTTTTCATATTTTTTCTAAAATTCAGCGTAGTAAATTAGATTTGAATCGTCGCGAATCTGAAGCATATAATCAAATATCGTTTATTGCCAGAGAAATATATAATTATTATCATTTCAAAATAAAGGAATGGATATTAGGTAATTTGAAGACTTATAACAGATCAATTTTAATCGATATTCATGGTTTTGAGAGAGATAAACGACCTTCTGGATTTAGAGATGTCGATTTGATTTTAGGTACAAATAATCTAACATCTTTATTTCACGAACCCGTTCCAAAGAGAGATTGGGGAAAAAATATTCGTGGAAGAATTATTCAAAAATTTCTTGAATTTAATATTCCAATTGCTCCAGGGCATCCGAGAAGAAGAGAATATGTTTTAAAAGGAGGTTATATAACACGAATGTATGGAGCGTCGCATATACCCAAAAATCAGACAATACAAATTGAAATCTCTGATAGAATTAGAATTGATGATGAAGTTTTAAAGGAAGAGGTTATTAATTTGCTAGTTGATGTTTTTTTTGAAGAATTAAAGAATCTCCAAGATTAAACTTAAAAATTTGATGAGATAATTTGCTTTACTATTCGATTTATAAATTTGCTTTTTTGAATTTTACATATACGAGCAACTTTCTTATAATTAAAAGATTCTGCTAATGTATCAAGATATGATATATTATAGAGAATAGATATATTATTATTATTTCTCATGAACAATGAATCAATTGCATTTTGAAGCTCATTTTCATTAATTTTTGATTTCTTTAATACCCGTTTTTTTATCTCTCTAATAGATTCTCCAAAATTAAGATCTCTAATACTTGAAATAAGAGAATTTAAAACGAGAGAATATAGAGTGACAGTATTAATGTTTTCCGCTTCTTTCAATGTTTCAAATTTAAGCTGAAGATCCTGATATATTTCTCTTATATAATTTTCGTCCAACCCTTTTATTTTTTTAAAAAGTCTAAGAAATTCAAGATATTTGCCTTCAATAAATAATTCCAAATTCTCATTAAATAAATCTTTAAACTTCCTAATTATTTGTCCCGAATTACTTATCTTTAAGGAGACTTCAGGTGTTCTCCCAATAATTATGTCCTGACCTCCCGCATAAAACTGTTGATTTATTAAATTATCGGTTGCATTATATAATTGCTTTAAACGCATACTTATTTTAAAACACCTGTCACCAAAATTTGTCGATATTTATCTTAACCAAATTATAAAAATACAATGTTTTAATTTTTTGCTTTTACATTTAAATTTTCTAAAGTATGGTTTTAAGGGAAAATATTATGAGT
The DNA here is from genome assembly GCA_048883045.1 of Candidatus Thorarchaeota archaeon. Classification (GTDB taxonomy): domain Archaea; phylum Asgardarchaeota; class Lokiarchaeia; order Sigyniarchaeales; family SOKP01; genus Loki-b32. The sequence goes on along the minus strand of JBHLRA010000020.1, from coordinate 12,773 downwards.
ATAACATACTTTTTGGTTTTAAATTAAACCAACTAATATATTCAATCGCTTTTTATTCAGTTTATCAAAAAAAAGAAATAAAACCTTTTTATATAATTATACCCTTTTAATATTGTTATTTTATTAATATATTTTTAAACAATTCTTAAAAATAAGTGTTAAAATTACAAAAGAAGGTTGAAAATTAAAATGGTTGACGAAGATTTATTAAATAAAATTAAAACTGCTCAAGATGCTGGAGCATCCGCAGCGTCAGTAGAAGAGCTAAAACTGATGTATGAATTTGTTAAGCAGATCTCGACTGAAAACGAAGATCTGAAAGAGGAACTCGAAGATATGGACATAGCTATAAGTCAGATTTTAACAGATGTTGACAAAAAATATTGGCTCACAGTTAAAGAAGGTGATTTACAATATGGAGAAGGAGATGTTGATAATCCTTCATTCACAATGTCTTCAACTTTAGAAGTTGGAGCTGGAATCTTGATGGGTGAAGTTGACGCTACAAGTGCATATATGGCAGGAGATATTACTGTTGAGGGAAATCTTCAAGATGCTATGGCTTTTCAAGAAATTATTGAGCTAGCATTAGAAGCATATGAAGATTTAGCAGAAGATTTATAATTAACTTAAGTTAACCTCTCTATTCAACGTATTACATTTATACATTTCTTTTTTTTTATTATCTTAGTTTTTATTTTAGTAAAGTATTGATTTTCTTATTTATTTAAGTAGCGTCAATATTATAATTAGAGAAATCTATAAATAAAATGGCGCGGCTAGCGGGATTTGAACCCGCGTCGCAGGAGTGACAGTCCCGAATGCTAGACCGGGCTACACTATAGCCGCAAAATCAAAAGATAAGAAATATAATTTTTTTTTTGATAAATTAATATTCTCAGAATAGTAAGTAAAGGGAAATATAAAAATTTTATTCCTTTAGGCTTTTAAACACCTAATAGAAACATTTAAATGCTTTAAAGACGTTGTAGATTATAAGGTATATTTAGGTATAACAATATTATATATTTGAATTAGTATCAAGATTAGATAGAATGCTCAATTCAAAAAGCTACAATTCTGTTATTCATTATTTGGAAAATCATGATGAGGAATTTATTGCAGTTCTAGAAAAAATTATTAAATTTGCTGTTAACAAGTTCAAGAATACTGAAGAATTACGAGAAGAGATTGTAGATTTTGATGATATATACCAAATCATAGTAACTGATGTAAATTTTAACTTTTGGTTAAAGGTTGCTAATGGATTAATAATTTACAAAAACGGGATAAATAGAAGTGCATCAGTTAAAATTATGTACACTAAAGACACATTTGTTAGAATTTTAAAGCGTGAGATTTCTGGAATTGATGCGTTTATGAAAGGAGTAATAAAAGTTGATGGAGAGCTTTCTCAAGGACTACGATTTACAAAGTTGTTTCAATTATTTATGAAATACCTAAATAATGGTTTTCAAAAGGAAGATCTTTGAATTATTTCTGATTTTATATTATGTTGATACGATTTTGAATTGTCCTAAATTATAATTCAATAAGATTTTTTATAAATAATGAATGAAAATAATATAACCTAATTTAGTTATATTATATTTGATAGGGGCCTGTAATCTAGTCTGGATAGGGTGCCCGGCTTCGGACTGGGATGTCGCAGGTTCGAAAAATCTGAGCTCTTCGCCCTTTATTGAGATTCGAGAATCCTGCCAGGCCCATTTTTTAATTTTTAAATAGTTTTATTGTAAATAGAGCACATTTATGTCATCCTTCAAATTCTATGAAGATCTGACTACCATATAAATTCATCATATGTAATTGGCTTTAATGGAGATCTAGCTCCTTTTCACATTTTTGAGGAAGTAAATGATTATTATTTTGAAATATGACGTATTTTTTTTATATATTTTAAATAATTAGTGAATTATTCACTTTAACTTCCCCATAATAGTTTTGATTATAAAGGTATAAAATATATCAATGTTTCATGTATAAACAACAAATTATACCTAAAATTATAAATTAGAAAACCAATAAATTATATCATAATGACTGTAGTTCTGGACGTTGATATACTTATAGATAATTTGGTCACAGGAATCGGAGAGTCAAAATTGTACTTCGTCTTGATTACTTCCGAAAATGGTGCTGTAATTAAGTCTTATATCAATGAAGAATTTAATAAGACAGCTATCGGATTGAATATCTCGCAGCTCCATGAACTAGGAGAAGAAATAACGACAGAAATTGGAGTTCATAATCCAGATTTCAATGTAATTCATTCAGATAACTTTTATATTCTTTCAATTAAAATTTTAGGAAAAATAATTATCCTACTTACTGAGGATCAAGTAGATTTCTCTACTGTTTTTGAAATTATAAATAGATGTATAATTACCAATTAATTGGTAAATAATTATCCTATTTCATATTGCATATCTATTTTCCTCTCCCAAAATTAGAATTGTATAAATATAAAGTAAAAATTTATTAACTTATTCATAATAATTTTATGAAATCTCTTAAAAATAATTGAAAAAAATTGGGATTATCTATGAAATACAAAAAAAATCAATATTCTGAAGGCTTCTCAATATGCGCATTGATTATTGCAGGAGCATTCTTGTATTGGGGGATAACCACATTAATACCCTGGAATAATTGGTCATGGGGGGGATTTATATTAATTGGAATAGGGATAGCTATTTTAGTTAGTCAAATATTCGCAATTACCAATAGAAGTAAGTTAAGAAACGTTGTTTTATCAGAATTTCAAGTGAATCCAGAAGCAACTGTAGATGATATTACTACAAGCACTGGAATCTCCCGAAAAGATATTCATGCGATTATATTAGATTTAAAAGCTTCCGGTCAATTAGTAGGAAAATTCAATACTACAACAGGACAAATTAAACATTTGTCACTACCAAAAACAGAAGAAACTGTTGAAGAACGCGCTAAATATTGTCCTAATTGTGGTACTCCTATAACTAAGGAAACAGCACAGTTCTGTTCTTATTGTGGAGCAAATATATAAATTTTATAAATTTTTTTCTTTATTTTAGATGTCTTTTCAACCAATCTTACATATAATCTTTTTTGAGTCAATAAAATAATTTAAAAAAAAAAAAAATTTTAAGGAGGGTATCTTAGTTCATAAATACTCTTTCCCCCATTTAGAGGTCCTTTTATGTAAGGCTCAATTTCTTTCGGGTCTCTTTGAGTAATTCCTTCAATAGGGGGTAATTTTCCAGGAGGAAAAGTGTTTAGTATATCATTAACCAGTTTTTCAAGGTAATCGAGAAATGCTTCCATACCAGGTTTACCTTTGTCAAAAGTTGCTTTACTAGGACATCCTACATGACCTTCTGGATAAGCAGCTACTTCAATAGGACCAAATCCAACTTGTCCATACCATTTAATAGGTCGTTGATAAATATTTCCCGCTTTATCTACATGTCCTTCTGGCATCCAACCTACTGGAGTATTATCATTACATTCATCTATTTTTTTCAACATTTCAGGAAATAATGTCATTGAAAAAGATGTTTCAGCTTCATCAGCGTGAATAAATGGTGTTTCAAATGGACCATTATGTTCTTGATCCATACAATATTGTGGAATTGCATGGTACCAATTAACATTACATACAACCATAGGTAATTGATAATTTTTCGCAAATTCATGTATAGCACTTGGAATAACATATTCTTGTCCATGCCCGTTTAGCAATATCATTTTTCTAAAACCCATATTCCAACATCCAGCCATTACTGATCTTAATAGCGATTTAAATGTTTCTTCGGGCACTATGATAGTTCCAGGCATTCCTACATGATGATATGGATGTGATCCATACCAAGTTGGCTGAGCAACTGTACATCCAGTTTTCTGTGCCACTAATTCTGCCATTCGTGTGACTAAGAATGTATCCTCTCCAATACAAGCTGCTGGACCATGATTTTCAGTAGAGCCACAAGGAATAATAATAAGATCATTCTTCTTTACCCTTTCTTTAATTTCTGCAATAGACATTGTTTGAAGATAGATACCACTTGGTTTGTCCATATGACCAAATTCTTTGGGAGGTAGATTCCAATCTGTCATATTTATTCACAAAAATTTGTGTATAGAATAGAATGAACCATCAGTTTAAACTTTTAAAGTAATTGGCTCTATTCCCCCTTTTTTGCCAAATGTTGGAATGAACCAAATGTAAGAGCAGAATTTTAAATTTTTATAAAAAGGTTTAGCAAAATTAATATGTCCTAAATGTCCCGGAAAAAATAACCCATCACCATTTGAAAGATCTTTGCAAATAGATTTTCCCTCGGAATTTATTAAATATTGGGTGATAGCATAATTGGCATCATCTATGAGGAAGATATATAATTCAGGAAAGTCAGGATGAATATGTGAGTAAATCTCAAAAATATCTTTCTCTTTATTCTTTTCTAAATTGACACTTGTTACCACTCCTGTTTTTAAAGACTCATTAGGTATATTTGTAATACCTGACATAAAAAAGCCATTACTAAAAGCTGTCCATACAGTCCTTTGAGTTGACATTTTTTCAATAGAGCTGGATTCTCCCCTTGCTATGAAGTTTTTTATGTCGTATCGCTGTACTTCAAAGGCTAAATCCATTGTTGTTTGAGTTGGGCTATAAACTAAGGCAATTTTATATTTTGATTTATTTTTACCTTTGATAATAAATTTTTTTTTTGGAGGAATAAAGAATATATCAAATTGATTTAATTCCGATTCAACTTCATCAATTAATAAAGTAGCACTTCCCAACAATAAACTACCATTTAATACCTGATTTTTTTCAGTTTGTAATTTAATTTCTAAATCAAAATAATAATAGGATACTTGAATTCCACTTAATTTCCTATTTACAGTTGTATTTTTGGGATCTTCAAAAAAGTAGGAAGACATTATCGACTTAGAGTCAAGATTTTCATTCATTTTAACGTCTCATTAATTGTTTAACTAAAATTAAGGATAATTCATTTTTCTTTTTTTAGTATTTTCAAATCAATTAGCTTAATATTATTATATAAGTGAAGTACTATATTATCCAATTTAAAATAGATAATTTCATCATGAAACTGAGTATTGTTACAGGATTAAATGAATTCAGAAGTACTGAAGAAGAAGTATTAAGTAAATTCTCTGAATATTGTGAACTATTATCTTCTTTCAATTATAATGGAATTGAACTATCTATTCTTGAACCCGAAAAAATCAATATTGAAAGGATAAATGATATAAAAAATTCGTATAATTTTGAGATCTCTGCTATTGGAACAGGGAATACTTATATTCGTTTTGGATATTCTTTAGGTCATCATAGTGATCATTTTAGGCGAAATGCAATTCAAAGAATTCAACATTATTTAGAATTTGCCCAAAAAATTGACTCAAAGGTGATAATAGGATTAATTCGAGGAAGATATAATTTCGAGAGCAGTTCAAAAAAAGAAAAAAATAATATTAAAATATCTCTTAAGGAATGTTGCCATTTAGCAGAAAATCTTGGAGTTTTATTATTATTTGAACCAATTAACAGATTTGAAATAGACTCTTATAATACGATATCTGAATCTATAAACTTGTTAAAAGAGATCGGCTCAGAAAACCTAAAATTATTAGTAGACTCTTTCCATACTTACTTAGAGGAGGATCCTGGCTATATATGGGATTATTTAGAAGAAATTACAGATTATGTGGCACATATACATTTAGCAGATTGCACCCGTAGGGCTCCAGGAACGGGTCATTTTGATTTTAAAACATTTCTAAATATCTTTAAAAAAGCCGGTTATACTGGTTTTGCCTCAATAGAAACAATTATGAAACCCTCGTTTGAAGATGTTGCGAAGGAATCATCAGAATATTTACGTTTAATTATATAGATATGATTTTAACAATTAAGAAATAAAAAATTATCAGATTTAGATTTTATTTAATTTCTATTACTTTTTCGCCACTAGTTCCTTCTAGTTTTTTGGGAATTCTTAACCGGAGGATCCCATTTTTAAAACTAGCATCTATTTCTTCAGGATCGATATCTTCTGGTAAATAAAAACGTCTAAAAAAATTTGCTGTTCGAATTTCTCTCCTTACATAGTTCCCCTTTATTTCCTTATATTTTTCCTTTTTCTTTTCTTTATCTTTTTTCTCTTCCTTCTTGTCTTTCTTTTCTTTATCTTTTTTCTCTTCCTTCTTATCTTTCTTTTCTTTATCTTTTTTCTCTTCCTTTTTATCTTTTTCTTTTAACGCTTTTTCTCCAATTAGTTCCAAAATACCTTCCCTTAAGGAAATTTTGACATCCTTTTTATCTAATCCTGGGAATTCAGCAAAAATATCGTATAATCCTTCACTTTCTATAATATTAATCGATGGTGTTCTGTAAATGGGTTCATTTTCCATGATTTCTAAAGATCCGGGATCATCTGTTTTAAAGTGACTGGTTTCTGTTCTTTTTAAGGCAAGTTCTTCTTGCTTTTTCTGCTTTTCAAGAAT
>JBHLRA010000020.1:0-6130 GCA_048883045.1 Candidatus Thorarchaeota archaeon | reverse complement strand
GGATCATCTGTTTTAAAGTGACTGGTTTCTGTTCTTTTTAAGGCAAGTTCTTCTTGCTTTTTCTGCTTTTCAAGAATTTGTTCACTAGTTTCAGTTTCTTCACTTAATTCATTATCTTCTTTCTCATCATTAGATTCATTCATTTTATCAGATCTCTTCCAATATTATATTTTTTGAATAAAAAAAATAGATGAAAATGATATAAAAAAGTTTTGATTATCTCTTGTTGTTATTATTTTTAAAGAAGATAATTTACCTGGTTTTGAGAAACATTAAGCTATCTTTACTGAAATTTTACAGTTTTCTTTATCTGTTTGTAAAATTTTAAGGTATTCAGGCACTTCATCTAGAGATATTTCTTTTGTAACCATTGGTGTCATATCCATTCCAGCAGCCATAGAATTTATTACATTTGGAAAATTACCGTGACCAGAATGACCTTGAGAGCCTACAATACGAGCTCTCCTTACTTGGAAATATTCGCCACAAACTGGCATATTTTGTTCGGCTCTCGCCACAATAACAACGGTACTGTTAACTGCTTTACATTCCCATATGGCATTTTGTATATCACTTGTTACAATATCAGGTAATCCAGTTGCTTCTAGATATATTGACGCTCCTTCATTGTCAGTGTATTCTTTTATCTTTTCAACAAAATTTTCGTTGATCGGATTAATAACATAATCAGCACCCAATCTTTTAGCTAATTTAGCTCGACTTTGTTCTGGTTCTGAAACAATACATACTGCAGCTCCAGCGGTTTTCAAAATTTTTACTGCTGCTAAACCAATAGGTCCTGCTCCTAGAATTACAACATTCTCACCTGGTCGAATTCCCCCAGCTCTTTCAATCACAGCATTATAGGCCACTGAAGTCGGTTCTACTAAGCTTCCAATCTTAAAAATATCATCATATTTATCTTCTAATTTCTTTAAACTCCAACATAATTTAGCAGGAACTGTAATATATTCAGCATAAGCACCATCAATAGAAAAACCAATTTCTTGCAGTCTTTCACAGTGGTTTGGATAACCATCGCAGCATGGTTTACATTCACCACACCATACCATTTCTTCAACTGTAACAGGTTCTCCTTTTTCATAAAGTTTTCCAGTACGTTTGTTAATTGCTCTGGTTCCAATTTCAACAATTTCACCTGCAAACTCATGTCCAAGAGTCACTGGAAAAGCTGTTAATCCTGGATAATAAATATATCCATCTTCATACGTCTGAGCCATATGTACATCGGAACCGCAAATTCCACATCTTTTTAATTTGATCAAAACTTCATTTGCTTTAATCTGAGGTTTCGGTTTTTCTATTACTTCAACAACAGGATTACGCCATACTTGTGATCCTAAGTATGTTAATTTTCCTTGAATATCTTTTGATCCTAGCTTAAATCCTGGTTTTGGATCCCATTTAGCTTTAATTTGTACAGTTTTCATTTTAATATAAATTGTAATAATATATAATTAATTTATATAGACAAATTAAAGAAAGAAATAAATTTTTTCTAGATCTTCTAATTAAAAAAAAAATCATAGAAATTAATTAGGTTATATCAGCTTTCTTTTTATTATGCAATTCAGTTAATTTTTTTCTGTTTTCGATGAGCCTTTCTCCTTTTATGGGATAAAAATACATACCTATCAAGGAAAGCGCTAAAACGATTGCAGGATAAATACCCATCAAGATTCGAAGTCCTAATATCACATTTACTCCTGGATTTGGATCATAATTCATCCAATCTGTAGAAGTGAAGACTAATCCAATGATGACGAAATTAAGAATCATTGATAATCTTATAAGAAAGTTAAGAACTGCATAATAAATACCAGATCGACGCACTCCATATGTAATTTCATCCTCATCTATAATTTCAGCAATGCACTGATCATAGAAATAAAGTCCACCACCCAATCCTAAACCATTAATAAGCATAAAGATTAAAGCCATAGTAAAGTTAATTGAAAATGCAAACAGTAGTACTGCTACAACCCATACTGCAATGCCAATTAAACCACACATTCGAGCGCCTTTCTTATTTCTTATGAATTCCCATAAAGGTGTTGAAGCTGCAGCAACAAGAAAGTCAACTAAGAGCAGTAATCCTATTAATTCTGGATCATCTAAGCCAACCGCATGTTCAAAGAAAAGTGGGGCTAATGTCGGTAAAATGTTGATTACAAGCCAAGTTCCGAGAGCAGGAAATAGAAACCATAAAAAAGATCTATGTTTGAAAGTAAATTTCAAGGTTTTTACAAAAGACATTGCAGATTCAGCATCTTTCGATAAATGTTTGGGATCTTCAACTCCTTTTTTAAGTATAATAAAATAGAATATAAATATAATCGCTGCCGCAACTATTCCAACGATTTGATATTGAGTTCTTACTGCTGGAGCACTACTAGTAAAATCCTCAATAATGAAAGTAGGAAAGACCAAAGCAAACATAGTCGCGAGTAATACAAAAATTATTCTTATTCGTCCAGTCGAACTACGCTCTTTCATATCAACAAACATTTCAGAAAAAAGAGCATTATAGTTCAGATTAAATGAAGTATACGCTATATCAAAGAGTACCAGTATAATGGTGAAATAAATAAAAGCAGACTCATTTTGAGCATATGTAGCCAAAGGAGTGAATAATAATATCATAAGAACTCCGAGTGGGATAGTAGCGCCTATCATCCATGGAATCCTTCGCCCCCATCTACTTTTCGTTCTATCAGAAAGATATCCGATTATTGGATCATTAAATGCATTCCATAATGCCCAAATTATAAAACCTAAAGTCATTAATGGAGTAGGAATTCCAACAACAGCGAAGTAAAAAGTAAATACCAAAAATGAAAAGGTATTAAGAGCTACATTATCTCCAACTTCTCCACATGCGAAAGCTAATTTCTTATATAAAGATTTTTTTCGGGATTCATTCTCATTCATAATTTTTTTCTCACTTTTTATAGAATTTAATTTTAAAACATATTTTTTTTAATTTAAAATACTAAAATTAAATGTGATTAAATATTTGATATTTCACTTTAAATAAATATCTTATTTGATAACTTTAACAATTTTTTGAGATAAAGAAGGAAAAGATTTTATGTGATATATTATGGCGAAAAAATTTACAGTTGGAGTAATTGGAGCCGGAAGAATTGGAAAAATACATATCGATAATCTGTTACTTAAAATAGCTGATGCTAATTTAAAAATTGTGGCTGACGTTAATATAAATGATAATTTGAGACAATGGGCACAAGAAAAAGGCGTTCCAAAACTCACTACAGATATTTATGAAATCTTTAATGATCCTGAAATTGAGGTAGTTTTAATTTGCTCGCCTACGGATACTCATGCTGAGTTTATTCAGGAAGCTGCTAAAGCAAACAAACAAGTCTTTTGTGAGAAACCAATTGATACTGATATAAAAAGGATTAAAGAAACGCTCTCAGTTGTTAAAAGAAAAGGAATAATACTGATGGTGGGATTTAATCGACGTTTTGATCGTAATTTTATGAGATGTTATGAATCAATTTCTTCTGGTCAAATAGGTGAACCTCAAATTATTAAAATTACTTCTCGAGATCCCGCTCCCCCTCCAATAGATTATATAAAAGTGTCAGGAGGTATTTTTCTTGATATGACGATACATGACTGGGATATGGCAAGATTTCAAGCTGGGAGTGAAGTGGATGAAGTCTATGCAACTGGATCCGTACTTATTGATCCTGAAATTGGAAAGGCAGGAGATATAGACACTGCTGTTGCTGTTTTAAAATTTAAAAATGGAGCTATGGGAATAATTGATAATACTCGTCAAGCAGTCTATGGGTATGATCAACGTGTCGAAGTTTTTGGTTCTAAAGGTTGTGTAGTTGCTGATAATGAAGCAACAAATACAGTTCGAATTTATACTGCTGAATGTACTAATATTGACAAGATTCCGTATTTTTTCATGGAAAGATATTTAGATTCTTATTCAACTGAATTGAAATACTTTTTTGATTGCTTAATTAAAAATGTAAATCCTAAACCAAACGGAGAAGATGGCTTACGAAATGTTTTAATTGCACTGGCTGCTCAGAAATCCTATGAAGAAAATCGTCCTGTAAAGATTTCTGAAGTAGAAAACTATTAATTTATGGAAATATTATAAGTTCATAACAAATTAGAAGGTTGAGTTGTCATTTCATACGATTTATCTGCTTTTAAAGTTCTGATAAGGAAGATTTTTCCACCAAATAAGAGTGTCTTCATTGTAGACAGCAATGGTGATGGTAAAACCGATTCTCTACAAATAAAATTCATTAATCTACTGATACCATTCGTAATTCCCAACGAACTGGAAATTGGAGATTTCAATATTAAAGAGCTTGATCCTAATAGTCTTAATTTATCAAAATATGGTAAATTTTTCTTGGATGATACAGAATTGAACTTTTCAAAAGAAAGTGTTAATTTGGATACAATAGAGAGCCGCTTATTAATTTTTCATAAAGGTAAATCATTTAATATAAAGGATATCATGGAAGGAAAACTTAGTGGTAGAACTATTAACCTAAATGATACTATTAGTGTTCTTATTAAATTAGAGGATGATACTTTAAAGAAATTTACTAAAGGCTCTCACTGCTTTAAAATTGAAAGCGATTTAGTATCAAATTTAACGATTAATTTCGAATTAGATGAGAGTAATATGGATATAAAATTTAATCCTGATGATGCATAATAAGGCATATTAATAAATTACTTAATAGTTAAAGTCTCCTATCTTAAATCTCATCATTAGTTTTATGAAATAAATGGGGTTTTTAATATTATTTTTTAATAATTTTAAGAAGGTGTTATAATGGCAATTACAGAAGTAAAAAACAAGGTAAATATTAATACCTCGAAAGTAGAATTTATTTGTCCAGTGTGTAAATCAAAAAAATTAATGGATGTTCCCAATTCTGTTATTGCTGAAGCAAAACAATTAACCACGGTATCAATAGCAAGAGGTTTGGTATGTGATCATCAATTTCAAGCTTTTGTAGATAAAAATTTTCAGGTTCGAGGCTATCAAAGAGTGGATTTCGAATTTGAGTCTATGGAAAAGACACCAAAAAAATCATATTTAAATCATCCTAAAGATGAGGAAAAGGAACTTTTTGAGAATTTAATTTTAGAGGGTAATTATCTTGAATATAAACCAAGAGAATCTATAAAAAATAAGAAAATCTCTATTGACGAACAAGAAGATTCATCCAGAAAACAAGAAATGACTCTTGAAGAAATATACAATGAATTTCGCGAATTTATAGATAAAAATAACGAAAAATTTCGAGATTTTATTAATAAAGATTTAAGACAGAATCAAGCACAATTATCTAATTAATAATAATATCAAAAATGTGGATCACAAGGTTTTTTCTTTTAACGTGTTAACTATTCTTACCATACATTCCTCTAATATAGATCTTGGACATGCTACATTAATTCGCTCGAATCCTTCTCCACCTGGACCGAATATTTTACCATCATCCAATGCAACTTTTGCTCTTTTTAACATAAATTCACTTAGTTCTTCATCATTCATACCCAATTTATTACAATCTAACCACGCTAAATAAGTCCCTTCTGGATCAATGAAATCAATATTAGGGATTGATTCATTAATAAATTGTTTTAAGTATCTAAAATTAGTTTCAATATACCTCAAAGCTTGATTTAACCATTCTTCTCCTTCATTGTAGGCAGCAATTAATGCAACAATACCAAATACATTAGGACTCATAACACTATTCCTATTGGATATTGTATTTATGAATGATTCTCTCATTTTTTCGTCTGGAATAATAATATTAGACGTATTTAAACCAGCAATATTAAATGTTTTACTAGGTGCTGTACAAATTATCGTATTCTTTTCAAAATCTTCTGATATTGTAGAAAAGAGAGTATGTTTGTATCCCGAAAGGATCAAATCATGGTGAATTTCGTCAGAAATTATTAAAACATCATTTTCTATACAAATATCTCCAAGCCTTCTAAGTTCTTTTTCAGTCCATACACGTCCTACAGGGTTATGAGGACTACATAGAATAAACATCTTAGTTAATGGATCCTTAGCTTTCTC
>JBHLRA010000019.1:0-27909 GCA_048883045.1 Candidatus Thorarchaeota archaeon | reverse complement strand
GAAGGAATAGAAATAACTGGTCCTGTAAAGATGATACTTTATGCCTCCTCAACAGCAAAGGATACTGACTTTATGGTCAAATTAGTTGATGTATACCCACGAGGGAAGGCTATAAATATTTTAGATGCTGGAATTAGAGCTCGTTTTAGAAATGGTGATGAGAATCCTTCTCTAATCGAGCCAGGAAAAGTTTATCAATATGAGATCGAATTAGGAAATACTTCAAATTATTTTAGGAAAGAACATAAAATTCGAATCGAAATAACTTCAAGTAATTTTCCACGATTTGATATTAACTCAAATTTAGGAGGAAAAGGACAACTAGGTGATTATATCGTAGCTGAACAAAAAATATTTCATACAAAAGAATTTCCATCTCATCTTGTTATTCCTGTCTTACAAGAGTAGGCATTAGATTAAAAATAATTAAAAGATTTTCTCTGAATATACCTTTAAGATGGTACCAAATTTATGAATGATTTCTTTTAATGATAACCTGAAATCATTAATTCCAACCATCTTCCCTTCCTCATTACTTAGAAATATATTTTTTTGTTTTAGTTTTAAATCTTTAAGTAATGATTGAAGAACGTATAAGAAAGATTTATTCAAGTTGCTAGTAGTTAATTGAACTTTTATACTCTCTCCACTCTGAATAATCTTGAAAGTTAAAAAGTCTTTTCCTTCATTATTAAAGTCATTCATATATCTTAAAATTAAAGACTAGATCTTTAAAAAGTTAGTTAATTCTGTCAAAATTATAGTAAAGTCCAGTATTTGTCGTTTAGAATGTTTATACATAACGAGTCTGTTAAATATAGAGAAATACTATTATTACTCGCCTAAAAATATAGAGGTGAAAAATTTGCCAAAAAGAATATTAAGAGTTAATATGAACAACCTTGAAGCTAAATTTGAGGATCTACCCAGAGATTATGCTACTTTAGGTGGACGTGGTATGACTTCAACCATAGTTTCTAAAGAAGTCCCACCAACATGTCATCCATTAGGACCGCATAATAAACTAGTTCTTGCTCCAGGGATAGTCACAGGCACAGATGCTCCCTCAAGTGGGAGAATTTCTGTAGGGGGCAAGTCTCCTCTGACAGGAGGGATAAAGGAAGCTAATGCAGGGACCCCATTTTCTCAAATGTTAGCCAGAATGCGTGTAGGAGCAATAATAATAGAAGGTAAACATGCTGGAGATGATTATTATCTTCTTAAAGTGACTATGGAAGGTGGAGAATTCATTAATGCTAATAAATGGTCTGGAAAAGGATTATATGGTGTTTACAAAGATCTCTTCAAAGAATTTGGCAATAAAGTAGGGATATGTGGGGTTGGAATAGCTGCAGAATTAATGGGAGCAATGTCAGGTGTATGTTTTAATGATCCCGAAGGATTACCCAGCAGATATGCTGGAAGAGGTGGGCTAGGAGCTGTTATGGCATCAAAAGGTCTAAAGTTTATTATAGTTGACGAAACAGGCGCTCCAGGAGTAGAAATTGTAAACCAAGATGTTTTTAATGCAGGTATCACAAAATTAAGAGATGCATTGACAACTCATGACGTTACAAAACCTGGTGGCGCTCTCAATTCATATGGAACTTCTGTATTGGTGAATATCATTAATGAAGCGGGAGGCTTACCTCAAAGAAATTTTTCTAGGGGTCAAGATGACAGAGCTGAGAAAATATCTGGCGAGGAAAAAGCAGAGATCATAAAAAATAGAGGTGGTGAACGACCCCACTTTTGTAATCCTGGATGTATTATACAATGTTCAGAAGTCTGGGTAAAACCAGGTGGTAAAGATCCTGTAGGCGTTCTAGAATACGAGTCTGTCTGGGCTCTTGGAGCAAATTGTGAAATCTATAATTTAGATGATATAGGTGAGTTAAATCGTGCTTGTAACGATCTTGGTTGTGATACTATAGAGGCAGGAGATACTTTAGCAGTTGCAATGGAAGGAGGATTAGCTAATTTTGGAGATGGTAAAGCGGCCTTAAAACTTATGGATGAAATTCGAAAAAAGACACCAACAGGAAGAATATTGGCTCAAGGAACTGAAATCACGGGTAAGGTTTTAGGAGTAACAAGGATACCAACCTGTAAGGGTCAAGGATTCCCAGCATATGATCCACGAGCAATTAAAGGAATAGGGGTAACATATGCAACGACTCCAATGGGCGCTGATCACACAGCTGGTTATGCAATTGCTCCAGAAATTTTAGGAGTAGGAGGTACGGCAGATCCATTGGATCCAAAGAAAGTAGAAATTTCACGTAATTTACAAATAGCTACAGCAGCTGTGGATGCTACAGGATATTGTCTTTTCATTGCATTTGCAGTATTAGACATACCTGAAGGATTGGAAGGTGTTGTTGAATCTTTAAATGGTGTATTGGGTGCAAATCTAACCGTTGATGATGTTGGACCAATTGGAAAGTCAATTATCGATTTAGAACTTGAATTTAATAAGAAAGCAGGATTCACACCTATCGATGATAGACTCCCAGAATTTATCACTGAAGAAAAACTTCCACCGCATAATACTGTATTTGATGTACCAGATGAAGATCTAGATAGTGTATTTTAAGTAAAATAGGATTTGAGATATGCCAATTTATCTAAAATTATTCGGAGATTTAAGAAAAAAAGCTGATCCAAATGTCAAAGGAACATTATCCTTAAAGTTAGAAATTGATGATTCTGAAATATCAAAGGTGCAAGATATTCTTAGAAAATTCAACATTGATGACAGTGAAGTTTATCACATTTTTGTAAATAGCGTTTATGCAGGAGTTAAGAAAAATATAAAAAATGGAGATAAAGTATCAATTTTTCCACGAAATATGGCATTGTTATATAAATGGTATTTTAAACGAGAAGAAGATGAGTGACAATACTATAAAAGTTACAGTTAAGTTTTTTGCTACGTTAAGACAATATGGTCCTACTAAAGAAGATTTAGTTATTCCAGAAAACAGTGAGATCAAATTGCTATTTGAGAAATATAAAATTCCCAAAGAAGAGAGAAAAGCAATAATTTTGGTTAATGGCAGACCACATAAAGGTCTCAAGACAATTCTACATGACAAAGATATAATTTCAATTTTCCCTCCTATTGGTGGTGGATAAAACCACCCTAATTATTAAAATTTTTTTTTTTATATTCTTTTTTTATAAAATATATAGCTCGTTAGAGCTAACTCACTTTTTTTTAGAAAAATTAAAATTTCATAATTTCAAATTAGCGGTCTTACTCCGTGTTTCGATAACCAATGGTTTTTAAATGCAAACTAATATTATCCATTCATTCTGATATCATGAACTTTGAAACGATTTTATAAAAAGTTAGATTAGAGCTAAAATGTAAATATTACTACCTGAAACATCATAGTCCTCATTTTATTCTTTTCATTTGTTTTTGAGGAAGGAACGTTCAAATATAATTTTCTATTCTTTTTTTAAGTCAAATCTTACAAATATAACTTAGAGAATATATTTTATGAACCATATAGATTTTTTAACTTGGAAAACGTCTATATGGAAAAAATTTAAAATCTTTTTTAAAATTAGGGTTAAATTTTGACATCCATTGAAAAATCAAAAGAAACTGAATTAATATACGATAATTTACTTGAGACTGTTGATGTTGGATTTTATCAAGTAACATTAGATGGTGAAATGCTTAACCATAATAGGGCTCATAATACTATTTTAGGATATGATCCATCAGAAAACTTAAAATCTTTTAATGTAAGAAAATTCTGGCAGAATCCAGAAGATCGGGATGAATATGTAAAACATTTACTGAAGTATGGCTTTACTAAAGATTATATTTGTCATGCTTTAAAAAAAGATGGGACGAAAATAATTGTGGAATTAAGCTCACATTTAATCAAAGATGAAAATGAAATACCAATAAGAATTGATGGGACTTTTATTGATGTTACTGAAAAGTACAGTTTACAAAAAAAATTAGAAGAATCAGAAGAAAAATACCGATTAATCACAGAAACTGCCTATGATTTAATTGGTGTATTAAATAACAAGTTTGAATATGAATATATTAATGAGACAGCCTTTCAACATATTTTAGGTTATTCAAGCCAAGATCTTATTGGAAAATCAGCTTTAGAATTAACCCATCCAAATGATTTAGAAAGTACTGTTACTGCATTTGTAGAAGGATTTAAATATGGAGAAGGGGGAGTAGAATTAAGATTTAGACATAAAGAAGGCCATTGGGTGTGGATTGAAGCAAAAGGTAAAACTTTTAGTGATAAGGATGGAAAATTGAAAGTCATTATAATTTCACGAAGTATTGCTGATCGTAAAATTGCTGAAAAAAAATATAGAGAAGCCTATAATAGGGCAAATTTCTATAAAGATTTATTCGCACATGATATAAATAACATTCTTCACATAATTAGTTCTTCAATGGAACTTATTTCTTATCATCTAGGGAATTCTGAAAAATCTAAAGTTATAGAGGATATTGGTAAGATAATTAATAAGCAGGTTGAGAGAGGCTCTAAATTAGTCTCAAATGTACATACACTCTCTAAACTGGAGGAGGAAGGAATACATACTCATCCTATAGAAATCCGTAAATTAATGGAAAACGCTATAGATTTTATTAAAAAATCATATAATGATAGAAAGATAAATATAAATATTGATTGTGCTGAGGACAATATAATTATCAATGCTAATGAGGTTCTACAGGATGTTTTTGAAAATATTTTACTTAATGCAATTAAGTACAATGAAAATTCTGATGTAATTATTACAATAAAAGTTTCTAAGACTCAAATGAATGATAATAAATATCATAAGATTGAATTTATTGATAACGGAATTGGAGTACCAGATGGTAGAAAGCAAATCATTTTCAAACGGATTAACAAAGAATTGAAGCATACTAAGGGAATGGGTTTAGGACTCTCTTTAGTCAAAAAAATTCTTAAATCTTTGAAGGGGAAAATTTGGGTTGAAGATAAAGTCAAAGGAGATTATACTAAAGGTAGTAATTTTGTTATATTATTAATAGAATAGAATTTTTAATTAAAAAAAGAAAAAAAAGTATATAAAATATAAATTAATTCAGATTAGACTATTTTCATTGCCAAGTCCATATCTTCTAAAGTGAGTTTCTTTCGACCAGCGTGTCGGGTCATTTCAAGAGCTTTGTTAGTCATGCCTTTTGCTAATTTTTCTAAATAATCAATTAGAGCATCTACAGCATCTCTAGCAACCATCTCAGCACCGTTATCCTTCATTAGTTTACGTACTGGACTCCAGGCAAATACTTTTTTTGCCATTTTATTATTCCTCCACTTTTTAATTTTAATATTAGTTTGTTAAAGTCCATATTATCTAACATGAACTTTATTATATTATAATATTCCTTTCAAATATTTAAAACTTGCGTAAGATTTTCGATAGAGTATGTTTTGGTTAATAATTTCATCCGATCGACAAAATTGCGATGTCTGAGAAGAACGCCGGGAGATATGGATCTGAGCCTTTAGATCTGAGATCTTTTTTATTTTTGAATTTAGTAGCTAGTGAAGCTTAAAGATGTAGAATAGTTAACTCTTTCTATAATCTGAAATATCATATTATTGGTTTCAAAGTTTTTTACGCATTACGTAAAAATCTTTAAATTCTTTATAGATAGAAAATCCTTCAGATTTATATAAGGAAAATGGACCACGATAACTATGAGCATCTGTCAATAATTCTCCTTTCCTGGGATAAACTTCAAGTATATCATAACTATTTTCTTGAGAATCAGAATAAGCATATCTTAAAAGATTTCGAGCAATACCTTGTTTTCTATATGAGGGAGCAACGACAAAGCATATAAGAGATGCAATTTTATTCTGAGAATTTTCTTCAAAAGGAATTTGTGCAAAATTCTCCTTAGAATTCACATTACACCATCCAACTGGTTTTTCATCTAAATAAGCGATAAATCCTTTCATCTTTTCAGATAGGATTAATTCTTTTGAAGCATTTCTATTTTCTTCTGCTGTTCTTTTAAAAAATTGTCTAGTTTTTCCAGAAAAGTGATAAAAATGACAATAACAAGTACTCCAATCAGGATTATCTGAAA
The DNA here is from genome assembly GCA_048883045.1 of Candidatus Thorarchaeota archaeon. GTDB lineage: Archaea > Asgardarchaeota > Lokiarchaeia > Sigyniarchaeales > SOKP01 > Loki-b32. The sequence goes on along the minus strand of JBHLRA010000019.1, from coordinate 21,785 downwards.
AAGCAACATTATCAAAAAAATATAGAAAATCTTCAAGAGTATCAGGTGATAAAGCCCTTATCTTAATATCAGCTTTTATATTCTCCATATGTAAAAGAATCGGTACTCTATATTAATATTTATCATCTATGGCAGAAAGCATAATTTTTAATTGATCGAATACATCTAAACGGTAATCAAGCCCAATTCTAAAAAATAATAAATCTATTGTTTTTTTATCAATATGTTCATTGACATTTAATTGATCAATTATCTCTGACCAATTACTACTTTCTGCAGCCCGAATTCCAATTAAAACTACAGCATTTTCTTTAACACTTTCCACAATTTTTAATAGAATTTTTTTAAAATTGGGATCTAATTGTTCTCGAGAATGAATATCAAAGATACAAAAGATACCATCAGAGCTAGAGAGATCATCAAGAGCGGAGTATTGATGTTGCTTTAAGATCATTCCATTCGTGTATTGGTAGACTTGTTCATCTTCATAATCTCTTACTAGTGATTTTTCTCCAAGTTTATTTATGTTTGTAATTATCTGTAATCCAGGACTCCAAACTGAGCTTTCTGTTATAAAAGATAATGTGAAAACAATCTTTTTCTTCAATAAAGAATTAATTATATCAAATAGTATTTCGCCACGCCTTTCATCTTCGATTTCTTTACTTTTCATAACATAATGATACGAGATTAAATTAAAGGCATCTTCTACATTACTACCAGTTAAAGCACTTGTTTCAATATATGACAATTTAATTTTTTCGCCTTCTGAAAGAGTATTCGCTAATCTTGCGCCTTCTTGGTAAAAAACTTTTCTCTCTTCAATTAAATCGGTTTTATTTCCTACAATAACAATTGGTATATCTTCTCCCGAAGTAAATTGTTTTAATTCTTCATACCAATTTTTAACATTTTCGAAGGTTTCACGATTAGTAAGATCATATACTATAAAAGCGGCTTGAGCTCCTAAATAATAGACTTTTCGAAATCTTTTAAAATATTTCTGAGCACCTAAGTCATACAAACTTACCCCTATTTTATTTCCAAAAAATTCAAACTCGTGTGACAATATGTTAATCCCAATAGTTGCTCGATAATCTGTTGTATATCTTTTTTCGACGAATCTACGAATAATAGATGTTTTACCGACTTCATGATCTCCCAAAATTACAAACTTAAAGCGATATTCACCGTCAACACCTAACTCCATCTGATAAAGTTGATTTTTTAATCTTTCTACATTTCCTGCTTCATATTCAAAGTTTGGAATTGATACCTGAATTAAAGCTTCCTCTTCAGCAGTAAGAATTTGGGCTGTTTTTTCTGCTAAGAAAAATCCATAAGGAGATATTTTTTCTAATGAAGCCATGTTATCTAAGACTAAGCTTAAAATTCTTTCTTCATCAACAGAGATAAATAAAAGGCGATGATCCTCAGTATCAAAACTTGCATTCCCAAATTTTTGAAATTCAAACTCATTACGCATCCTTTCTAAGATTGGATTTATAATAGACGTTAAAACAGAAACAAGTTCCATGTCTATATCTTTTCTTTTTTCTCCTGCAATAATTAATCCTTGAGAATCAGAGACAATCACAGACTCTATTTCACTATTTGCGTTTAAGAATTCATTAAATAATTCTTTAAAGAGTTTATTTTTTTGTATTATCATGAAAAATTCTCCTTATGCTTATTATGTCCACATGATTTTCTTCATCTTAATATAATAAATTATTAACGTCTGGATTTTTATTATTATTGATTATTAATTATCAATTACTCATGTTAACTGGTCAAAAAAACTTCTTAATTTTTATTGTTGCTAAAGGTATTTAATAGTATTTAACATAACCTTTAATTGATCATAAATTTCTAGCCTATATTCTAGCCCTATTTTGAAGAACAATAAAGATACCATTTTTTGTTCCAATAATTCGTTAACATTAAAATCCTCCATAAATACTGACCAATCACTTTTATCTGATACCCTAATTCCTATTAATACCACCTTATTCTCTTCAATCTCATTTATAATTTTTTCAACGACTTTCTTCCAATTGGGAATTATATGTTCCCTATCTCGAGCATCAAAAATGCAAAAAACACCATCAGAATTAGAAACATCAAATTTATTGTATAGAAAATTTTTCACTATTACTCCATTTGAAAATTTATATACTTTTTCATCTCTTTCATCCTTTAATTTTTCACATTCATTTGGTAAATTGATTTCTGAGAGTATTTGTAGTCCAGGACTCCAAAACTCATTCTCTGATATAACAGTTAAGGTTAATAATGAGCTTTGATCATAAATTTCTTGTTTTCTTTTGTTAATAATAGCATTAAGTTCCACTATTAGATCCTGCTTAACTACATTTTCTTCTTCTTCTTTACTTTTAGAGATATAATGAAAAGCTATTAATGTAAAAGCATCTTCTACATTTTCACCAGATAAGGCACTAGTTTCAATATAGGAAATTTTTATGTTAGGTTTTTGGGATAACTCACTTACAAGTTGCACTCCGTCATCATAATCTACAGCCCGTTCTTCAGTTAAATCAGTCTTGTTTCCAATAATTATGATTGGAATTTCTCTACCACCAATAAATTCTTCCAATTCAGCATACCACAGTTTAACATTATTAAATGACTCTCTATTTGTTAAATCAAAAACAATAAAGGCAGCTTGTGTACCTAAATAATATGTTTGCCGAAATCTTTTGAAATAGACTTGAGCTCCCACGTCCCATAAACTGTAAATGATTTCATTTCCGAAAAACTCAATGGAATGTGAAAGAATATTTAACCCGATGGTAGCACGATAATCGTGAGAAAATTTATTTTCAACAAATCTCCGTACTAAAGATGTTTTACCTACTTCGTGGTCACCAATGATAACAAATTTAAACCGATATTTGCCTCCATGTTCTAATCTCATTTGATAGATTTGGTTTTTCACTCTATCATAGTGTAATGCCTCATCAGTTTCATATTCAAAATTCGGAATAGTAAGTTGAATGTTATCACCCTCTTCAGCATTCAGAATTTGAACTGATTTTTCTGCTAAGAGGTAAGCGTAAGGACTAGCTTTATCTATTGATGCTAGATTATTTAATACTACGCTGAGAGTTCTACTCTCATCTAAAGATATAAATAGGAGTCTGTAGAATTCTGTATCAAAACTCGCGGTACCAAACTTTTTGAACATGAATTCATTGCGAATTCTTTCTACAATCGGATTTATAATGGATGTTAAAACTGAGACGATTTCCATATCCACATTACTCCTTTTTTCTCCCGCTATAACTAAGCCTTGTTGATCACTTACTATTGCAGCCTCTACATCTTCATTCAGTTCCAAGAATTGGTTGAATAATTCTCTAAAGAGCTCATTTCTATTTATTGACATGAATTTTTACACTTAGTATATTTTGATTGGTCTTCTTTTCTATGATATCTATAAAAAAAGTTATTTTTATTATTTATTAAATCGATGTTCCAAAAAACATATTTTTATAAATTGCTGTTTTTGTTAATTTATTATATTAAACGTTGAGTACTGAATAACTTCAAAAAGTTAGGAGAGAATATAATGCCTTCTTGTATAATTTGTCATTTAAATATAAATAAACACACAGATTCTTTCATGTCCTGTAGAAATTTACATCTTGTCCATAAAACTTGTCTTGCGGAGTGGTTATTGCATTCACAAAATTGTCCATTATGTAATGAGCCATACTCTCAAGAGATAATTGATCAATTTAAAGATTATACAGATAAGAAGGAAAAAGAGAAACAAGCGGCACTAGACAAAAAGCTACAAGAAGAATCAGAAAAGAAAATGCAGGCAGTTGCGGATAAAATCTTATTTCTTAAATTTATCGAGTCTATTGAACAAATGATTGAAGACGAAAAGTTTAATGAAGCAATAGAAAAACTTTTAGATTTATATAATGAAAATTCTACTGATGAGAAAGATTTAAAAATACTTTTCCTCTTAGGAAAAGCTAACTATCTAAAAGGGAGATATGATATGACAATTAACTTTTTATTTAAATTAGTAAAAATCAAATATGATTATCCCGATGGATTTTTATATCTAGGTAAAGCTTATGAAAAATTAGGTCTTAAAGATAAAGCTCTTTGGGCTTTTGACAGAATTAAAGAAAGAAAATAGTTTTATTGATCTTAAAACTATAACTATTATAGTTTTAGGAAATATGATGACGCAAATTTCTGAAGAAAAACAAAACATAATAAGACAAATTAGAGAAATATATAGCATAATATCTAAAGATAAGGATTTTAGTAAATTAATACCAGAAGTAAGAATGAATATTTCTGGTTCCCTCTTTAGAGCAAAAGATAAAAGTGAAATCGCTGGAATTGAAGGGCGCATTACAATAATCAATGGTTTCCCAAAAGCTTCCGGTGAAATTAAATTTGGAGTATCTGATCATACTGCTAGACTAATTCTCACTGCTAAAAAGTATGATAATTCAATTAATTTTGTTATTAATTTAAAATATATACCTGAATTAATTGAATCCCTTAAGAAAAATTCAAACCTAGAACTACAGGAGATCATTAGAGAAGAGCAACCAGAGAATATTAAGAAGAAAGAACATTCAACTATGCAATGGTTGATAAAGGAGAGTGTAAAAAAAAGGGGGAAAATTCCTGATATAATCTGGGACAAGGGCGCAATGGGGAAAGAACCAATGATGAGATTATTCGGGAAAAATTCTAATGATATAATAAGGAAACTAGAACAAATTATTAAATTGATTAAGAAATCTAAAATCTAAATTTCTCTCACACTAACTATATCAAGATTAGCTTTCACTTCAATCCCCTGTGAATGATCTGTTGGACCATGACCTTTCCCAATATGAAGTTGATCTGCTCTTTGAATAGCATTTGTCAAATATGCTTTCGCAATATGTACTGCATTAATTATATTCTGTCCCTTAGCTAGTTCAGCAGCAATAGCCGAGGCATATGTACATCCTGTCCCATGTGTGTTATTGGTGTCAATACGATGAGAACGAAATTCTACGAATCTTTTCCCATCATAAAGAATGTCAATTGATTCATTAACGTCTTGTAAATGCCCTCCTTTTACGATCACGTTTTTTGCACCCATCTCAAAGATTTTAACGGCAGATTCTTGAACCTCCGTTAAATTATTTATTTCAATCCCCGTTAAAATTTGAGCTTCGTGAAGATTTGGTGTAATTATATAGGCCAACGGGATGATTTTTGAGATAAGAGTAGAGATTGCCTCAGCTTTTAATAGCGGATCACCACTTTTTGCAACCATTACAGGATCAATTATTAATAATTTAACATTATAATGAGTTGCTCGATCGGCAACTATTTGTATAATCTCTGCGTTTGAAAGCATACCAGTTTTCCATGCATCAGCTCCTATGTCGGTCATTACAGAATCGATTTGTTTAGCAACAAATTCAGGATCTACATCAAATATACCTTGAACTCCTACAGTATTTTGAGCTGTAAGTGCTGTAATTGCACTCATTCCATAAACTTGACGCGCAGCAAAAGTTTTTAAATCTGCTTGAATCCCTGCACCTCCACCTGAATCCGAACCTGCTATTGTTAAAACTTTTTTCATGATTTATACAATTTAAAAAAATGATTTTTTAAATTAAATTATAAAAGGGTAAAATTATTATCCTATTTCTTTGATTTCTTTTTATTTTCTAGAGCCTCTTTTAAGAGTTTTATAGCACAAAATTCTCCACACATACTACAAACTTCATTATCAATATTTTTTCCATTTCTGTAATGGACCTCTCTTGCTAAGTCAGGATCGATTGAATGTTGAATCATCCCTTCCCAATCTAAGTTTTTTCTAGCAATATCCATCTTATAATCCCAATTAGAAGCTCTTTTACCATATTTGGCAATATTAACAGCATGAGCAGCAATTTTGGACGCAATTACACCTCTTTTGACATCATCCTTTGATGGGAGTCCTAAATGTTCTGAGGGTGTAACATAACATAAATAGTCAGCACCTGCCAAACCTGCCATAGTGCCTCCTATCGCACTTACAATTTCATCATATCCTGGAGCTATGTCAGTAACCAATGGTCCTAAAACATAGAATGGTGCTTCATCACATAGAGACTTCTCTAATTTAATATTTCTTTCAACTTCATTAGCAGGAATATGTCCTGGACCTTCAACCATAACTTGAACGCCTGCTTTCCATGCGCGTTTTACTAATTTAGAAATCTCAAGTAATTCTTGGATTTGGGCATAATCAGTAGAATCAAAAATGCAACCGGGTCTTAAACCATCTCCTAATGATAATGTGAAATCATAATCTTGAGCCATTTCAAGCAAATAATCATATCTTCTATTAAATGGATTTTCCATTTCATGTTCTAATATCCAAGACGCCAAGAAAGTTCCGCCTCTTGAAACCACTCCCATAGTTCGTGGATGTTCAACTAAATAATCTACAATATCCTTAGTCACTCCAACATGGATGGTAAAGAAATCCACACCTTCTTTTGCTTGTTCTTCTATAACATTGAACATATCATCTTCATCCATATGGATAATAGCTCCTTTTGTCTCTATAGCTCTTAGAGCAGTTTGATAGATTGGCACAGTACCTATTGGAACTTTAAGTTCATTAATGATATGCTTTCTAATTGTTTGAATATCAGTTTCAGTCACCCCTGTACTTAAATCCATAACTGTATCTGCTCCATATTTAACAGCAATCTTAGCCTTTTCCAATTCTTCATCGATATTGCAGACTGTTTTTGAAGATCCAACATTCGCATTAATTTTTACTAATAAGCCTTTCCCAATACCAATAGGAGGTTTTAACTCTCTTCTATTTGATTTGGGAATAATAATTCTCCCTTTTTTAATTCCCCGCTTTATAAAATCAAGATCAACTCGCTCATTTTCGGCAACAATCTCCATTTCTTTAGTCGTATTACCGTTCTTTGCAATTTTCATTAATGTTGACAAACTTTAGAACCTTCTTCAATTTGAGTTAATTAAACTCAACTAATTAGATACCTAATTTAATTAATACAATTTGAATTAAATTCTTTTGTTTAATACTTCATAAAACTAATAAGTTTTAGAACTAAAATCATATGATTTGGTAGAAAATAACATTTATTTTTCAGAATCTTTAATTTTAAAAAGTGCTTTCAAATATTATAGGTTTTAGAGATCCGAATTTATAACTAAATTAAATTATACTGTGTGTTGTTAATGGTTAGTAAACAAATGAAATACGTAATTAAGGGGTTGTTTTATACTAGAAGTCTTGAAATTAAAAAGAGAGTAAACGAGCATCGCAAAGCATTAGAAATGTTAGCAGTTGGTGTTGAACTCCCCGAAGATGTAGAATGTGTGAATGTAAATATTAATGATCTTTCTGGTATATGGTGTAAAACACAAGTATCTGAAAATGATAGAGTAATTTTATTTTTTCATGGAGGTGCTTATATAGCAGGATCAGCAGATATATCTAAATACCATTCAATATATATATCCCGAGTTTCCAATGCTGAACTTTTAAGCGTCAATTACCGTTTAGCACCAGAACATCCATATCCTGCTGCCTTAGATGATGCGGTGAAGGCTTATAGATGGCTTGTCGAGGAGAAAGAATTTTTACCAAAGAGAATAGTTATTGTTGGAGTTTCTGCTGGTGGGGGTCTAACAATTGCTACAATGTTGAAATTAAGAGAGTTGGGAATAGAACTACCAGTAGCAGCAGTTTGTATATCCCCTTGGGCAGATTTAGCTTTCACGGGTGAAACTTTTAGATCTAGAGCAAAATTAGACCCATTTACAACTCCAGATGGTTTAGAATTTGATGCGAACCTTTATATTGGGAATGAAAATGCAAAAAATCCTTTTATTTCACCTGTATATGCAGACCTTTATGGATTACCCCCTCTATATATTATGGCTGGAACAGCTGAAATTTTACATGATGATGCCGTTCGTCTAGCAGAAAGGGCAGCTAAAGCAGGTGTGGATGTCACACTTGATATTTGGGAGGATATGATCCACGGTTTTCCTGTTTTTGCTAAGGTTGCACCAGAAAGCCGAGATGCAATTGAAAAAATAGGTGAATTCGTCAGAAAACACCTTAAATAACTATTTTTATTAATGATAAATTAAAAAAAAAGAGATTTATAAATTATTTTTTTATTCAGGAACTTCAAACCCAGCAATTCCAGCTGCTTCTTCAAATGTATACCACACATCTACCGAATATTCACAATTTTCAATATTAATAAATTCATAGAAATATTTTCTAAGATAAGCTAAGGTTTCCTCAAGCTTTCCAGGTTTTACTTCGTGAATACTTTTTACAATTACTCCATTTTCAGTCGTGGTTACAGGCGCACATAGTTGTTCTGCGACATTTTCATCAAGCGTATATTTAGGGGCTATTTGAAGGTATTTTTTTATAACCTCATTTTGCTTATGGCTTGAATATTTTATTGTTGAAATTACATACGGCATATTTAATACCTCTTTTAATTATTTTTTATACTTCTGGGGGTGGTGCCATACCAATTATTTTATAGGCTTCTGTAAAATCTAAAAATATATCAGTTTTGTATCTTACACCATCAATTTTTGATGCTAAGAAGAGATTTTGTTGTGTATTTCGCATCAAGGCTTCTTTTTCTTTTCCCTTCATTACTTCACCAATACCATAAGCAAGTATAACTCCATTCTCATCAGAAGATATGGCGATACATAAATTCTTCTCAATCGTTTTGTCGGGAGGATTTTCTTTAAGATAATCTACAAAAGCTTTACCAATTTTATTTGATTGTTCTGGTGGAAACCATACTCTGTTAAAAAGAATTGTAATTAAAAACACCTCAAAAATGGTTATTTATAAATTAGAGTTCGTTGCATGGTATAGTCAAATTCTTTTCTATTTAAAATTTTACAATTTAATCAAAATTTAAGAAAGAACTAATATCCAATCTTTAATTGCTTTAATAATTCAATCAAAGATTCAGTTAAAGTATAATTCTTTAATTCCTTAAAGGGTACAAATTTAGCATCTAAAGCATCATCAGCTGCTTTAGGTGGTTGATTTGGATTTCCCTCTATTTGTTCTACAAAATAATTGATTAAGACATAATGATATTCAATTTTACCGTCATCATCATGCATTATTTTATCTATAATACCCGCTAATTTTGATACTTTAACTTTAAAGCCTGTTTCTTCAAAAGCTTCTCTCTCTGCTGCTTTTTCTACTTTTTCTCCAAGGTCTAAATGACCTCCAGGAATACTCCAATACCCTGCATCAGGATCATATTTTCTTTTTACTAATAATAAATTATTATTTCGAACTAATAAAACACCAACACCAATATGGGGTCTTATTGGATACTTTCTTGTATCAAAAGCTGTTAAATCTTCTTTATTTACCATTTTTATACATAATTTAGTTTCATAATTTTATAACCATTTATCCTTGAAGAGCTCAATTGAATAATTTACAAGGTCTCTAGCTTCTTTAGCATTTTGCCATTCTTTGAATTTAACCCATTTATGAGGTTCTAATCTCTTATAAGTTTCATAGAACTCTTGTATTTCTTTTAGTTTGTGTTTATGTATATCCTGAATGTCATTATATCCGCTGAATCTTGCGTCATTAATAAGAACAGAAACAATTTTCGGATCATCTCCGTGTTCATCTTCTATAATTAAAGCACCAATGACTCGAACTTTAACTATGCACCCTACTTCAAGTGGTTCATAACTTAAAACCATTATATCAAGAGGATCATTATCATCTGACCATGTTTGAGGAATAAAACCATATTCTACAGGAAAGATTACAGATGAAGGAATAACTCGGTCTAGTACAAAAGCTTCCCATTCAGGGTTGTACTCATATTTATCTCTAGATCCGCTAATCACTTCTATTACTGCGTTTAAAATAACGGGAGGGTCATCTCCAGAGGGAATGTCTTTCCAAAGATTCATACATATCTAAATTTAAATAACTTTTTAAAATGTTACATCTTATTTACTAAATTATTTATTTTTACCACCATAATTTTATCTATGGTTCGTCCATGGTATTGGCCTAAAAATGGAATGCCTGAAAGAACTACACCCTTTACTTGGATTGTCAAGAATAAAATCGCTGCTTCTTGGTGGCCGGATGCTTATTTAATTGAAATATATAAAAAAGAAGGAATAAAAGCTATTATAAATTGTTCTGAATTTGATAATCGAAAAGATATCCCTAGCTTCTTTAAATATTATCATATTAACATACCTGATTTTGGTACTCCAACAGATTCTCAATTAAAAAGATTCCTCGAAATCACTGAAAGTCTTGAAAAGAGTAGAATCCCAATAGTTGTACATTGTGTTGCTGGTTGTGGAAGAACAGGTATAATGATATTAGTTTGGGCTGTTGTTAATGGCTATATTCCAAAGGGATTGGATCCCATAAAATGGATTCGAAGACTTAGGCCATGTTTCTTAGAAACAAAGGAACAAATGGAATTGGCACGAAAAATGGCTATAAAGTATCAAAAACATGATTGATGTAAAATATATAAGAATGGAAATTATTTTATTATTAAGATCATAATTTTTTAAATGCGATAATAGTCATAAATCAGATACTCATGCAAAAAGCTGACTATATTTATATGATAACTGATAATATTTTGGTATATCAAATTAATTTACCATCTGATTTTAGCGGAAATAACTTACAAGAGCATTTAAATAAATTTGATGACCAATATCTTAAAATTATTGCGGGATTTGATAAAAATTTCTTAGAACACTTCCTAATAATATCAAAAGGAAAGAACCAAGAAGATATTTCTGAAATACTTAAAAAAATGGAGAGAATTTCCCTTATGATCGCTCCTACTGGGAATCTAAATTATCTCACCCCTAATCAAATCCAATATATTCTTACAAAATTAGGCTCATTAAACCTAAATGAAATTATAGAAGCGAGGATTAGTCAATTAGGAGACGAACAAATTCAAAAAGAATTTGGAACTGGAACGATATATAGCGCATCTTCAGCATTAGAACAACAACTAGCTAGTGCTGGATTCTACTTACAATCAATAGGTTACAATATTCAAGAAATACAAGATAAATTTAATGAAGTAAGACAAGATCCATCTAAATTGGATGCATTATTTACACTACAGCCTAGAGATATAATTAGCGTCCCGGATGAAATTCATACAACAGGTACACCTCCCACAAGAACTCAACCGACTTCAGCTACCCGATCTAATACTATTAATAGAAGTCAACAAACTCAAGATGCCATCGAACAACATGTAAGTTCAATTGAACACGAAATTACGGGAGAAAGGGCAAAGAAAGTCGAAGAGATACTAAACCTTATAAAAGCACATGTAAGGGAAAAAATGAATGAGAGTTATGAAAGAATATTTAAACAGATCCACCCTGATAGATTAAATAAAGCTTATAAAATGCTAAAAGATACAAAAAGAAAATCTAAAAGAACATCTCTTTATTTAGAATGGTTCTTTTGCTCTTATCTTTTATCCAATATTGAAGTGAAAGTTGAACACTGGCAAACTAGTAGTGCGGCAAGTCATGGTCAAACAGGAGTTTATACTGCGGGAATTAATTTTTCTCGCTATGATAATATTGTAAGAGAGTATTCAGATACTGAATTAGCAAAAGTTATTAATATAGCCAGACGAATTTTGCAAAATCCGAGTAAGGAAGCAATTCAAAAGCTAGGGCAATCTCTTATTGCCTCAACTGGTTTCGATGAGCACCTATATTTTACTGATTGAATCCTTTTCGATAATAAATAAAATATTTTTTATTTTTGGCAAACTGATTTGAAAGATAATAGATATTCACTGGAGATGAGGGAAAATTCCTTTTTTCAGATATGATGATGTTGAATTATTTTATAAAAAGGAAGGTGAAGGACAACCACTTGTATTAATCAGTGGATTAGGTAGTAAGATGAGTTGGATTTTCCAAATTCCTTTTTTCAAAGAAAAAATGATGGTTATAACATTACATAATCGTGGAGTTGGGAAGAGTTCACGCCCAAATTATCCCTATACTATGGATATGTATTTAAGAGATATTAAAGAATTACTGGAACATCTAAATATAAAAGAGAAAATTCACCTCTGTGGATTAAGTATGGGAGGAATGATTGCTCAAAATTATGTTCTAACTTATCCTAATACTGTTAAAACACTGATATTATGTGCTACAACCTCTTATAATCCCGAAACTTCTGTGAAAGGTGTTATTGAATCGCAACAACTTCTAGAAAAATTTGATTTAGAACAAAAATTTAAAGTAAGAGTTGCAGCTCTCTATTCAAGACCTTTCCAAAGAAGGTTAAGATCTGATAAAGATCTCTATAATAAAATTAGAAATAACTTTATGGAAGATCCTACTACCTTACAAGATTGGATAAATCAAAGTGCTGGTGTTAAAAACCATGATACAAGAGATTATTTACACAAAATCCAACAACCAACATTAATTTTAGTTGGTGATGAGGATAAAATAATTGTAGGATTAGAACATTCTAAATTACTACATGATAAAATACCTAATTCAAAACTCAAAATTCTTAATAAAGTAGGGCATAGATTTGTAGATGAGATTCCAGAAGAAGTAAACAGCATTATTTGGGAATTTATACAAGAAAATTCCTAATCATATATTTTTCCCTCTTATAAAAATCCTCTTAAACTTCTATTTTCTGACAAATACTGATTTTCCTCTTATAATTGTTTCAACTACTTGAATTTCTTTTATTTTATCTTTTGGAACCTCAAGGGGATTTTTATCTAAAATTACGAAATCTGCTAATTTTCCTATTTCAATACTTCCTTTTACATTTTCTTCGAATGCCCCAAAGGCAGCGTTAATCGTGTAAGTTTTAAGTGCGTCTTCAATTGTTATACATTGCTCTGGAACAAAACCATTTCTGGTTACTAACGCGTGGAGCCCTAAAATAGGACTGGGATCCTCAATTGGACAATCTGAACCTGAAATAAGCATCACTTCAGCATCCACAATTGATTTCATAGGATATGTATATTTACATCTTTCTTTTCCCAATCTCTTTTCAATCCAAGTGTATTCTGAATTAATAAATGGTGGTTGACATGATGCGATTATACCATATTCTTTCATATCTTGTATTACATCCTCAGTAAGCATTGATGCATGTTCAATTCTATGACGATGATCTTCTTTTGGAAATTCATTTAGTAATTTTTTATATAAATCCACTACGATTCTATTAGCTTTATCACCAATGGCGTGAATTACAATTTGAAAATCCAGATTATGAGCGATTTTCATCTTCTCATATATCTCATCTTCTTCCACTACACAGAAACCACACATATTAGGAGCATCTGAGAATGGTTCCCACATACAGGCTGTTTTTGCTCCAAAGCTTCCATCCAAGAATAGCTTCAATGTATTCAATTTGAATTTACTATAAATATTACCCTCATCCAAAGGTTTTTTTTTTAATCTAGATAATTTCTTGGGATTATCTGTACATATCATTGCATAACAATTTTGTAGTATATAATCTTTAATTGATTTATAGATAGGAACTTCAACAAGACTTAATCCTCCTTCTTCTGTATCATAATTAAAGATTCCATGAATTGATGTTATTCCTTTCTCAGCTAAAAAATTGAATGCCTTGATAGCAGTTTTTTGAATAATTTCAGGTTTAGGAATTAAGTATTGTGTTAATTTCGTAAAAACTAAGTCTAATGCACCTTCCGAAATAACTCCAGTGAGTTCCCCATCCTTATTCTGGCGAATTTCACCACTTTCAGGAACTTTAGTATTAACATCAATGCCCATCAGTTCTAATGCTTTTGTATTAGCAATTCCTATATGACCATCATATCTCAACGTGAATACAGGATTTGGGCAAATGTCAAGATCCCATTTAGTTGGTAAGATAGGGACATCAAATTGTTCTTCTTTCAAGCTATGTGCAAAAATAATTTCATCTTTATTCTTTTGTTCTGCTGATTTATTTATTAGATCTATCACTTCTGTTAGACTTTTGCACGAAGAAAGATCAACATTTATTAAAAAGAATAACAACGATATAGGGTGCATGTGGGAATCTATAAATCCGGGAAGAAGAATATTTCCTCTTAAATCTATCAATTCGAATTTATCATTCAATTTTTCTTTAACATATTCCAATGGGCCTATAGCACTTATTTTTTCTCCTTTAATGCCCACAGCATCTACACGTGGTTGATTATCATCCATAGTAATAATCGTTCCACCATAAAATATACTCATTTCTTATTATCTCCTAATATTATCAGCAATTAATAAAAACTTAAAGCAAAATATTAATAAAATTTTATTATTTTCTCTTGAGTTTTAATTCTATAGATTGAGACCTTGCTAGCTTAGATAAGTTTTCCTTTAGGATTTTAGATTTAGTTTTTAGGTCATTTATATCAACTTTTTCTTCTTTTAATTGTTGTTTACTTACATTCAATGTATTTTCTAATTCATCAATTTGTAGTAATGCTGTAGCAATACAGTAGAAACTTTTGGATCTACCTTCATTAAATTCTTCCAACATAATATTTAGTAATTCAATTCTTCTTTTCTGTTGAGAAATAAAATGTTCTATACCTTCTTTCTGGACTAACTCCAAATTTGATAGTGATACTTTATGAGAAATAAAGGAATCCATTTTATCCCATTTATCAATTTTTGAGCATGGAAATTCATCGCACTCCGCACAGGTCTCATAATCGTGCTTTTTTACGCAACATGTTATTATTGAGCATGATGGGTGCTTATTGAAAAAATCAGGACCACAACAACCAGGGCATCTTGAAGGTCCTTTTGTATAATATGCAGGACATAATCCACAATCCAATCCACAACACGCAACTGTAGGATATCTCTTGATCGGATGTTTTTTAGACATAAATAAAGATTCCAATTATAGAATTTAATACTTATTAGTTATTTTTTAAGAAATAAAAAGATTATAAGAAAAATATTAAAAATATGAAATAATTCTAAGGATTAATCAATAGGGAAAAACTTGAAATTTAAAAATGAAAGCATCACTTTTAAAAAAATTAAATCTAATAATTGAAGAAGGAAACACTCTAAAAGACAAAAATAAATTCGAAGAAGCAGTTAAAAAGTTTCAAGAAGCATTAAATTTTATAGAAGACAAAGTTAAAGCCCCAGAAGACAAAACAACTGAAATTGAAAATATAAGAAATACAATTAATCAAACATATTCAGTTCAAATTGACAATATAGTTACTCAAGCGATACATTTAACTTCACAAAAAAAATTTGATAAAGCTAAAGAGGAATTTCGCAAAGCTTTACAAGTTTGCGATTTAATAGATGATATAGAACTTAAAGATGCCGAAGTAGATGAAATTAATAAATTAATTAGTGAAAATGATATAGAAAACTTAATGCATAAAGGTCTTGAATTAAAAAGTCAGAATAATCAGGATGGTGCTATTGAAATATTTAAAGAAGCTTTCAGCATTGCGGAGGATATTTATGGTTCAGATCATAGATCTGAAGCTCTCTCTAGAATTAAAAAAGAGATTACAGCCATTTATGATTCCCAGATTGATAAAATCGTTGAGAAAGGAAAGATTTATGAAGAAAATGGACAAATAGAAGAAGCTATTAAGACTTTTGAAAGTGCAATACAGACTATTGAAACATTTTTTGATCCCGATGAAAAGAAAACACAAATTATTTCTATTAAAAATTTGACTAATGAACTATATTCAAATCAAATTGAACCCTTATTAGAGAAGGGAAAAGATTTATTAAGCCAAAATTTAAAAGAACAAGCAATTTCTGAGCTTCAAAATGCGGTTTCATTAATAAATAAAATGTATGACTCAAATCTTAAGAATATTAAAAATAGTTTAATAGCTGAGGTTTTAAATCCAATTTACATTGGAAAGATTAACCTATTAATTGAGAAAGGAATGGAAATAACAAAACAAGAAAGATTTGAAGAATCAATAAACGCTATTAATGATGCAATTGAGAAGTTTCATCAAGCTCTCGATATTGCTAATAGAATGGCATCCTCGGAAAAAAAGGAAGCTAAAATCAATGAGATCACGGATCTAATCAACAATATTTGCACATCTGGAATAAATGTTATTAAAAACAATTCTATCCAATTTATTGTCCAAAAGAAATACGATGAAGCTATAAGTGATCTTTATATCGCTTTAAGTTTAGCTAAAAGAATGGTATATCTTGAGGAAGAAAACCCAGAATTAGAGAATCTTAAAAATTTGGTAAACAAAGTTTATTCTGCTGAAGTCGCGGAGGTTGTAAGTAAAGGAAATAACTTAGTAGAACAAAAAGAATATCAAGAAGCAATAGAGACTTATAACGATGCATTAACGATGACTAATAAGATGTATTTAACAGGCGAGATGGAAAAAGAAGTTGCATTGATCAAAAGCCTTATCTATGAGACAGAAGTTAAATTATTAGTTGGTAAAGGAGAGTTAGTAGAAGAACAAAAATTAAAAGAAAAGGAAATTGAAAAACTAAAAAAACGTTTAGATTATGCCCAATCTATAGACGATCCCGAACGAAGAGCTACTGAGATGAGTAAAATTAAAAAATTAATTGATGATGTTCACTCTGAAGAAATCAAGTTGTTAATTGAACAGGGAAATCAACTCGCCGATTTAAAGAAATATGATGATGCCTTCAAATTTTATGAAAAAGCCTTAAAAGTAAATGAATTGATGGAAACTCCTGATATTAAAAATAAGGACTTAATTAAAAGCTCCTATAAAAAAGAATTAATTAATAGGGCGAAATTAGAAATTGATAATAAAAACTATGATAATGCTATTGAAAATTGTAATAGAGCCTTGGCTCTTGATGAGATCTTCGTCGAAGCATATTATCATATTGGACTTGCTTATCATAAAAAGAGAAAATATGATGCTGCCATAAAAAATTTTCAAAAAGCCGTTAATTATAATGAAAAACACGCAAATTCATGGAATTCAATGGGATTAGCTTATGAAGCAAAGGAGGATTATGATAATTCTCTTATAAAATTAAAAAAAGCAGTAGAAATCGATTCTAATTTTGCTGAAGGGTGGTATAACTTAGGGAACATATATAAACTACGAAAAGAATTTGATAATGCTATTTCTAATTATACTAAAGCAACTGAAGTAAATCCAGATTTCGCAAAAGCATGGTTTTTCATGGGATGTGCTTACTTTGATAAAAAAGATTATAATAATGCGACACAATATATTGAAAAATCTTTTAAAATTGATCCAAATTTAGCTAAGGACATCAACCCTCTTATTAAAGAGTTGAAATCTAATTTGGATAAACTTAATGAGAGCCTTTCAATGGCTTTTATTAATAGATAAGAAAAAATAAAAAAAAATTATTCGATTTTCTTTAAATGCCTTAAACCCATAAAGAATAAGGGAAAGGATATCAGAAGATGTATGGAAATTAATATTATCGTAGGAGCTAATTCCCAAGTAATGAGAAAAGGGAAGATGTCCCCCAACCATATCATCAAGAAAATAAAACCCATCAAAATTCCTATTTGGATAGCCATTAACTTAAATATATTTATTCCCATATGTTTTCCCTTCTCTTCAAATGCTGGGCTAAAGCCTTGTATTCCAATTGCTTGAAGCAATACTATTATTCCATATGCTAAATAAGCGATGAAGAAAACTACCACCGAAAAAACATCATATTCAAACAAGAATGTAAAGAAGATGGTAATTACAACAGCTAATATCAAATTAATAATAAACATTGCAAAAATATATGAATAGACTAACCCATTAATGTTCCTTGGACTCCGTTTATATACCCATAGTAAGTCTTTGCTTCCTACAAAAATGAAACTCCCAAGCATTATACCATATAGCACTCCTCCCATAAAAACAACCATTAGATTTGCAAACCCTCCTGATATAAACTCTTGTTCAGCATTCCTCATAGAAAATGAGAAGATCACACCATAAACGCAAGTAATACCACCCAGATAAATCAGTTTCATGATATTTTCCTTCTTTCGGAAAAACTGCTTGAACTGGGTAATAATTAATCCCTCCCATTTTGCACCAATTATTCGCCTATTGAATTTATAAAAGAAATTCTCTTTTTCTATGACAGAACTTACTTTTTCAATACCACCTTCGAGTGTGTAGAATTTATCTGCTTTCTTATAAGAAATGTATAAGATCATTAAAGGTACAATAAGCACGAGAGCTAAACTTGTCCATATGTTTAAGATATAGGTGCTTAATAATGTAGGATCGAACGTATATAGTATAACATTAGAGAACCATAAGGCTGGATACCACATAAGATAATTTTTGAATTCTGGATGATCTAAGATGAACTGAAATCCAAACTGTAAAGAATAGATAAGAGCCACCATCCCAACAGAGAGAAGGATTAATAGTGCTTTAGCAATATCTCGTGCTTTTTCACTCTTTGCAATCTTGTGTTCTAACCAACTCATTATTATCGTACCAACTAAATTAGCTAGAAATACAAGCCCAAAAACACATCCATACATAACAAGAGTCTGGATAAAATTCAAGTTAAAAATGGGATTTAACATATTTACAAGGATAGGTGTGAGTGCAAACACGTAAGAAAACAGTATAGGTATTTTTCCTGAGAACTCTCCTAAAAAGATATCCCCCGCAGTGGTGGGTGATGCCAATAAAATTTCTTTAAATCCAATCTCAGTTTGACGATAAATATTATTTAGAGGATAAATCATAATCGCAATAAAAAATATCATCATCATTTGTTCAATAATCATCGCAATGGATGGAACTATAATTGGAGCTAGAGCCTCCAACCCAGCTAATGTCGGCATAAATTGGTCAAAAATCAAGGGACAGAGAAAAAAAGCCCAGAATATCAAGAAAGAGTACAAAACTAAGAAAAATGCTAAACGGTTTTTCCTAAATTTAGAGGTTCTAACCCTCATTTCATTCTTAGCAATTTTCATCCATAAAGACATGTTAGATCACTTCCTTTTTTTTTTTTCTTTCTTTTTAGGAACTTCAGCATTAGGACCATTTTCACGCCAAGCTAATAAATCTTCCATATGTTTTGCGCCCATTATTTTAAGATAAGCCTCTTCTAAATCTTGGGCATTTTGAGATTCAATAATTTCTTTCGGACTCCCTTGTAATTTCAGAGTTCCTTTATCTATTATGCCTATAATATCACATAATTCTTCTGCTGCATCAAGAAGATGAGTACAGATAAAAATAGTCTTATCTGCTTTCTTCGCCAAATCTGAAATAAGATCCTTGACCATTCTCGCTGCTGCAGGATCCAGATTAGATGTAGGCTCATCCAAAAAAATAATCTTGGGATCCTGAATTAAAGCTGCACAAAGACAAATCTTTTGTTTCATACCGCGTGAATATCCCTCTAGCAAGTCGTTTTCTCGCCCCTCAAGATCAAATATATCAAGGAGTTCATCAATACGACTTGAAATCGTTGCTTTCGGTAGATAGTACAACTCACCAATGAATTCTAAGAACTCTTTTGCAGTTAATTTTTGATATAGTCCAGGTGATTCTGGTAGAAATCCACAAATCATCTTCACATCTTTAGTCTGTGTGAGAATATTGTACCCTCCTACTAAAGCAGTACCACTTGTGGGAGATATAATTCCATTTAACATCCTAACTGTTGTAGTTTTTCCGGCACCATTTGGTCCTAATAGCCCATAGGTAGTACCATATTTAATCTCAATGTTTAAGTTTTGTACAGCTACAATATTACCAAAAACTTTTGTGAGATCTTTGGTTATTATTGCTATTTTTTCCATTTTTTTTCTTTTCCAATCTTTTTTTTTTGTTTATATTATTTAATTTTTTTTTAATTTTCTGCTTCTTTTTCAAATAGGTCCTCAAAGTTGATTCCTAAACCGTTTGAGATTTTAATTAACAAATGCTCATTAAAACTCGAGGTTAATTCTTCGTCGTTTATTTCACTTAGAGAAGCTAATTTTTCGAGGTTGATATTAGCAGCTTCAGAAAGCTCCTTTAATTCTGCTAATGATTTACCCTCCAATATTTCTTTTATTATTGGTTCTTGATAAAAAATATTATCTAATGTAGTTTGAAAAATTTCAGTTAGTTTAAACGATAATGTTAAAGAAGGGTTATAATCCCCTTTCTCTAAATAATAGATCGTTTGACGAGAAACCCCTGCTTCATCAGCTAATTGTTGCTGTGTTAAGCCAAGTTTATCTCTTAAATCTTTAACCCTTGACCTAATTGTTTTCTTGAATTTCAGGTATTTCTCACCATAGTTATTTTGAAATTAAAATAATTTTAGAAAAAATAATGATTATTAGACCATTTTAAACAAATCTTCTATTTTACACTGTAATACTTCCGCAATTCTATACGCTAATGCTAAACTTGGATTATATTTTCCCTCTTCTAGGTATTTTATTGTTTGAAGTGGAACACCAACTTTTTCCGCTAAATTCGCAGCAGTTATTTGGGCTTTTTCTCTCATTTCTTTTATTGTCGTTTGTAAATATTCCCCTTCTCGCATTTTGGAAAGAATATAACTAATAAAATTATCAAAAGCTAATTCTTCTGGTTTAAATATTTTATCCTCTAAGCCACTTGGAATTGCTGAGTACTTGATTAGTCTTTCTTTTATCTTTTCCTCAATAAGATTAGGATCGACTAATCCGGGAATATATCCTTCTGGACGAGACACTCCTGACTTTGCACTTGCAGCTGCAGCACTTGATCCTGCTGTTTCAATTTTAACTGTGAATAATTTATACATCCTATCAAAGACTCCATTGGTGATGTTTATATTTTGAATTCTACTATACGGAATAGTGGCTCGAATTCTGTTAAAAACTCCATGTTGAAGAATTATATCATTATCTAATATTTCAAATGAAAACATCTTGACATATCGATAATAATACCAGATTGCACATATTAAAACAACTACAAATGGGATTACAACTGAATAAATCATTATCCATAAAAACCACTCATATAGGAACGTTGCTTCAAAGAAGTACAAAAGGAAAAATGTGAGGATCATCCAAGATGCATAAAACAGAAAATATCCAATAATAGTCTTGAAAATTTGTTTCTTCGCATAATTACGAGAAATTATTCCCGTGTATGATTGATCACTTTTACTCATTTTATATATCCTCCATTTTTTTATTATTTTTTTATTAATGTAAACTTTATTTATACTAGGAATTTGATATTATGATTCCTAAAAATTTATTTTTTAAAAAAATGTTTCTTATGTAATATAAATTTACCTACCTATATAAATGTTTCTAGATTGATATTAAATAACACTTTAAATGCCTTCTATCCTTGTTCTAGCTGATGTTAGGTAAACTTTACACAATAAATAATTAAAAAATTATTAATAAAAAATCGAAAAAGAAAAATATCTTATAATTGACTATTTCTTCATTCTTGCCTGTTTTTTGAGTTCTCTTTGCTTAAGCTTGGTTCTTGCTTTTAAATTCTGATCATAATAATCAGCCATAGTTAGAGAAGGTGTGAACTGCCTTTCTTTCTTGAAAAGTTCTATTGCTTCATTTGGACAAGCACTTACACAGTTCCCACAGCCTATACAATACTCTTTATTTATAATAGAAA
>JBHLRA010000018.1:18493-28106 GCA_048883045.1 Candidatus Thorarchaeota archaeon | reverse complement strand
TCCTTTCTTGGTAATAGGATACGCGAAGCAGGATGTTATTGGTTTCATAAATGTGCACTAATGAGACACGCTATCTCTGCTGAAAAAGCTGGAGCAAATGCAATAACCTTAATTGGCATGGAAGCAGCAGGATTTAAGAATCCATATCAACATACGACTTTAGTGAATATAACGATGGCTAAAAAGTTATTAACTATTCCTATGATTGCCGCAGGAGGAATTGGTGATGCTCGAGGTTTTCTTGGCGCTTTAGCTATGGGTGCAGAGGCGGTTTGCTTAGGAACGGCTATATTAACAACAAAAGAAAGCCCTCTTTCAGAAGAAATGAAAGAAAATTGGATGAATATTGACATTTTCTCTGAAGAATATCATAATAGACTTTATCATTTAACCCTTGGACCTACAAGGGTACCTGCCCCTGGAATAGGATTCCAAAAGAAGATAATCCCTTTAAAGACGTTCATCGATAATCTGATGAATGATGTGGAGCAAATCTTAAATTCATGGGGCGTCAAGAAAGAAGAATTTAACATTCTATCTGAATAAATCTAGTTAGACAACTTTCCTATTAATTCAGCTATAATGTAAAATAAATTCGTTTTTAATGTAGTTAATATTTCTTTTTATAACGTTTTAGTAGTAAAAGTGATTAAAAATTGGCTGATAAATCTAAAGTATATTGGGCTTCTCCAAATGAGGTTGCAGCGTTACCAAATACTGCGAAAAATATGGTTACAAATAATTTAGTTAAAACTCGCTTTATCCTAGATAAGATTTTAGATCACATTAATTCTGGTGAAAAGGTAGGAGTAAAAGTTCATGTTGGAGAAGCACAAAACACACGATATTTACGTCCTGATTATGTGCGAGAAGTAGTTGAAGCGATCAAATCTAGGGGTGGTAAACCTACACTTATAGAAACTCAAGGGAGAGGCAATAATATAGAAACAATTCACATAAATGAAGAATATTCTATTTGTGTTGGGCATCGTAAAAAATCTATAGATCACCAAAGAATTGCAAATCTTCATGGCTATACTGAAATTATAACAGGAGCTCCACTACATTTTATAGATGGTGATCAAGGACTTGATAGAAAAATTGTAAAAATAGATGGAATTCATTTTAAAGAAGTTTATGTAGCAGCAGGACTTTTTAATTTTGACAAAATTGTTGTAATCTCTCATTTTAAAGGTCATCCACTTGCAGGATTCGGAGGTGCACTAAAACAGCTTGGAATGGGGTGTGTTAGCAAACACAATAAATTTAAAGCTCATTTTGATAAAAATTTCGTGGTTAATAATAAAAGATGTGATATAACAAGGTGTAACCAAGAATGCATAACATCTTGTCCTGTAAAAGCAATCGAAATGGAAAACGAACATGCAGTTATTAATCAATCAATATGTTATGGATGTTTTCGGTGTACTCTGAAATGCCCTGTAAAAAGAGTAATTAAAGAACCTCAAAGACGAAATAATGATCAATTTGTTGAATGTTTCATAGATAACGCTAAAGCTGCTTTAACGTTAGGTGCAGAGAAGTTTAGATATATTAATTTTGCTTTTGATATACCATTAATGTGTGATTGTGTATCTAATGCTAGTGTGCCAGTTGTTCCTGATTTAGGTATATTTGGATCATCTGATCCTGTAGCTATTGATAAAGCCTGCGTTGATGCCGAGACTAATGCTCCAAGCATCCCATTTCTAGATAAAAATGGTGAGTGGACTCAACCACTTGAAAAAGGAGTTGAAAAATTTAAAGCTTTGATGCCAATTGTTGATCCCTCAAATGTATTTAAAGCAGCTTTGAGAAATAAGATAGGATCTGTTGACTATGAATTAGTAAAAATATGAAATATTACGTTGATTTTCCAAAATCAATTATAGTTTTTTTATAGATTTAAATTCCTATGAAGAATTCTTATTAGATTTAAATGGATTCAAGTTAAATATATAAATAAACTATACAATATATAAAAAAATAATAATATAAGTGAAAATTATGGCTCTCGCTGGCGAAAAAGTCGGAATTCCTTCCGCAGATGAAGCACCTATGATTGTAATGGCGCGATATAAACAACCAATCGCAGGTTTTTTATCAATTTTAATCGTTTTCATAATCAGTTGGATTACTTGGTTAATCTTCTTCGACCCACGTTGGCATAATCCTTATCCAACTCATGAAATGGAAATTACTGCGTGGGCGACCGTTATAGGAGGATTTGGACTAATTGGTGTAGTCTGGGCAATATGGTTTGAAAATTGGCCGTATTATGGTTGGTTCCGTACTCCTTGGAAGGTAGGTCTTGTAGGTACTGTGTTTAATATCATTATTGTTTTAATTTTTACACTATTGCTTTTACCTTGGTTTAATTCATTTTATGGAAGTCAGATCACAGATCCTTATATTGCTTGGTATGTAGGAGCTTCAATATTTGGGGCATTAAGTGGTTCTTGTTTTTCATTCGCAGTTCTTTGGGTTGCAGGTACTATGTATTGGCCTTTCTTTAAAATTAAACAGCCTAAACGCGGAATTATCGTATGGCTAATAGGAACTGCAATAATGTTAGTAGTTTGGTTTTTGTTATTCTTTCCCGCAGGTGAACGTACGGCTAACTCTGAAGCTTCAGCGGTTAAACCAGTGACTTTCTTTCCTAGTTATGCATTCTCACTAGGATGGACACAGTGGATAATCTTTTTCTCACTTCTAACTCTAATGGTATTCGAATATTGGCCATGGAGTAAATTAGGGAGAAAACAACCTTTCATTGGGATGATCGCATTTGGATCGTGTGTAATATTAGGTCTACTTTTCTCATTATTGGGTCCTTATATTGCTCAATATATCTTTGATCCCTTCTTTCAAACAATTGGAGGAACACCGTCTGATTATGTAACCCAATATAAAGGTTGGTATATGATGAGTATTACATATGCTATATTTCTCATATGTGCTGTCGTTTTAGTTTCCTTATTCTTCGATAATTGGCCAAAAAGATTCCCTCAATGGCAGAATTTTCTATTTAGATTTCTATTAGTTATTGGAATAGGAACCCTTACATTTTTTGGTTATTATCTTTTATCACCAATTTTATTTGGAGATACAACAGATTACTGGAAAATGAATCCTACTCCCTTTACTTTATGGTTTCTTTGGATTGAAATATTATTCGCTTACGTTTGGAGAAAATGGCCAATTTATAGAGCAGTATAGGTGAATTTGCGAATTGTTTAAAGCAGGAGATTATTCTATTCCAAACGAATTCTCTTGGATAGGGGATTGGGCAAAAAGGCGCTCGCTTCTAACTCCTAATCGGGAAGCAATTTTTGACAACATTGAGAAAAAACTATATACTTATAAGGATCTCAACTTAAGAGCGAATAAATTAGCTCGTTTATTGTTAAATGAAGGGGTTACTAAGGGAGATCGTGTAGCAATGTTTTCTACGAATAGAATTGAATGTGTAGATCTTTTTCTTGCAACAGGAAAAATAGGTGCTGTTTTAGTCCCTTTTAATGTAAGACTATCAACACAGGAATTGGAATATTTAATTAAAAAAACTAGTCCATCTCTTTTCTTTTATGAAACTAAACTCAAAGACTCTGTCGTAAATTTAAAAGAAAAAGCATTAATAAATAAGAATATTGTTTTAGGAGATGAATCAATATTAGGAGATCCCTCTTTAAATCTCTTGATTAAATCCATTTCTGATTCGGAAATTGAACGCCCTACGTTAAATTTTGATGATCCACACCTCATTTTATTCACAGGAGGCACAACAGGACTACCTAAAGGAGCTGTACTCTCTCATCGATTAATTTTCTGGAATTCAATAAATACTATCCTCTCATGGAGTTTAAAACCTGACGATATTCAACCATTATTATTTCCTTTATTCCATACTGGTGGTTGGAACGTTCTTTTAGTCCCATTTTACCATCTTGGAGCAAAAACAATATTAATGGGCGATTTTGATCCTGTAGAGACAATTAGAATTATTGAAGATGAAAAATGTTCTATAATAATAGGAGTTCCTACAATGTTCCATATGATGGCAAATTCTCCAATATTCGAAAAATCTACTTTTGAATCTGTACGAATTTTTATATCTGGAGGAGCTCCATGTCCAGTTGCAATAATGGAAAATTATTGGGCTAAAAACAAGCCATTTAAAATGGGATATGGATTAACTGAAGTTGGTCCTAATAATTTCTACTTACCAGAAAAAAATATCAGGGAAAAGCCCACATCTGTTGGTTTACCTGTCCTACATTGCGATATGAAAATAATAAATACAAAAACTGATATAATTGTAAAACAAGGTGAAGTGGGAGAACTACTTCTCAAGGGACCACACATTTTTTCAGGTTATTGGGATGAACCTGAAGAGACTAAAAAAACCATAGAACCCGACGGATGGGTACATACTGGAGATTTAGCGATGCAAGATGAGGAGGGATTTTATTACATTGTGGGACGTAGAAAAGAGATGTACATCAGCGGAGGTGAGAATGTTTATCCTGTTGAAATTGAGGAGTTGCTATTTAAACACCCTTCAATCGATTTAGCTGCAGTTATTGGCGTACCTGATGAAAAATGGGGGGAAGTTGGTAAGGCATTTTTAACATTAAAAAAAGGAAAAACTTTAGAAGTTGATGAAATTCGTAATTATTTAAGCGATAGACTTGCAAAATATAAAATTCCAAAATTTTTTGAAATAAGGGATTCTCTCCCCACAAGTGCGACAGGGAAAATATTAAAAAGAGAACTAGAATAGGTGGATAAATGAATGGAACTCCGACCAGTTGGATTAGAATCTTGGGGTATTTATCTTCCAGAGTATAAACATTCAAGTGATTTTATTTCACAAGAAACAGGAATTCCTAAGGATGTTATTGAACAAAAATTTGGACTGAAAAGCAAAACTGTCCCCGGACCTGAAGATCATACTGTAGCAATGGGTGCTAAAGCAAGTTTTCAAGCCCTTAACAGAGCAAATATAAAAGCTGAAGATCTTGATATTATTATTTGGGCCGGAGAAGTATTTGCAGAAAGACCTATGATGACATATGGAATTAAACTCCAACAACTTTTAGGAAATCCGACAAGACCATGGGCTTTTGATATAAATCAAAGATGTGGCACTTTTTTAGTTGGGATGTTATTAGGAAAAAGTTTAATTCAAACTAATCCAAATATAGAAAGGATTTTAGTTGCTAGTGGTTATAGAAATTCTGATTTGATCAATTACAAAAATCAAAATTCAAGATTTATGATTAGTTTAGCTGCAAGTGGAGCCGCTGCAATTTTAAGAGGGGATTATAAAACTAATGAAATATTAGGAATTTCTGCTATTTCAGATGGACGATTTGCTGATGATGTTTATGTACCTGCAGGTGGTACTATTCAGCCAATTTCGAAAGAAGCAATTGATGAAGATCTAATATATTTGGATGTTCCCGATCCAGAAGGATTAAAACAAAGACTGGATAAATTTTCAATGGAAGCTTTTGTAAAAGTCATAGATGATGCTTTACAGCAATCTGGTTATACTCGGGAAAATATTGATTATTTAGCTTTATTACATATGAAGAGAAGTGCATTTGAATATGTAGCAAAAGCAGTGGGGGTAGATCCATACAAGCAAGCAACTTATTTTGAAAATATTGGTCATAATGGGCAAAATGACGGTATTATCTCTTTAGAATATGGTTTGAAAAATGGGAAAATAAAAGAAGGAGATCTAGTTGTTCTCACTGCTGCTGGTATTGGATGGGCATGGAATGCAGGAGTAATTAAATGGGGATAAAAAAATTTTCGAGAATATTCTACAATTATTCTTTCCAAAATGATAATGTAAGATCATTAAATTCTTTTGGATGATCAAAAATAGTTAAATGTCCTGCATCGGGGATGATTACTAATTTTGATTGAGGTAACCATTCATGTATCATTTCACTTGCCCATACAGGAGTGGTGATATCTTTCTTTCCAACAAGAACTAGCACGGGTATATTTAGATTTTTCAAGTTTTCACATATATTAAAACCTGCTGAAGCTGCTGTTGCTTGTAAACAATTCTTTTTTGTCATATGATCTGTAACTAGCTTAGCAACATACTGAGCAATCTCATCATTGTAAGGAGTTAAACCTCTAATACTAATTCCCAAAGCAAATTTCTCCAATTTGCTACTATTGATCCTTCCCAAGACATCTGTAATTGCTTCTTGACTGATGAAACAAAAACTATCTGCAACAACCATTTTTTTTACATGTGTAGGATTTTCAAGGCCATAAACGAGAGCAATCATTCCCCCTAAAGAATGACCAACAAGATAAAGATCTTTTGTCCATTCTAAATGCTGTAATAAAGCAAACATATCATCTACATAGTTACGTATTGTGAATCTTTTTTTGGGTTTGGTAGATCTTCCATGGCCACGAAGGTCAAATCTAAGTATGTTAAATTTTGATTCGAAATCAGAAAGTTGAAATTTCCAGGTATCACTATTCAGAAAAAGTCCATGAATTAGAACCATTTTAGGGCTGCTATCGTTTCCGCTAATTTCATATGCGATTTCAATCTCTTTATCTGGAGAAAAGGTTTCCATAAGAATTTATACCTATTGTTAAAAAATTGTAGATCGAATTATTTATAATATAATTAATAAAGATTATTAAAATCAATTTTTATTTCAAATTTTAAGAAATATTTATATATAGAATTGATAATACAATAAATAATCAATCTAAAATCTAATAACTAAAATTTAAAAAGATGATTTCTATATGAAGAAAAATAGAATAATTCTTCTTTCCATTATAGTCTTTACTATGATTTTTTCAATAGTTCCTACAGGAGTACCTCAGAAGGGAGTATATACTTTTCATGGAGCTGCAAATGATCAAAAAATCTTGAAAGTTAGAACAGTCAATAATGCTAGCCTTTTAGCATTATTTGGAGTTAATTGGACAGATGTTATTGAAATTTTCGGTCCTGGTGCAGCAAATGTTGGTGCTAGACTTAAATCGGTCGTCACTGCTGTAGATTTTGATTATACTTTGGATTTAACACTTTACGGATTAGGGACTTATGATGCTTGCCTTTATACAACTAATAATTGGCAATGGACAACGGGAGATTTTGCAGAAACTCCCGATGCTACTGGTACGCCTGTAACCTCATTATACGACCCAACAAATCTTACTTCGATAGTTAATTCACTGTATTTGATCTATAATGTCACTGTTCAAAATGCAGGAGCTTATTTAGCCCAATTACCAACCCCCGTAGATCAATATCTTGGAGCACTTGTGTGGGAGCCAAAATGGGAAGCAGTGGGTAACACAGTAGTCCATAGTGCGGCACAATTTGATGTTTTACCAGATTATGTTAATGTAAAATTCTACGTTTATTTACAAGCGTGTACAGAAACTTGGACTTATGATACAACATATGGGGCATGGATTGGTTATAAACTTCAAGACAATGCAGATAATGTTATTTATGAATTTTCTATTGAACTACCCTCAGGAGCAGCGATTCCCGGATATGAACTTTTGATATTATTAGGAGCTAGCGCTATTGGAATTATAAGTTTAACTTATGCCACAATCAAAAAGAAAAGGTAAATAAATATATTTAAAATCCCAATTTTTTTTATTTTTATTATTCCATATTAGCTACTCTAAAATAAAATTAAGTTTTAATCTCTGATTTCATCTTTTTTCTGAATAAGATATTAAAAACATTAATCTTATCATTTACAATTCCACGGGATAAATACATAAATGGAGTATCAATAATACCAAAAAACCATTTTGTTAAAATTTGCCCCCAAATTATTGGCCAAATATCAAACAACCCTCCAAACGCAATACTTACAAAAATTATACTGTCTAATGCGAGAGTAGGGATATCACTAAATACATTTCTTAACCACAAATTCTTACCTTTTGTAAGATCTTTAAATTTGGCAAATAATACTGCATCGAGATTTTCTGTTATTAAGAATGCAATCCATGATGCGGCTGTTATACGTACTGTTGATCCGAAAAAGTTTAACCAAAATTGCTGAGCTGTTACAGGATCAATTCCCCAAATAGAAGCTGGTGGTATTTCTATACTAAACCAAATAAAAATTAGCATGATGATTTGGGTTATAAAAGCAATAAAAATCATTCTGTGTGTCCTTCTCTGACCAAAATATTCATTTACCATATCTGTAATCTGAAAAGTAAATGGGAAGATTAGGACAGCGACTGGAGCGGTTATCTGAAAACTCCCAATACTAAAATCACCTATCTTTGCCGCTAATATCTGAGACATAGTTATAAATAGTATATAGAAAGCGATTGCAACATCTTCTCTCTTGTACATTTTAACATATTGGCTAATAAAAACTGTAGCAACAAATATAATAATAATCCATATCAACAATACGAGCCAAATAATAATCAACCTTTTTCTTTTTAGAAATCCATGCCAAAAGAGCTAAAAACTAAATTAATACATTTTGTTGAATATTAGAAAAATTATAAAGTTTATTTCTTAAATATTTGTTAAGCTAATGAGAATTAAATTTAATAAATATATAATGTGAAAAATTTTGTGGTTAATTCCTTGGGCATCAATGAGAATGGATAAAGCACAACGATGGTGGAGCTATGAGTGGAATTTTGCGGAATCAGTACGTTCACAAATGCAATTACCTAATAAAGTCATCATTAAAGATGATACACTGAGAGAAGGTGAAGAAACTCCCGGAACATATTTTACTATCGATCAAAAAGTGGAAATCGCTAAAATGTTAGAAGAGATGGGCATCCCCGAAATTGAAGTAGGATATGCTGCTGGGATTAAAGAACATGCTGAAACATTTAAAGCTCTTAAAAAGGAAGGAATAAAGATGAAACTATCCTCACATGCTAGAATGTATGTCGAAGATATTAAAAAGGAAGTTGATGATATTCTAGCCGCAGAAGTGGACATTGTGAACTTTCTACTTGTCCCGAGTCCTGCTTTGAAAACCAAGAATGAAGTTTATAATAGGATTTCAGAGGGAATTGAATATGCAAAATCTCAAGGAGCTTATGTGGCATTTGGCTCTGGTCGAATAATCCCTAAATATTGGAAAAAATTTTTAGAATTGGCTGTTGATGCTAAAGCAGATAGAATAGTTGTTTATGATGGAAATGGATGTGCAGTTCCCACGGCATTTAAAGATAATGTACAATTTACTAAAGATATTGTCAAAGATATACCTGTAGAAGTTCACACACATAACGATTTGGGGTTAGCAGTTGCAACTACACTTGCTGGGGTTGAAGGAGGAGCAGAAATTGTAGATGTGGTATTTAACGGTCTTGGTGATAGAGCTGGAAATGCAGCAACTGAGGAAGTGATTATGGCACTTGAGATTTTATATGGAATAAATACAAATATTAAATTAGATAAATTAATGGAAGTATCCCAGCTTGTTGAGAAATATAGTAAAACACCATTACAACCTCATAAAGCGATCGTTGGGAAAAATTGTTTTATTCATGAATCTGATTTGCATGTTGAACAAATTCTATCAGGTAATTGGGTAACATGGGAGTTATT
>JBHLRA010000018.1:0-18393 GCA_048883045.1 Candidatus Thorarchaeota archaeon | reverse complement strand
GGGGTATACTATACTTTAGATCAAAAGATAAAAATAGTAGAAAAATTAGAGGATATTGGTGTCGAACATATAGATTGTGGCTATATTGGTCAAGTTCAAGATCAATGGGAATTAGCTAATCAAATTAAAGAATTAGGTTTTAAATTAAAAACTTATTCTCATTTAAGTTCAAATCCTTCACGTTGGAACGATGAAATCAAAAAATCATTAGAGGCCAAGCTCGATTATATTGGTTTCGGAATTGTTTTAACAAAATGGCAACTCGAATTATTCACCAAAGATCCCCATATAACACCCGAAGTTATGGTTAGTTTGATTCCTTCTGTTTTAAAAAGGATTAAACGCTTTGGAGGGAAAGCAATCTTGGATTGTGTAGATGCCACTCGTTCCGAATTTTATATTTTGAAAAATGCGATTGAGAAAGGTTTAAAATTTGGAGCTAAAATGATAATGCTTTACGATACTGTAGGAGCGTGCACTATACCAGCAATTTCATATTTAATAAATCAATTAAAGCCAATCGTTAAAAATATCCCAATAGGTATTCACGTTCATGATGATTTTGGATTAGGTACGGCATCAACAATTGCTGCTGTAGAGCAAGGTGCAACCTATATGGATTTAGTGGTTAATAAATTAGGTGACCGAGCAGGGAATACTTCTTTTGAAGAAGTTATTGTAGCTTTAGAAATGTTATATGGTGTAGATACTAGAATTGATCTTTCTAAACTTTATTCTCTGAGTAAATTTGTAGAAAAAAGCTCTGGTGTTCCGCTACCATATAATAAACCAGTAGTAGGAAGAAATACATTCTTACATGAGAGTGAACTTCATGTGATGAGTGCATTAGAAAAAGATAAATATTGGATGTGTTTTACTCCTTACAAGCCAGAAGTAGTTGGTCAAGAAGAACAGATTATTTTTGGTCCTACAACGTTACATGGAGATGCTATAAAAATGAAATGTGCTCAAATGGGATTTATTGATTACGAAAAATATTTTGATAAAGTTATGGAAAAAATTCAATACACTATTGTTAAAACCAAGTACATTACTGAGAAAGACTTAGAAGATATTATTACTAAAACAATAGGAACTTAAACTAATGGATAGAATTTAATGGAGAATCAAAAAGCAAAGCATATTTCTTCAACAGTTTCTAAAGTAATAGAATACTTAGTTTTAAAAATTAGTTAGTTCATATATTAATTAATTTTAATCTTCAAATTCTTATTGATTATATCATAGAGGTTGGTTCTAAATGAGAAATTTATTAAAAATTAAATCGTTATCACTAATTTTATTGATGTTGTTGAATGTTACCGTAGGGTTGTATTTTATTTGTTTAAATAATTCCGATAATTTAAAAGAATCTAATCTTTCTGAAACAAAAGGAATATTTATTAAAGATACATTAACTCCTGCTCAAATCAATCCTAGAAATCAAATTACTGGAAGTATTGAAAATCGTAATGGGGAAATTTTTACAAATATAACTCATACTGATAAATTGTGTTACATAAATAGGCAAAATCCTGATATAGACGACCAACCAAATTTATTCCTTCAAAATTGGAATATAACCCATGCTAGAATGGTTTTTGAAAATATAACAGCAATTAATTATACAAGAAATATTGAAACTGAGCCAACAGAGTTTATAATGAGTTATTCTGAAACTGAACCTATCTATGTATACCAGAAATTTTCAGTTGAAACAGATCAATACGTTAATAATGTAAGTATTTTTGTCCAAGATATAATTGATGAAGATTCCTATACAGATGAGAATTCATGGGAGGTTTCTATAGTAAATTGCTCAAATGACCCTCTTGGTACCCCCAACTCGAATGAAATTTTAGGCACACTAAAAAAGCCTCATCCTATTGATATGGTAGCACACTGGGAGGTTTTTAACTTTAAAGGTTCAGATATTGGACCAATTTTCTTAAATAAATCGAAAACAAATTGGACTATAGTAGATGGAATTATAAAATATTGGTATGCAATTAAAATAAAGATACCACCCAATGATATAATAACTGGTGGTGGTCCCAAATTCCTCTATTTAAATCCTGATGGAGGAGTTTCTAATGAGATAGGAGAGGGAGAAACATTTGCTCAATCTCCTCAGTTTATTAATCTTACTTATAATAAAGAACATGTTAATGAATATCGAATCATAAATGGTACTCAATTTGATGGAGATATTAACTCATTTAGAACTTTTGATAATGACAGATTCCAAATAGAAAGTGAACTTGATGGACTTACACAAAAAGTACTCTTTTATGTCAAATTTGAGTTTGACAACTTATCAAATTCAGAATACACCTGGAATGATTTGAAAAATATTAGAAACGAAGAACCGTTTGAATGGAAAAATATTTTAAATAGGATTATCTATAATATAAATTTCTCTTTAGTTACAAATATTAGCAATGTTGATTTCGTCCAATTTGCTAATATGTATATATGGAATCCAGATAAATTAATACCGGTTCCAATTCGTCCAGGTCAATTTAATTTAACGCAACAATATGAATTTTTACAATACTATGATATAATTAATCCGGAAGAAAAACTAAATATAATCCAGCATATGAACACAACTGCTAATGGTAATAATTCTATTATATTTATAGCCCAATATATTGGTATTGGTCCCTTGAATACTTATAATGTATCAATTAATTTGTTAACAGCGGAAGTTGGAGAAATTATATCTATTAAAACTATTCAAAAGTACGATCCAATTGTTCATGATTTACATTATTGCAATAATGTGACTCTATTGAATAGTACTTTTAGTACTCCTAGTAATGAAATAATTGAATCTCTTAAGGACAATGATGATAATTTCTTGGAGGTTTTAGGGGATTCAGGTTCAAATACTACCATTATTGATTTTAAATTTAATGTATTAACAAATCTAGATAATACATTATGGGATGTGAACGATCCTATAGAGTGGATATTTAATTTGCCTAATCCTAGAATATACCAAATTGATTTTCGAATTAGTTCCAATGTAAGTATTAAAGATAGTTCTGATCTAACGCATGCTATGTTAGAAATATACAATGGTGGTGATTTTGCTCCATTTAGTGGAATAGAATGGATTCCGTTTTCTGATAATAAAACGTTTGCCGACATTGGTGAAAATACTAAAATCCTACCTTTTGATTCTTATTATTCCTGGTATATAATGCATTTAATTAATGAAAGTGATGGTAATTCTCTTAGAGTGAGACTACGATTTATAGGAAATGGTACGTTTACTAGAATAAATGTATCAATTGATGAATTTACCTTAAATTTTCATGTTCAAAACGCAATCTCATCAGATATAACATCAAAAATAGGGTTTGGACTAAATAGTAAATCTTTGAAACCTTCCGATATTCATTTAAAAAATTTTGGGACATTTGTTTCTGATATTGGATTATGGGAAATAGATATTTATGATGGTCTTCCTGTTCAAGGATTTTATTATTTCAATGTAACATCTATTTGGCCAGAAGTTATATTTGATGTTAGTGGAATTTATATAATAGAAAAATATCAACCTTTTAGCTGGGATTATAACTTAGATTATAATCTTCCGAGAATTTTATGGAATGTAAGCTCTGATATAACTTATTATGAGTATTATAATAATTTAGATAATAGTCAAGGTTTAAAATATAATATCCCTTCAGATTGGATGTTAATGGAAATTTATAATTGTACTATCTCGCCACCTAATCCTATTGGGGGGTGGTATTCGACAACTCAATCTGTCGGATCTTTTAAAAGTATAACTGTATATAATATTTCAGACGGGATTTGGAAGATTGCTATGAATTCATCGAAAAATTCAATGCTATTTAGTGTTAATTCAACTAATGAATATATTGATAAAATAATTAATATTGATATTGAAATTCAAGATATTTTTGGAGGAGATGTCTATTTTGAAATTTATAACACAGGCTCAGAAATTATATATATTGAAAGCAGTAACTTAAATGAAACTTCTTTTGAGAATTCCATTTCATATAATTGGGATATTTTTACCACAACAAAATTACCTGGAACTTATTATTTGAAATCCTATTGGTTATTATTTAATGAGACTCATGCATTTCTAGCTATAAATACAACAGAAGTCATTATATCTAAATACACAATAAATCTGGAAATTTTAAATATTAATGAATTCTTTGGGTCATACATCTATGGCAGAGACATACTAATTGAAGGACGATTAACTAATAATGAAACGGGAACTGTTGTTGAAGGAGAACCGATTATTGCTGAAATCTATGATAATAATTTAGATTTAATAGATACTATAAGGGATATTTCTAATGATGAAGGGATAGTTCAAATTGAATATACTTTACCATCAGGTTTTCGTCAAATATCTATTAATTTAGTATATAATGCATCAGAAACATTTTACATGTATGGAGTAAGTACTCAAACTCTCACAATTAACCTTATTTCTCAAATGGAATATTATCTCAATATCTTCTATAACTACTTACCATACATTGGAGCGGTTCTAGGGATATTAATACTAACAATAGTTATAACCAAATATAGAAAAACCAAACTTAGACGATTCTGGGAAGGAGAGGCTAAAATTTTGGATGATTTATTGAAAATCTCTTATATAATGATTATACATAAAAATATTGGAGTCTCAATATTAAATAAGCAAATTTCCTTAGAGGGAATAGATTCAGATCTAATATCTGGGTTTTTACAAGCAATTTCCCATTTTAGAAGTGAGATAAAAAAAGTTCCTAGTGACAACAAAAGACAAAGTTTTGAAATGGATTATGGAGACTTTAAAATTAATATTGCAGATGGAGAATATGTTAGAGTAGCTTTAATTTTAGAGGGTACACCTTCTGATAAACTAAAAGAAAGCCATTACCAATTCACAGAGCATTTTGAAAATAGATATAACAATATTCTTACCACATTTTCCGGTGAAATTACTCCATTTAGAGGAGCAGACGATTTAATTGAAAGACATTTTAACATTTCCCTAGTTTACCCACTTCAATTAGCTAAGCATGTTGGAGTTATAAAAAAAAAAGGATTAGAAAAAACTCTAATAGAAGTTGCGGAACAAATTCAGAAAGAACGCAAATTTTTCTTCATATCAAGTCTTTTAAATTTCGCCTTAGCAGGAAGAAAAGCCTCAAGAGATGAAATAATAAGTACTATAATCCAAATGAAAAGAAAAGGACTATTAATTCCAGCAGAATTAGAATGATTGAATGGATAAATGTTATAAAATAGATGGAATGTTTATCCCGGGAACTGCAAGGTTATTTCCTGCTAAATATCACACAGAAGGTTTCTTTATCGCAAAACTCAAAAAAAACTAATAATTATACTTCGTATGCCAAAACGAAAATATTGGACAATTGGTCAAATTGATGCAACAGGAGTAAGAGGACCACATGAAAAAGAATTAGAAGACATCAGTCGTTCTAAATACTCTTTATTTATCGATATAAATAGAAATATACTAGAAAAGATAGTTGTTGAAGATCTTGGGGGAAAAATTGAAAATATCGGATTTAGTGAGGACTGGACAATCTCGGTTGAGATGTTCCCCGAAGTAAATATTCATATGGCCTTTTCTTACTTTGGTGATGAATTTGGAGATGGAGTTGAAGCCGAATTTAAATATTATTTCTCAGGTAAGTATGTGATTTGGGTTCCCGGCGAGGACAGTGCGACATATATTGACATTCTTATGGATTTGATTGAAAGAAGATTAAAGAAAAAAGATCCTTTTGAAAAACATTATGATAGAAAAACAGATTTAATGGAAAAGGTTTTGATACAGAGAAGTGAACCTTTTGCACTACTGAAAGAAGATAATGTGAAAGGCTTAGCTGAATTTTTGGGAGCAAAAGTCTGGAAGACAGCAGATAAATGGAATATCAAATTAGAAATATTACCACAAATGTTTGTTGAGCTTATTTGGACTGAAAAAGAAGGGCTTGATATTTCATACTCGGGTGAAAGACTTTCCAATATGGGTAGTTATCATGCGGAATTAATGGGAATATTTGTGATTAATCATATCCTTAGGTATATAACAATCCATAATATGGATAAAGATCTACCTGATATTTGTTATATAATGTTTTCACGCTACTATACTAAAAATATAGGAAAATGGGATCACAGAGTAAGATGATGTAAATAAGAGATATGATTGAAATAAATTATGTGGCTGTCCAAAGAATAGATCTTCCTTTTTTAGCCGCTCTTTTAATTCTCTTCGAATTTTCTAACTCTGACATTATTTTCCAGATTTGTGAATTACTCAATTGAAAGTATTTTCTTAGTTCTGGAGTCGTCATTTGAGTACCACTCAATAGATTTGGGATTAATCTCCTTATCTCTTCAATTGTATTCTCATCAGAATCTACAACAAGTTCTTCTTTTTCATTATCAATATTAGATTCCATTTCAGTAATAATTCGTGTAGCAATTTTATTTAATTGTTTAATATTATTATCGACGTTTTGTGGTTTCATAAAAAGACAACAAAGCTCTAAATCTCTTGGAAAAGCAACAATATAAAAATTATCATATAATATAGCTCGCGGTTTTTTCACGGAATCATTTCCACCACGAAACGATAAATAAAAATTCATAGCAAAGTCATTTAAATTTACTTCTTTATCCACTTTTGAAAATTCTTTTTTCCATTTAAGAAAAGGACCATCAATCATATCAAATCCAATTAAAGCAGCTCCAAACATCTCACTTTCTACAAATTTCATTCTTTTAATCTCCTCCTAATTGCTATTTTATTTAATTCTTTTTTAATAATATTCATTAATTTTATACGTTCTGAAGGATTTATTGCAGTTAATCCGTAGGTTTTACAACGCAGTATATTTTCAACACGTTTTACATCCATTCGCCCTTCTAATTTAACAAGATCTTGCTTATTTGCGATTGCAATTATAGGACATTCTTTTCCTACAAATTGACAAGCATAATTAATCAATTCCCTTGAATTTAAAACATTTCTAGGAGTTGAGTCAGTCACAACGAAGATAATATCCGATCCTAAAAGATAATCTTTCGAATATGTTCTAAGATAGCTGCTTTGACCTGCTAAATCCCAAACCCTTAAATAATAATCTTCAATTTTAACGGTTTTAAGATCCAAACCATGAGTTGGAATGTATAACCGATCTACAATTTGTTCGGAAAGAAGCTTTAACATAGTAGTTTTTCCTACTGCGGGTCTCCCGATGAATGTTATTTTTACAAGCCGACTTATTTCAGAACTTAACATTTTATTCCATAAAAATAGATGACTAATTAAAAAAGAATGAGATGAAAGAAAATATGAATCTGGATAATATCTGTATATTACAAAAAAAATAATTTAGGTTAAATAATGAGCCTATTTACGCTTTAAGAGGAATTTTTTCATCCATTTTGGCAATAAAAACCCTCCATACCAGCAAAGTGCACTTAGGATTAAAAGCAATCTAATTATAATTATCATTGCCGGATTAAATGAGATAGATGCATCTAATAACGCTCCAACTGAAAAAGCTATATAAGCAATGATTAAGAGTTTTCCTTTGAGCTTTACTTCTGGATCTTTAGATTTTAAAGAAAGATTGGCAAATAAAAAGCCTGTTACTACAACAATCAATATGAATATTATTAAAAAGACCATAATAAAAGATTTATAATTCACATCAACAGGTCCGTTCAATTCTCCTATAAAATCTTGATTATAAAACAGAAAAACGAAGAATAATATTTCAAAGATTGTTCCTATTATTGCATATATTGAAAGAATCAATTTGCGTTTTTCTGAATACAAGAATTCTGTAAAAGCTAATAACCAAAGAACTATTGCTAAAGGAATAAAAAGATTCCCTAAAAGAAAGTATACACCAGATGAGATTCCAACACTATTATATAAAGCAACGAGAAAAGAGACTGTTGATGGCCACCAAGGTTCTGATATAAATATCCAAGTTGCTCCAACTAAAAAATAAATCCTTTCTTTATATTTAAAATATCTTGTGAGTATGATAGATCCAATAGCAAAAGAAAAAACAACAAAAATAAGAGAGAAAATACCATTTATAATGTCTAAAGGACTTAATGCCATATTTTATATCAATTTTTTTTGTTATAAATAAAAATTAAGAGGTTGGATTATATAAATATACGAACTTTTTAATTTAAAATGATATTTGAAAATCTAAATATAATACAAAAATATTAATAGTATTAAAGAGAAAAAAGTAGGAGCAATTAAACTAATTGTCAATAAACTCTGAGAAACTTTAATGCATTCTTTAAGTGTATCAAGAACAACATTGAAATAGTCGGGATCTCCCCATATCCTAACGTTTTTAAATGAATCCTTATAATAAAATTCTACAGGTTCCATATCTCTTTCTGCTACATCTAGTAATGTATTTAATTTGTCTAGTATAAATTCAATTTTAATTTTATCACCTATAGGTGAATAACCTCTATTGGAAAATTGTCTAGCAACTGTATGTGAATCTGAAGTGGTTATTTCTCCCTTTTCAATACCCTTATTTTGCAGCATATTTAGGATAAAAGATCTGATTTCTAAGAAAGCATTATTACCATCGAAATGAATCAAGACAGTTTTCTGGTTATTTAGAGTATTTTTAAACATATGAACGACTATACCTCCATAACCTATCCCCTCTTTTTCAGAGAATTCTTTTATCGAATCCTTAGCTACTCCATATAACAGAGTTGTCTTTTGAGTAATTTCTGGCTTATTTTTTATAATAAATCTCTCTGAAACATTAATTAAATCTTTTGCTTCAATGGAGTTTCTTCTTATAAGGATTTCATCTCCAATGATAGAGTTATGAGAATCGACTACAATCACATCATTAAAACCTTCTTTTTTTGCTATAGCTCGTATATCATCTCCAACTTCAACTTGAATATCATCAGAAGGTAATGGATGTCTGGTTAAAAAAACTAATGGTACATTGTCAACAATCATTCCAATCAGTTTAGCAGAATTTGAAATTTTTCTTGAAAAATCAACAACTTCTGAATTCCATTCTAATGATTTATTTGCAATAATACTATCAATCTCCTTTTTGATGTGACTAAACACCTTATCTACTTCATGTTGAGATGTTAAGTTTTGAGCATGATTATTAGTTGTATGATACACAGTGGTACCTGGAACATCTGAAAAAAGTCTATATATATATTCTGGCAAATCAGAGGAACCACAGGTCTTAAAAGGTCCAAAATGAATGTTTGGTATAATAAATATTCCTTTTAGGTTTTTTGTTTTTTTACTCCGGATTAAAAGATATTGAGTCTTCACTTCAGAATCAATACCCACTTCATCAAAAAAGCGTTCAATAAGATGATCGTTACCCTCAGTCATCATAGAAAGTATAAACGCCCTAATGAATGGATAACCTCTCATTCCTGTTGCAACACGGTAAATATTGCTTACTTTAAATAACCTACTTCTATAAGGGATCGCAAATACAAGCGCGCAAACAACAAAAAAAATCATAGCTCTTACAAAAAAATCAATTTTAAACTGCCCAGTATATAAACTATAGGTAAAAATAGCTGCGAAAGGTTGAATTAAAGCTAGTATTATATTTCCACTGCGCCCTACAGTAGTGAATGAGAAATAAATAACAAACGCAACAATATATGACAGAATAGATCCCAATATGAGAAACATTTCCTGCATTCTAATATTATTTACTAATATAGCGATAATCTGACCAAAAATAAATGTAATTTCTATTATTGTACTATAAAATGCATTCATTTGAATTGACCACCCCGTAGGTGGTGCTTTTAAAATAGGTGATCTCCGAGAGTAGAACCCCATAGAGAATAAAGTACCTAATCCAGAAGTTATTAGAAATAGAAATGTGAAACGTATGAAATGGAGAAGATCTAAATATCTCTTTATTAAAAAATAATTTAATAGTAATGAAATTAAACCTAAAGTAATAGGTATTCCAAAAAAGATAGAATAGGCTAATTTCCTTGATGAAAAGAGCTCCATGTATGATATTATTCCTGGAAGTTGACGACTCTGTTGTTTTTTTACAAACATGAAATTATTAAAGGAAAATCCTGTAATTGATAATACTTAATTGAAAAATTTCTTTCTAATGTAATGAAAGATTTGATAAAATTATATCTTTATGTATAGATTTATTATATATTATAAAAACAAAATATTCTTTTATAAGGAATATGGAAAAAAATTCACAAAAACTGATAATCCTCGCGAATAAGAGCTACAGTGATATTCTTACAGATGGATTTAAATTATTTTTTAAAACTTACGGAACTTTAATTATCCCTCTAGCGCTTTTTCAAATAGCACTAATCATATTAAATGTTTTCTTATTAACGGATCTTACTTGGTCTATTGATTCATTGGGAATAACGGTTAATGAGATCCTTGATAAATTCATTGAGAATGTATCTCTTACAGAGAGCGAATTAAACGCACTTGCTAGCTTTCTATTGATGACTGTAGCTTTACTTTTCTTACAAAATTTAATAGGTGCAATAGTAATTACGATAGCTATGTGTTCAGTAAGTAATTATATTTTTAAAAGGTACATGGGAGAAGAAATAAGTTTTATGAATTCTTTAAAATCATCATTTAATAAAAGAATATTTATCGTGGTCTTAATCCTTGGAATACTTTTACCTTTAGCATTCCTGTTATTTATTCCGGCAATAATAATATTTGGATTTTTCATATTTTCAGTTTTTACATACAATATGGAAGATACAGAAAAGCCAATCGCAGAAGCTCGTGCAATTGCTAAAGGTAGTTTCTGGAAAATTATTGGAATATTTCTCATAAATGTAATCATAATTCTCATAGTTAGTTTTTTCTATAATTCATTAATGGCTATAATATTTAATACAAATTCAACATCATTCATGATAAAATACGATATTTGGAGTAGTCCCGCTGGTAGAAATTATGGAATGTTAATTCTATATCAATTAACTAATAGTACAATAGATATTATTTTTGCTCCACTTTTCATTTGTTTATTAACCTCATTATTTGCCTCATTAAATGCAAGAAGAGTATTAAAAACAAAATATCACCAAGAGTATTATCCCAGAAGGGAAATTTATCAAGAATCTTTTAATATTATTGAAGATAAAGAATCTTCAGCTATAAGTGAAATAAAACTAGAAAGAGGATTCTATTGCCCATATTGTGGTGTATTGATAAAGAGTCCAAAAAGGTTCTGTCCAAAATGTGGCGAAAATCTTTCGTTTATTCAAGAATGATTTACTTAAAAGGTGCGTATAATTGTACATAAATATTGAGAAAAAGTTTGAAATCGAAAAGGAAAACCTTGTTAATCCAGTTGTTTTAATAGGATGGCCTGGAATCGCTTTAGTTGCCAAACTAGCTATTACTTCAATACAGGAATCCATAAAAGCAAAAGAATTATTAAATATTCATTGTTTTGATTTTCCTCCTAAATCCGTGGTAGAAAAAGGTTCATTAGAAATACCTTCAGCAAAGTTATATTTTAAAGAAACAGATAAAGAAGATGGAAATGATTTTTTCATTTTAACCGCAAGTTATCAACCACAGAATCCTGAGGGTGTATTTGAATTCTCTAAAACTTTTTGTGAAGAAATGGATAAATTAACTGGTGGAAATATTAGAATGTATGTAAGTACTGGTGCTATGATTTCTGATGTTATACATGATACACCGTTAGTATATGTGTGTGGAACTGATCAAGATTTAGTGCAAACATTTTTGAAAATGGAAAATACTAAACTATATGAGGGCGGTTATATATCCGGAGCTAATGGAATACTCCCTGCGTGGGCGGGAGCAAATAATTTTGCTCCAGGCGTTTGTTTATTAGCAGAAACTTTGCCATTACCAATGATGACTTTGGATCCACGTAGTTCCAAGGCTTTAGTCACATTATTAAAAGATTATTTTTCTATTGATATGGATTTT
Source organism: Candidatus Thorarchaeota archaeon (assembly GCA_048883045.1). Classification (GTDB taxonomy): domain Archaea; phylum Asgardarchaeota; class Lokiarchaeia; order Sigyniarchaeales; family SOKP01; genus Loki-b32. The sequence continues at coordinate 6,344 of JBHLRA010000018.1, read as the reverse complement.
AGTAACTTAAATAAAAAAATAAAAGAAATGGAAAGTATTTTTGAGTCTTTTAAAAAACAAGCAGACCAGTTCATGAAAACACCGCAAGAGCAAAAAGGAACTGATTCATATTTTCGTTAAAAATTTTCATAAGAAATTTGAATATTAAATTTAAAATTAGATTAAAAATAATATTTTAAAACAAAAATAATCGCGAAATAATTAAGATTAATGCCACCTAATTGATTGATTGTGCTAAAAACCCGTAGTATTGAGAGTAATAAGAAGATCAAAGATAGAATTTCCAATAAACTAAATGGAATAAATATCCAATCACGTAATTATGTAAAGGATATTATTTCTCTGATTAATAAAGAGATAGGAGTCAATAAGGTCTTATCAATTTTACTATTTGGGAGCCAAAGAGCTAAAAATAAAGAAGATGTAACAACAGTATCTGATTGTGATTTACTGATTATTTTTAAAGACAGAGTTTCAAATCGTCATATAAAAGAAATTGAGAAATATTTCATTACTTTAGAAATTAAACATAATTTTAAAGAATATAGTGACCACTTTTCTAAAAAAGTTTTAGGAGTCATTAGCCAAACTACTGGTATATTTATGAGCCATTTTTTGACTAAAAAGAAGTATTGGGAAGAAGTTATTTTTCATAAAATTTTTAGAGTAAATAAAGTATTCTCTTCAATTTTTGCTCCCAGGAAAATCGTGCTTGGAAATGTTCTCATAAATAGTTCAATACTCTTTGGAGACGATTTAAGAGACAAAATTAGACCACGTATCCAAATATCTTTTCCAGAAATGCTTAGAAGTACAGTTATGAATCTTATGATCTCCCTTTTTTCTTTATCAATATCATTTCTTAAAAATCTAAATCCTACAAAATATCAATTGGAAGCAATAAAATGGTCGTTAAAAGCGTCAAATTATTACTGTTACCGAGATTCAGAAGATTTAAAAAACATTACTGAGCGATTCATATCCTTTGAAAAACAAAAATGGCAAAAAAAGGCAAGAAATTTCTATTCAGATTTTCTTCAATTAAGAAGATCTCCTCGTAATAATATGAATTTTATGATACGTTGTCCCCTAAGAATAATTAAAATTCACATAAAATCTCTTTCTGCTAGGAGACTAGTTCAGAGAATGGAAAAATACAAAATTTCATCTAAGCCTATAGAACAAAGTATCCCAGATCGTACTTTTCCAATAAAATTCTAATAGTACTTTATTAATTTAAATGAAATAATATCAATTTTTGCTAATACTTTAAATATAAAAATATAAATACTGGTAAATTTATTTAGAATTGTATTATTAAAGAATATAATTTTCCAATTGCTAAAGAAATAAGAAAAAATTTAATTACGAGGAGGAAATTATGGAAGAAGAGATTGATATTAGGGAGTTATTCTTTGATATATTAGATATAGTTAAATTTGAACTTAAATTTTACCGATATAAAGAATCTCCAATGTTTGAGCGGATTGTGAAAACTCGTGTCTTCCAACAAAAGTTGCAGAAATTAAAGGACTTTATAAATACATATTTTGATATTATGTACAGAGATGAAGATAGTCCAATTAACCAAGCAGCACTTCGTACTCAATTGGATAATATAGCTCGATTAACTAACTATTATGATGATTTGTCAGATTTCTATACAGACCATACTAAGGTTATGATTACAAAACAAAAGTTTCAAGAATTAATTGATTATTCGCATGTTGAAATACTTTTTTTGGTGTTCACTAATATTTTAGATTGGGAGCATTACAAGAGCAGTCTTTTATTTCCTACAGATAAATCGAAAGAAAAAATTCTAAAAGAGTTCCTCAATAAACTAGCTAGCTCAGAAATTAAGGATGTTGAGGACATTATTGACTTAGAACAGGCAATTGACTCTTTTGTTGAAAGTATAGAGGCTTAAGAAAAATAAAAAATCTTTTTTGCTGCTTTTTATCTATAAAAGGAAGATTTATATTAGAACTGGCTTGTTTAATTCATAAGATAACACTTCTTTCTTGATAAATTCAAATATATTCATATTTTACGGTTCATATTAAATGGCACTTCTTATTAAACTGTATGGAGATTTAAGGAAAAATATAGATCATCTACCCCGTTATCATAGAGAAACCAATACATTAAAGATTGAAATTAATAATATCAAAAATGTTTTAGATATTTTGCATAAACTAAGTATAAATAAAGAAGAAATAAGTCATATTTTCGTTAATAATAAGTATTCTAAGTTAGAAAAAGAAGTAAAAAATGGGGATCGAGTTGGAATATTTCCTAAGAGAATGGCAATCTTGTTTATTGAAATCAAAGATCCTTTCTAAAATATTAAAATCTTAAATACCTTTTTTCCTATGAGAAAAGAGACAATAAATACAGTTAAATATGTGATTAGTTATTTATTTGCTTAAGCAACGCATAAGTGGGTATAGATTATAAGATTTTATTTTAAATATGGCTGATTGTTTAGATAAAATATTGGAAATCTGTGAGAATAGCGAAATAAAGAGGTATCAGTATCTAATTAAATTAATGCAGGAATTAGATAAAGAGATTTCAAATGCAATAAGAATCCGAAATTGCTTAATTTTATTGGTTAATTTATGCTTTAATCCAGAATCTCCCGATTATGCCTATAATAAGGGTAAAACTCCATATGACCTTTCTGAACATGAAAAGTCGGAAATGTTAGCACTATTGAAATGTGAAATAAATAATTAACTATTTTAAAAAACTTTAAGATCTACTTCTTTCCATTGTTCATATTGATTGAATATTTCATCTATTTTTTCTAAAGTTTCAATGAGTGCATTTTTTGTATCATCTTCTTGTTTAAATGTGTCAACAATAACATCACTAAGATCTACTTTATATTCTTGTGCGAGATCTGAGATTTTCCGTAAATCAAATCTATTAATACCCTTTTCTTCTAATTGATCAATAGCAAATTCAATTTCCCTTTTCAATTTAATAGTAGCGCTTAAAGCTTTAACACATTTTTCTAATAAATCTTTTTCTTTATCAAGTACTATTGTTTCTTCCGCAGATAATTTGTGAGTTTCATTTATAATTTCAAGTCTTTCATTTAATAAGTATTTCACACGTTCATACGTTTTAATTGCATCAGAGATTTTACTAAGACTTTTTATTAAATCTTTTCTCTGAGTTAATCGTGCTTCAACAATTCTTACATATGCATCTTCGTAATAGGTTTGTATCTTTCCAAATGTACTTTTCTCCCATTCCCCTATATTGTAATAAATTTGTCTTAATTTGTTATTTAGCAGATTACGTTCATTATGAGTTAAACTTTGATTGGATAATTCTCTAAAAATATTATTAGTCTCTTGTTTAAGTAACAATACTTTCAAATACATAATATGTGCTTTTTTTTCTATGTTTGTAATGCTTCTAGTTGTGCCTTCACGTTCACAGAATTTATAAATTATTAAAGCATCATCAAGTAGTTGATTAAATCGATCTTGATCTGCTTGAAGATAATATTTAGAATCCTGAACTTTTTGGATTGCTCTATCCATTTGAATTTCTAACTCGAAGATATAATCGATTAAACTAACTTGTTTTCTTTCTGATAAGATTCTTGATTTGTTAGCCATATCTTCTTCCACATTCTTACTTGTTAGTAGCCAAAAGATAGAGGCAGGAAACCAAAAAAATATACTAAAAAAAATCATATTGAAAATACTACCAAAAATGGAAATAAGTGTATACGATACTAAAAGTGTCACTCCTTTACTCAATTGCTCTGAAAGCTTAAAAAATGAGGCAGCTGTACCTTTATGTTCAGGCATATTAACATCTATCATTATTGCATTCCTATTTGCCACAGGTCCTGCCCCAAGCATTGATGCCATTAAAGCAAAAATAAAGAATATAATGTATGTAGGGTAAGCTACAAATATTTCTCCAATAGTTCGTATTATATAAGTAAAAAGTTCTTCAGTTGGAATTGGATTAGGATAAATGATGTTTAATTTGGCTGGATTAATAGGTCGTAAAGAAAGGAGTAATATTAGAGCAAAAGGTATTGAAAGAATTAAACAAATAGTCGCCAATCTAGCTCGATTTTTCTTATTTCTACGAAATAAAATGTCTCCTAATCGAGCAAAAACACTATTGCCTAAAATATATCCAATACCAACCATACCAGCAAATATGGTGGCGGTTTGAAGTCTTATTTCTAGAGGAATTTGATAAAAAAATTGAAGTGTAAGCATTGATGTTGTAAAATATACTAGAACTGTGCCGGGAATAATGGTAAAGAACCCTTGAAGTATTAAATATCGATTTGACTTTTTGCTAACGATTGTTTTTAAATCATCTTTTGAAATTCGATAACTATACTCTAAATCTAATTCAATAAGTTCTAATAATTCATCTTCACTAGCACCACGTTGAGGGATCTTAACAAAAAAGAGGATAATAACAACAACCACACTTATTATTGATAGTAAAATAAACGGAAATCGCCATGTAAATATTGGTCCAAGAAAAGAAGATAATCCTTGACCAGCTCCATTTGATATTGAACTTAAGATTGCTAATGTTCCAAACCAACCTGATCTTTCTTCTGGAGGTATAGCATCTGAAATAATTGAATATCCTACTGGCAAAGCGCATCCTAATCCGGCACCACATGCAACCCTAGAAACTACTAGCACAAGATAGGTACCGGAAATTGCTGTAAAAATCATTCCAATAGTCCATGAGAAGGCTCCCGCTATAATTACTACTTTTCTGTTAATTCTATCGGTGTAATATCCCCAAAGTAATGCAAAAAAAGCACTGATCAAAACAAAAAATGCATCAGGTATAGCAATTAATGCTTGTGGAATGTTAAACTCTTCCCGGATTGCGGCATAACTAGGTATAAGCATATTAGCACAAGCAGTTGATAGAAAAAGTAACACCATGACTAATATAATTGGTGCGAGATCCTTGAATTTCACCTTAGTTAATTGAAAGCGTCCAATAAGCAATTACCACTAAAATATGATTATGATAAATAGCATTTGAGTCTTAAAAAAACTTACATTGATCTAACCTAATGATAAATAGTAGTCTAAGATTGCATCGACATGAATTTCTAATGTATCAAGTAGTTTAATTTCTGTATCCATTTGAGTTAATATTAACGGTAATTCAGTACATCCTAAAATGACACCATCTATATCGTACTGATTTATAATCTGAATCATTTTTTCTTTTGATTCATGCTTAAAAACGCCAATTACTAATTCATCAAATATTATTTTATCTATTACATTTTGTTCTTCATTAGATGGTGTTATAACATCAATTCCCAATTTTTTACAATGTTCTTGGTAAAAAGTGTTTTGCATAGTAAATTTTATTCCGAGGAGTAATAATCTTTTCATACCTTCTTTCAAAGCTATATCAGCTGTAGCCTTTACAATACTCAAAATCGGTCTTCCTGATTTGTTTTCCAAATCATTGTAAACAGCATGTGGAGAATTTGCAGCCACTGCTATAAAGGTTGCCCCTCCCTTTTCTAAGGCATCAATACCACTCATTAAATAATCTATATATTTCTCTCTGTTTTCTCCAAGTTCTAGGTCAATAAGCTTCTGAAAATTCAAACTAAATATTAAAACTTCAGGATAATGATAATCATGAAATTTTTCATAATATTTTTCGAGGAGTAAATCATAATACTTTATTGTGGATTCGTATGACATTCCTCCCAAAATTCCAATTCTTTTCATAATAGATACCTTATAAAATTAATAGTAAATTTTATCTGTAATTACTTTTCCTCTGCTTGAAAATTCTACTCCTTCCATTTCCAAAAGCTTGCGTTTCATTTTGATACCACCTTGATATCCTCCAAGTTCTCCATTTGATTTAATTGCTCGATGACATGGTATTATAATGGGAAATGGATTTCTAGCTAATGAATTTCCTATTACTCTGGCACCATTTTTTATGCCTATATGATTTGCAATTCTTTTATAATTACTCACCCAACCTCGCGGAATCTGAAATTCTGCTTTTAGAACTTTTTCTTGTATTTTCGTGCACAAGGTAAAATCGACTAGTTTTAAATCAAAAACAATATCTTCACCACTTAAAAAACTCTGAATTTTGTTTCCAAGCGAAGTAATCAATGAATTAGAACTAGGATTGATATGAGTAAAAGCTTTTTTTGCCTTTTCTTCTGAATTTTGTAATGGATCACTAAGAAATATACGTTGCAATTGTAAATTAGATTTAATCTCTTTCCATACTATAGTAAAAGCATCAAAAATAGAAGAAAAAGTAATATATTCCATGATCTATAT
>JBHLRA010000017.1:21905-28567 GCA_048883045.1 Candidatus Thorarchaeota archaeon | reverse complement strand
CCAATAAAGATTCCAAAAATACGTCCTAAGCCCCCAACACTAGTTAATTGCCCTATTATCTTACTCCTTTTTTCAGAAGGATATAAATCACTTATTAAGGCACTCCAACCGATATTAGACATTGACCAAAACATTTCAATAATACTAAGACCGATTATGATTACCCAACCAGCTATAATAAAATCAGTAAATATATAATGCACTCCCCAAACAGTCAAAGTACCTATTCCAGCTAAAATTTCACCACATATTATTAAAGTTCTACGACGCTGAAATTTATCACTTATAGGTCCCCAAACTAAATTCTGAAAAAGAACACTCATAAACATGGGAATACTCGCGTAAAGCGTTGTCATAGTGACTGATAAATTCAAGAATTCTCTCATATAAATTGATAGATAAGTATAAAAAAGACCTCTTCTAAACATCGCTAGCATTTGAAATGAAGATAATCCAGAAAATATACGAACTGGTGAATTTATATTTTCAATTTTTGACAAGTTTCCCGCTTAAGCAATAATTTATTTTTTGAAATAATTAAAAGAAGTGTTTTTTCTAAATTTTACTAATTCTCCAAACCTAGAATAAAATATTTTGTCAATTTAGATGAGAGGAGTAGAAAATAAAGAGAAAAAATATGGAATTATGCTGATTTTGACTCATTTAATGAATCAATTTATTCAATTGCTTTAATCCAAGTATCTAGTTGCTTTAACAATTTCTTTGTATCTGGTTCTTGAGTAATCTGCTCTGAATATAGAGGGTAATATCTATATAAATTATTCAATAAATCGAGTAAAGATCTCTGTTTATCTGTTCGATCTGGTATTTCCTTTTTTAGTTGAAAGAGTCCTTTTTTTTCTTTCTTAGCTTTTAGGGCTTTTATAAAGTTTTTGATAACTGCAATCCTAAATTTAGAATATTCTTCTGGTCTAAAATGTGCTAAAGAAAAGCTCATACTGTCATCCGCATATGGTAAAAATTTTATTTTTTTATCTTCAGGTTCTTCAGGATTATCGACTAAAGAAATTTCAATATCTGTATTATTCAAGTTTTCTAAAATAAGGTATAACTCTCCAAGAGGAATTTTAGTTCTTCTTTCAATTATGTTTGTGATTTCAGAGATGGGAATATAAAAATCTGGAGCTTTATTAGGATTCTCTATACGAAAAGTATATTCTTTTTTAATAATATTTATAATTTGGCTTTCTAAATCTTCAGTTAATGCTGTAAAAGAAATTTGAGCCTCCTTTCTTTTTTGTTTTAATAATGCACTGTCTTTTTGTTTTTTACTATAATCTGTAGCAAGAGACGAGATGAGACTATCAGCTGGCTGTTCAGCTTTTAAATTTTTAGTTAGTCTACTAACTTTACTTTTTTTTTCTATTGCAGTTTCAAATAGTCTTTTACTTAAATATGATCTAGCTTTCTTTTGAGCAACTCCCTTTTTCTCAAAACGTTCGGTTACTGACACAAAATCAAGCATTTTTACTGGTTTACCTAAATCTTGCTTAACTTCCCTTATTAAGATATCCATATCCTTTCTCACCAATCTATCAATAAGTTCATAAACACTACTTTTCGATAATTGAGTTGACTTAATTAACTCTCGTTCAATAATCTCAACTGGATATGCTTCACCTCTTCGAATATATTCGCTTCTTATAATTTTATAAACTTTATCCAAGTTTCTTTCTTCTTGACTTACAGTTTCCTTTTGTAGTCTCATAAACATTGAAGTTTCGTGAGGCTTTATATAATAAACTAATAATGTGGTACCTAAGAAAAAAATCATCAGTACTGAGATAATATATTTGTCCCACATCAAAAATACTCCTACGTTAGATATTATTTGATTTGGAATTTCATTAGCAAGAGTAAATCGTGTAAGTGTCTGCGCAAAAACACATGCTAAACAAAATAGAATTAACCCATCTTTTTTAAAGACTACTATACGCCAACCAAGTGATTTACCCAGTTTCTTCACAATTCGGTATAAAAAATACATTGATACAACAAATTCGAATATGAAAATAAATGATACTGCAGAACCTGTTGCTCCAATTGTTGCTTTAAAAGCAGAAATAGTTTCATCTTGAAGTAACAAAAAAATACTTATTTGTAAAATCTGAAAGAAAAATATGAAAAAGACGATCAATGCAAATGTTAAATTATCAAATGTACCTGCTCTTTTGGTTTCAGCTCTTCGTCTAGTAGATACGTATTCAAAGATGATGAATACTAGTGTCATCACTAAGCTAAAATAAATTAAAGGCATAATCCTTGTCATTTCTAATCTATAAACGGCAACAGCACTGCTTGAATCACTCGGTTCGAAAAAGTCTAAAGATAAGAATACTAGAAAACTTCTATAAAATAATGAAATGATAACAAGAATTCCCAATATTATAAATGGTATAATTATAGCAATGAAATACCGTAGAATTGAATATTTTTTAATAAATCTTGCTTCTATTTTTGTTGAAAATTTTCTAGAGGAGATATAAAATCGACTACTCAATAAAAATAACCATATCATAGCTAGAATTAATAAATAAGATATGAAATTAAGATTAGTGCCTATATATAGAAAAAGAAGAAATAAAACTGAAATAATACCACAGTATAGTATTAATTGCTTAAGAGCATGCTTTTTCTCAAAAATAAATATCCTTATTTTGTCATTACTAAATATAATAGATAAAATTAGAAAAAAAGCTATCATGGTATTTGAAAATGCAAAAGGATTCCCAAATGTTAAAAAATTAATCCATTGTCCTGGTATATTTATTGATAAAATTAAAACAAGTGAATAGAATACAAATAAGAAATATAATCCGTAAAACTTTTTTTCAAATGAGTAAGAAGGGGGTTCTTGCCCGTCAATATATACTTCTTGGTGAATTATTTTATCATAAAAACTACGTTTTATTCTGTTTTTGAAGTTGCTTAAACTTCCTCTTTGTCTCGAAGAAAAGTCTTTAACCTTATTTTTTATCCCTATTTTTCCCACTTTCGGAGTGCTAGGGAGTCTTAATGCTTTAAGTTTGTCTTTCTTTTTTTTAGTTTCTGCTTTATAATTTTTTGATTGCTTTTGATTACCAGACATTATATAAATAAATTTTTTTTTTTCTAATAAACCTATTTGTATTATTAAAAAGAATACTAACAATTCTTTTTAATTAAATTTAATATTTCTAAATGTAAATTTTAAAAATATTGAGATATAAATTTAAATATAAATACTGTATTTTGTCATTTTGAAAATGGAAAGAAAACCCTTAGAAAGCAAAGAAAGCTTGATAAAATTAGTTAAAAAAGCTATTGAGTTATTGTGTGAAAAAAATATATCAAGTGTAGTAATACTTTCATCATATAAAATTAATTCAGTTTTAAAAGAATCTTATGGTGTAAATATCAAAGTTGATAAAATAGGAAGAATATTAAGTAAGATTGCTAAGTTAAATGAGTTGAAGAGACTCAATACAAATATTCCTAAATATAAATTGCAAATTTCGAAAGTTTCAAGTCTACGATTCTTTTAAAATTAATTTTGCGTCAAATTTCGAAATCCTGTAATGGTCTTTTGAAGTTTTTCCAATAAAGACTTTATTTCGTCGTTGAATTCTTTAAATTGATTTAGTTCGATATTTAATTTTCCCATTTTTTCATCAAGAATTGAATTTAATGTTGTTTTTGAATCTTCTATTTTCTTCTCAAAATATTGAGTTGTAGAATTAAGTATCTTCTCAATATCTATTAAATGAGAATTAAGAGTTCTCAGTCTTTCGTAGAATTCTGAAATTGTTTGATTATTTTCCTCAACTTTTCCCTTTAATAAACGTGCCAGATTTTCCATCTCTGTTTCAATGGTTGATCTGTTTTCTTCAATGACAATTTTTAAATTTTTAAAGATTTTTTCTTTCATATTAGATATATCTTTAGTGAATTCTTTATTTTTATCAACACGAGAGTTCACGTAATTAGAAACAATCTTTTTAAATTCATTTATAGATTCATTTATAGTTTTATTAAACCAAGTTTCTACTTTAGTTAATCCTGATGAAATCGCCTCGTTCATTTTATTCACTGCTTTACTTATATATTCAGATCCTTTAGATGCTCCTTGATCTATATCTTTAATCCAATTTCCCATTTGATTTTTTGTTATATCTATTAGCATCTCAGAGAGTTTCTCTGTTCCATCATATAATGCTGAATCAAGTTCAGCTAACTCTAGGATTTCTACAGTCCTCTCTTCGATTGGTTCTAAATCATCCAATTGTGGGATTTTCTGCAAATCTCCTGTAAGTGGTTCAGCAAATTCATTGACTTCCTTAATAAGAATTGGATTTTTTTTCTGAAAATCTTCTGCGAATTTTTGAACCCATTTGAAATATTCTAAAGAATTTGGAATTTCAAGTTCGAAAGGGACGGAATAATATTCTTCAGTTTTCAAATAATTTTCTAATCTATATATTTCAAATCCCACACTTCCATTTTTGCCCATTAGAGTATGATCAAAAACGATACAGAATCCTTTAGGGAAATTTTCATTTTGGAAATATTGAATATTTGTTAAGTCACTTTCTGAGAGGTATAATCCCCATGAGGGGTGTGAATGATAATAACCAATTAATTGTAATGAGTATTTATTCCCAATCTGTTCGAATAAATCATATATTTCTTTATCAAATCCAATTTCTACCTTGTCTCCATGAGTTATTGGTATTGCATTCTCTATTATAATACTTTCATTAGAAGGATCATATTTTCCAAGACAGACTCCCAATACTTCAATGCTTTTTTCTAATGCGTCATTTCCGAAACGTAAAACATGAGTTAACATATTTCTAAAAGCTTCTTTTTTAATGAAAATCTCCTTTCTTTTTTGATTGGAATTTTCGATTTGTTTGTTTTTAGACATTTATTCTGTTTCCTCCTTTTTTTCCAAACTTTCTATTTTAGATAATAATTTTTCATTATTACCTTTTAATTCTGCAATGCTTTTTTGAAGTGTTTTAATTTCAACCACTTGACTGTCTAATTTATTTTGCAGAGGTGTTTTTGAACTCTCTAATAATATAATAGCAGCTTTTAAGTCTGAAAGAAAATTCTTAGCTTCTTTATTTAAATTGATAAAGTTACCAATAACTTTATTAGCATTTTTTGTGTAACCTCCAGATATTTCTTCTACATTCTTATCTAATGCTTCTGCTATTTTATATTCTAATGAACTTATATTCTTTGCGAGACCGTCTAAAATATTCTTTTGTTCTTCGAAACTTTCAGAGGCAGTTAATACTTTTGTATTTATTTCAGTTAATTTATCTATATATTCATTAAATTGAACTAAGTAATCTTCAATTAATTTTTGGTGTTTTTCCTCAAGCAATAATTTGATTTGTTGATTTAATTCAATTTCAAGACTCTCAAGGAGATTTTTTAAATTTTCTTGATCAGTATCAATTTCTTCAAATTTATCATCAATATATATGTCTAAATCATTTAATTGTTCCTTTAATGAAAATTTAAAGTTTTTTTGTAAACTCAAAATGCCTTCACTTAATTTGTTTTTTATTGCCATCATATCTTTTCTTATCTGTAAATTCTTCTCAACGGTATTTCGGATCATATTTTCACCCCAAGAATTTAACATTGAAATGAATGGTGTAAAAGACAATTCTAAGAATTTTGTTAATCCTGCATTAATAGTAGAAATAAACTTTGAAGTATCCAACTCAGGTTTTTTGGCCAAAATCTGACTTTCGCTTGGAAATGTAATATCTCCAAATAAATCTGGCATTTCGTTAATTTCTAATATGGGAGGTTCTTTAGAGTGGATGCAGCTTATTAATTCCATTAATTTTATATAATATTCAATGCTATCTGGAGGTTCGATAATAGTTTTTACTTCATGATAACCAGACATTTGACCTTTAGCAGGATTGTCTAATCTGAATGTACGAAATCCTAAATCTCCGGGAGTTTCTAGATGTGTATGATCAAAGACAATTCCAATAGCACTTGGGTTTGGAGTTTGCCACCCTAATTGGTTTTTTATATCTGTAGAAGAAAAGAATATGTCTAATCCTGGATGAGAATGATACCATCCACAACTAAACCAATTTTTTTCAGCATAAGCAGCATCGACCATAGAGAAAGTTATATAGTCTTCTGGGGCAAAGGCAACCTCAATTGCTCCACCATGTGAAATTGGGATAGCATCTTCAATTATAACCTCTCTAATTCCCTTTTTATCAGGTTCACCTTCTAATCTTCCAATTAAAATCCCCATGACTTCTTTAAATTGCCTACGATCCCTTGCTTTATTTCCAAACCGGAGGACATGTACAAGCATTTTATAGTAAGCATCCGCTTTAACAATAACAGAGCTCAATTGTAATCACGATTTATGTTTTAGATTTACTTTGTTAATGATCTATATATAGATTAATTGGCTTTAAATATTTGAATAAAAAGATATAAATTAATTTTAAATTTTTAAAAAATTATACCTTTAATTTTCATATTTAGCTTTCAATACAATATTTTAAACTAATTTTGTTAATTGAAAAATTTAAACTTAATTAAAGGACAAATATAAAATAAATTTAACAAATAATTAATCATGCGGTAACCTCTGTCCACAGTATGGACAA
>JBHLRA010000017.1:6111-21805 GCA_048883045.1 Candidatus Thorarchaeota archaeon | reverse complement strand
TTTTACTCGTTCTTTGAAAGCTTGTCTTCGCTCCTCTTCGAGCTCTTCTTGGGTTTTTTCACCTTCTACTTTTACCCATCCTTTAACTGTAGGTCTTTTTAAATCACTTTGAGGAACCTTTGTTAATTCTACTTCTTTTGTCTCTGAAATAGGGGCCATAACTTTTTTCTCTTCCTTCTTTTTTAATGCTTGCTTTACAAGAGCTTGAGTAGTTTTCATAATTTGGTGCGGGTTAATATTAGGGATTGCTACAGTTCTAAGAACCCAACCTACAATGATATTTTGGTTTGGGAAATCGCCCTCAACATCTTCATCTTTGAAAACATAAGAGTCTATTACATCTCTTCCTTTTATTAAACGTACTGCCCATTTCTCATTAATATCTCCTAATTGGATTCTATAACTTGTACCTGGTACTCCTAACTCTGATGTAAGGGGCATGAAACCTTTTTCAGTCAATATAAATCACTTTTTATATATACGTATTATGATTTGAGTAATATTATAATGATAAATTTCGAATTTAAATTATTATATATTTAATGTAAAAATACATTTGAATGTTAAAAATTTTATCTGATAAAATCACTTCATATATCCCTTCAATGATAAGTTGTACAATTTTTGTGTAGATTTAAAAACACATAAATACAAATTTTTCTATTATTCTGTAAAAAACAATCATGAAATTTTATTAAAATGATAATAATTCCAAAAAAGGTATATTTGACAATAGTTGCAGCATCCGTTAGATTTGCTAATGCGCGTATCCCAAATGAAGATTGGTTAGAAGTTAGTGGCATTTTCACGGGAAGAAATGAAGGAGATAATGTAATTATAACAGAGACTTTCCCCATCATGCATCAAGAACTGGATAAAGACGCTGTTATTGATCAATATAAATGGAAAGATGAAGATTATGAGGCTACTTATATTATTGATGAGTTAGCTTTTTCAAAAGACCCTCCGGAATTTGTAGTAGGATGGTGGCATTCACACCCAGGATTTAAGGTAATGATGAGTCATATCGACATCCGCACAACCTTATCATATCAACAAAACAACCCTTTAGCAATTTCTCTTGTTTTTAACCCAACAAGATTATTACGTCAAATTGAAGTAGCAGATAAAAAAGGAGATCCAGATAAACAATTAAAAAATGATCCTGGATTTAAAATTTTCCGATTAGATGATATAAATCGGGGAATTGAAGCATCATACCATACAGTAGACTATAAAATTGAAGGTTATGAGAGTATGGAGCAATTAGTTACTTTAACTCAAAAATTTATTATAGATATTGCTAATCTCTTCCCAAAAAGTAAAGTTCCAGAAACCTATGAAAAATATGTAGATGATTGTATAAATGAATTTAATTCTTTATTCCAAGGGACAGAAGAATATTTAACTACACTCACCCGCCGTGGTGAAAAACAAAGGATTCCGGAAGTTCTAAAAAATCAAAGCGAAGAAATCCACAAATTTGTAACAAAAACATCTACCAAGATGGCTAATATTAAGGAATTTATGGATTATTTAGAATATAAAGAAAGGGAAACATTAATACCACAAATCGAGAGTATTTTACATAAATGGGATGAACTTGTTGCGGGAGTGGATAAGAGATTAAAACAGTTAAAGAAGAAATTTTAAATCCAATAATTTTCATCTTATTTTTCGTTTTGATAAATTTTTATTTGATTACGCTTTTTTTTGATTAATTATACGATTATTTTAAAAAAAATAATAGAGAATTTTTTGAAAAATAGTAATTATCATGAAAAAAATCAACTTTCCTTTTACAGCAATACTTGGACAAAAGAAAATGAAAATGGGGCTAATACTTAATGTTATTGATCCCCAAATAGGTGGCATCTTATTAACTGGACAACAAGGTACTGGAAAAAGCACTGCTGTAAGATCTCTTGTAGAATTAATGCCTCAGATTGAAGTTATTAAAGATTGTGAATTTTCATGTAACCCCAATTCAGATATCGATGATTTATGTCAAGGATGCATAGAAAAAAAGGAAATTGGACAGATCGAAACAGAATTTCGAGATATGTGGCTAGTAAATCTGCCATTAGGAGTTACAGAAGATATGGTATGTGGTAGTTTGTCAATAGACAAAGTATTAACTGAGGGAATAAGAGCTTTACATCCTGGGTTATTAGCCAAAGCAAATAGAGGTATCTTATATGTAGATGAAATTAATTTATTGCAAGATCATATAGTTGATGTTCTTTTAGATTCTGCAGCCTCAGGAGTAAATATTATTGAAAGAGAAGGAATTTCAGTATCGCATCCTTCAAGATTCGTATTAGTTGGTTCAATGAACCCGGAAGAAGGTGATTTAAGACCACAAATCGCAGATCGATTAGGCTTGGAAGTCAGAATAAAGGCACCTAGAGACTCAAAATTAAGAGCAGAAATAACTAAAAGGGTAATAGAATTTGATGATCATCCCAAAAAATTCGTTGAAACTTATAAAATTGAACAAGAACAGTTAAGAAAACAAATCATCAATGCTCGTAGTATTTTAAAAGAAATTCAAATTCCTACTTCAGTATTTGAATTTGTATCTAAGATTGTAAATGAGTTAGAGATTTTCTCACAGAGAGCAGATATTACTTTTATTAGATGTGCTAGAGCGCATGCTGCGCTGAATAATAGGAAAGTTATAGGCGAAGAAGATATAAATGTTGCAATGGATTTAGTTTTCGAACACAGAATACAATCACTTCATTATGAAATGACTCCAGAAGAAATAAAAGCTAAAATTGCTGAAGTTTATGGAAAAATACGAGAAGCATATGAAAATACAGAAGTACTTCAACCTAATAGAGAGACAGAAGGACCTTTAAAACACGATGACAGTTCTCAAAAAGAGTTTAAACGTCAATCTGTTGATCCTGATAAAGTTGACATTCCAGAATCCCAAGAACAAAAATTACCTCCTCCAAAATATCCTGATAATAAAAAAAGAAATCCTAAACCTGCTGGAGGATGGAAAGTAAAAAATATTCCATTTGATGATGATCTCAGGTTTTTTGAAGATAAACAAAAGACTTTACCATTCATCTATAAAATGGAAAAAAAAATGACTTCTATCTTAGATAATATTAGAAAAGATAGAAAGATTTCTGATTATGGAGGAAGAGGAATAGGAAGGAGAATTAAAATATCTTCCTCTCAAAAAGGGAGATATGTATCGTATAGATCTCCTATTCGTGAACAACCAAAAAGTATAGCATTAGATGCCACAATTAGGAATTATTTAAAAAATATTGTATATAACAAAACTGAAATTGATTTCCCGATTCATTTTAATAAATATGATTTAATGGATAAAATTTATGAATATCGTGCACCTTTAGCTCTCTTCTTTGTTTTAGATAGCTCAGCATCTATGTTTTATGTAATTAAACAAATGACTGATGTGATATTATCTCTGCATCGAGAGGGCTATCGAAAGAGAGATAAAATCGCTCTTATTGTATTTCGAGGAAAAGATGCTATCATATTACAAAAACCCACAGTAAATTTTAATAAGGCAATTAATAAATTGAGAAAAATTGAAGGTAAATCATATACACCTATGGCTGCAGCCTTAAAAAAGGTATCTGAACTTATAAAAATTGAGAAACTAAAAGATAGAAATATTATTCCCATTGTTTTTGTATGTAGTGATTGTGGAGCAAATATTTCAGTTAAATATCCTGATTTAATTGCCCAAGTAGAAACAGATTATGCTCTAATTACAAATGAATTGAAAGAACTAACAAAAAAATTATCAAAACAGAAAATTCATATGGTAGTACTTGAACCAAAGAAATCCTATGCAACACATGCACTTGGTGTGCACACATATTCTGCAGAGCATATTAAAAAGAATTTTAAGAAATATGCTAATGCCCAAATTTATAAGTTTTCACAATATAATCCAAATTCTTTGATATTAGAATTGAAAAAAATCCTCTAATTATAATTTTCCTTCTTTTCTATATGTATAATGGCAAATAAATCTAATTCTGTCCTTGTAGTTGGATTTAATACCCGTCCACTTACCTACTCATTGAATAAAGCGGGCTATAGGGTTTACACAGTAGATTTTTTTGGAGATTTGGATCTCTATCCGAATGTAGAAGACTATATTATTGTTCAGAAAGCTTTAAAAAGCAATTATGAAACATTGAAAGATAAATATAGTGAATATTTAGCTCAGTTTACAATACAATTACATCAAAGACATAGAAATGTAAAGTTTTTACTAATAGGGAGTGGTTTAGATGATGCATATAACGAACGAGAGCTAATCTTAGATGAAATTAAGAATTTTGATACAATTAGTGTCAATAATAAAATAAACGTGCTTAGAAAATCAAGAGATTTTAGATCTCTTTTTGAAATTCTTAAAAATCATAGTTTTAAAGTTCCCTCTTCCTTTTCGTTAGAAAATTTTCAATTATCAAACAAGGATATGCTATTTCCATTAATATTAAAAAAAAAGTATAGTGCAGGCGGTATTAATGTCTTCAAGGTTGAAGATAGGAAAGAATTACTATCCCTGATAACCAACTTAAAAAATAAAAAAATTCTTCTCTCAGAATGGTTAATTCAAGAATATATTGAAGGTATCTCAGTTAGTTGTACTGTAATTTCAAACGGAAAAGAGTGTGAAATCGTTACTATTAATCGTCAAATTATTGGGAAAAAATTTCTTAATTCTCCCAAGGAATTCATGTATTGTGGTAATATTGTACCTGCTGGGTTATCGAAAAGTGAAAATGAACTTATATCTGAAATTGCTTTGGTGTTAACAAAAGAATTAGGGTTGATAGGGATTAACGGATTTGATTTTGTTTTAAGAGATCATTATCCCTATCTTATGGAATGTAATCCTAGAATTCCTGGTTCGATTAGAGCATCAGAATCTGCCTTAAATATAAACCTTTTAGACTTACATATTAGAAGTTTTGATCCTAATAAATGGAATAATATCACGAAAATCATAACTTCTGCAAAAATCGAGAAATTTGCTACAAAATTAGTATATTTTGCCCCAAAAGATATTGGAAAAACCAACATAACAAAAATCAATAATCTTGAATTTGTTCATGATAAAAGTGAGCCAATTCAAAAGGTTTCGAAAGGTGCACCACTATGCACTATATTATATGAAGCAAATAGTCTGTCTGAATCTTATAATGGAGCTAAAATAATTGTTAATACAATCGACAAAATTATTTCTCCTCAATAATGGTTTTTATTTTTGCGATATAAGACCCTAGTTTTCTTCCATCAGATTCTGGAACTGCGATTGCTAATATTCTAAGTTCATCTAGGTCATGAACGATAACGGATCCATTTTCACCACCTAATATAGAATATTCCATACCTTTTTTTTCTAATAATACTCCAGACAAATTATACAATGCTGCAACCATCGCTGAAAGAATAGGTTCAGGCATAGTAGATTGTATTTTAATTGGTAAACCATCTTTAGTAATAATGGCTAATACTAACGTATTTGGTATTGCTCTTTTAAGTCGTTTAAATATTTCTTCTTTAAGTATGTCTGAGGTCTCCGTTATTGCGGAAATTTGTAAAGCTAATTTCTGTAATCTGGCTATATGTGAATCTAAACCCTCAAGTTCTGCTAGTTCTCTATTTAAATATGTAATCATTGTGATATTTTCAGCTAATATGGAAAGTACTATCTTTTCTTTACCTGTTATTAAATTATAGGTAACTTCTTGATTTAGGGAATCCTTTAACATCTTAGAAGAGAGAAATACTAAACTACTATTAGCGGCTGTAATCTCGCCAACTGTCATTTTAATTGATTCTTTAAATTTACTTGCTATTTTTGTACCCTCCGGAGTTCCAACATTAATCCCTAATATTGCCGGTACAGATTCAAGCTGTTTTTCTATTAATTCGGATACATCTGATTCTAATTCCTCAATAATCTTATCTTGGTCTTCCATGAATGAATATTAATATAATTGAAAATAAAAAGATATTCTAATAAATTAATAATAATTTTGGGAATGATTTATAGAAAAATGAAAAAGAGGATTTAGAAGTGATGACTTTTTAAATATTAATCTTTATTGATAAAATTTTTATAGATAAAATATTGTAATTTTGTTAATGGAGTAGGAAATAAAAAAAAAGAGAGAAGAAATAACAATGGATTACGAATTAAAAAAGCAATTGGAGACTAAAGATAACCTCATTAAATTAAAAGATGAGCAAGTAAAGACGCTTGAAAATTCTTTACAATTAAAAGATGAACAAATTAAAACTCTTGAAAAAACTCTCAAAACCAAGGATGATGAAACCAAAACTTTAGAAAAAACTATCTTGTTGAAGGAGGAGGAAATTGAAAAATTAAGCTCTTCTACTACTGATCTAAATTCCTTAAAAAATAAAGATGAAACAATTACTCAGCTTCAGAAAGAAATAGAAATATTAAATGAAGAATTAGCAAAAGCGGATGAAGAAATAGAAAGTTTAGAATTAGAAAATGAGAAGTTGAGAAATTCTCCAACTAGTTCTAAACAAGGAGCCATCATAGATTTTACAAATATTCAAATAACTAAGGATGAGCTCCTTGAAAAAATGAGGAATATATTAGAAAATTCAATTGCTAATGTAACTATAGTTGTTCCTAGCATTGAAGATTTACAAGAGCTCTATCTGTACGAACTTCGATCATCCGTGTCTATGAAGATTGCTTGTTTGGTCAATCCTGGATTAGCTGAGCACAATGAATTATTGGAAGAATTTGAAAGTTTAGATAATATTTCTCTTAGAAATTACGAAAGAGAAGATAGATACGTTGTGACTAGAGATGGGGAGGAATTATTCTTTGCAGCAATTGGGAACTCTACTGATAATTATCTTGTATTCCATACAAAAGATCCAAGACATATCAAATTATTCAGTTCTTTAGCCACAGATGGCTGGATCCAGAGTAGAAAAATATAGATTTAAAATATAGGGCATTTTTCTTTTACACATTTATCATTAATATTCGAAAAATCACACTTTTTATAGGTATATTCTAAATCTATACTAAATTTTTCTTTTAAAAATTTTAGAGTCTCACAAATTGATAATCGTACTGATCTTTTACAACAATGTTCTAAATTATCAGCTATTTTATCCAAAGATCGTGATGTAATCTGATTTGCCAATGTCCTTGGAGAATCTGTAGATGGAGTAGCCCCTGTAAATACACTTATTGCTACTCCTGAACCCATGCCTGCACCACATGATCCATAGAAACCACACCACCCACCAGGTATCTTAGAAGCTCTTCGTATTGCTTCTTTAATATCATATAGTGTTATTTCATTTCTATCAGGTTTTATTATCTTATTGTTTTTCAAGGCTGTCAAAATAACAGCCGGCGTTAATACATGATGTTCAGGACCATAAACTTTGAAATTAGGGTGCTTCATAATTAAATTTGCTAATTTATAAGGATCTTTTAGAGTACTTTCTTCACATATATTTTCAATAATTTCAATTGGTCCTTTAGAATGGCATGAATCACAAATATAATGACCCTCTATACAATAGATATTAGTATGAAACGTTTTTGAGCAAAATTCACAAATTAAATCTTTATACTCTTCTGGCTTAGTTGCATAAATCAACGCTTTATTACATATTTCACATTTATCACTCTTATTTCTACCCATTATTATTCATCAAATTAGTTCTTATTATATTTCTATAAATTCTCTTTTCCTTCTAACAAAATGTGCTAATTTATTATAACCTATTTTCCTCAATAATTCTAACATAGCATTAAATTCATATCCCAAATCATCAGGATGGTGAGAATCGGATCCTAATAAGACTGGAATATCAAGATTAAACATTTCTTTTATAATCTCCTCGCTTGGATATTGTTCATGCACTTCCTTTCTAAGCCCTCCTGTGTTTATCTCAATTGTCAAGTCTGCTTTTTTAGCTAGTTCGAGTGTCTTAATTGCTTCATTCATGACTAATTCTTTGTTTATTGCTCTTTTATTATATTTTTTAGGTAAATCAAAATGACTTAAAATGTCAAAATTGAACTTTTTTGACTTTATCATATACTGTAATTTCTTATAATATTCTAAATAAATGCTGTCTATGTTCTCATACTCCTTATACATACTTAAAAATCTTCTATCATCAAAAGCAAACAATTTTGATTTTCCATGTAAAATGTGAACTGATCCTAAAACATAATCTAATTTATCAAGTGTGTTTTCAAAATATTTTCTCAAACTTTCTTCATGGCTCCTAAAGTAATCAATTTCAAACGCAGTTCTTATCTGAATTTTATTATCATATTTTATCTTTAATTTTTCAATAGAAGAAAGATATAAATCAACCTCATCTAACCTCATAGCATATTCCTGATAAGGGACTTCCTTTATAGAAAGAGAACTGTTTTCTAGATACTCGTAAGGAAAATGATCACTAATTCCAATAAGATCTAATTTCATTTCAATAGCTCTTTTAATATAATCTTGAATTGTGCCTTCTGCATGGCGACACAATTCATTGTGAGTATGCCAATCTTCTAAAACCATCTTGCATTTAATAAATAGTGTAAATTAGATAAAATTAATCCTAATCTAATATAAGTTGATTGATCTTTGGAGTTCAGAAAAAAAGAATTTGATGGACCATATGAAGTATCAGAAGTTCAAATAGAAATTGAAGGACAGATCTTACGAGGAATATTATATTTTCCAGCAGAAAAATACAAAAAGCCTTATCCAGTAGTTGTTCATTTCCATGGATTTCCACAATTATTTACGTTAACAGAGATAGTAAAAAAATATGAATACTTACTAATTTTAGGTTATTCGCTTATAGTTTTTAACTTTAGGGGATATCGATTTAGTGAAGGGAAAATATCCATTCAATCACAAGTTTCAGATGCTTTTAAGATTATTGAATTCGTAGAAATTATGGCTAAAAATGACATTTTTAATGTAAACGATGTAAATATTCTTGGCCACGATTTTGGAGCATATATTGCATTAATTTTATGTTCTAAAATTCACATCATAAATAAATTACTACTTATTAGTCCAATCTTAGATTTAAAGAAACATGTTTATGGAGATGAGTTCTCAAAAGTATTAAGTTATATTAATAGATTTCTTCCAGGAAATCTTAATGGAATTCAAAATATTAACGATTTTATTGAATTAACTAAAAATGAGTTAAAAATCGATGATTTTCAAATCAAGAAATTCATAAAAAATTTGAAATTTAGAAAAATGAAGATTATCACTGGAGAAAATGACAAAATCACTCCTCTTTCTGAAGTAAAGGGAATAATTAGTCAAATAAAAAATAAAATTGAACTTTTCGTAATTGAAAACATGGATCACGATTGTGTGAATGAAGATGAATTAGAAACTTTAAAGAGAGAAATCCTAAGTTATTTCTCAATAAAATAGTTTTAGACTTAAATTTTAACTGATTTAAAAATTGTTTGCCAACAATAATGCCTTAAAAATTCAATTTCATACAATGGAATTTCAATTAGTTGTAGAATCTTATAAATAATTCTAAATATCTTTGATTTTTTGAAAATCCTTTTAAAAAGGATAGCTGATGGAGAAATTATATAATATTCTGCATGTTGAATATTTCCAAACACTTTCTTAGCTATCATAACCTCCGATAAAAATAACGGATGCTCATAAAATGTTCTTTCTTTTGGTTTAAGATATTTCCTATTCATATTAACTATTGGATTCTTCTTTAATGGTTCTATGAAAATAATATGGCCTTTCCTTTTTAGGATACGTTTACATTCTCGGAAGAATAATTCGATATCTGGTAAATGATGGACAATTCTTGATCCTACGATTAAATCAAATGATCCATCTTCGAAATCTGGAATTTGAGCATTCATAATTCTAAAATCAATTTCTAGATTTAATCTCTTCATTTCGTTTTTACAGAAATCTATAAAATTTTTAGAGAGATCGATACCTACAACATGAGCTCCTTTTTGAGCTAAATAAAAAGAGAGGTTACCACGTCCACACCCTATATCTAAAATTTTCTTTCCTTTAACATTTCCAAGCATTTTTATAAATTTCTGATTCACTCGTTTAAAAAAACTCTCGTCTTCTAAATCTATTATGTTTCCTGAATGCAATTTTTTCCGATTATAATGTAATTCTTCATTCCTAAATATGTGGTTAAACCTTGAAAGTGCATTCTTTTTTTCTTGATCATCCATAAATATCGAATCAAATACTATCTTAATTGCAATATTTAATTTTTTAAAATAAATATATTGAAATGTAGTCTAATACCATTCGAACTAGGCGTTTCATTCTATATATTTTTCGATATATCGTCGAACTTCACTTGCAGGTTGATATACTCCGAAATGCCCTTCACATAAGATATCAGCATTAAGATCTAAAAGTTTTCTTAAAGATTTTTGATAATCCTCAAAATTACTAATTCCGGGAATAATTGGACCATGCAAATCTTGTCCAAATAAAATTTTCTTTTTATCTTTTGTTTCGATTAAAATTGAAATAGAACCTGGAGTATGGCCTGGAATGTGAAGGCATTGAAAATTATAGATACCAAAATTTAAAATTTCAAGATTTCCTTTCAATCTTTTTGTGAGTTTAACAGGTTGATACTTTACACCATACCACATAGCTGCTGTTTCTTTATCATGGCCACTCTCTTCAATTGCATCGGCATCTAATTCATGAGCATAAAACCTAACATCTTTATTAAATTTTTTCAGATCAAAACAAGCTGCTATGTGATCTATATGAAAATGAGTTATAATGCAATGTTTTATATCCATAGGATTTAAATTGACTTTGTTGATCCTTTTTATCATTTCAAGGCTCATTCCACAATCTATTAAAACAAGACCATCCTCACTATGAGTATTAATTAAAAAAACAGAACATCCACTGTCGCCAATATGATATACATCTTTGTATACTTCTTTCAAATTATTTTCTCCTTACTGATTGTTATCAATCATAATAACTTTTTAATTAAATTAAAAATATTCTTTTTTGATTAACATGGAAGATTTAATTAGCTTAGCATTAAAAAAAGCAGAATCTAATGGTGTAGATTTTGCTGAATGTAGATTTTTTGGAACTGAAACTGAAGAACTAATGGTTAGAAATGGACAAATTGAAACACTAAAAAGATGTAAAGACATTGGATATGGAATTCGGGTACTAAAAAATGGAGCTTGGGGCTTTGCAAGTACTGCTATTATAGATAAATCTAATTTAGATGAAATTGTTGATGCTGCTATAAAAGAAGCTAATGCAACCAGTAGATTAATAAAAAAGCCTGTTGAACTTACTGAAGAACCAATAATTAAAGATAAATATGAAACTCCTTTTAAGATTGATCCATTTAAGGTTGATATCAAAGAAAAGATAGAAATTTTGAAGAAGGCTGATTCTATAATGGCTGAAAAGGGAGATACTATTAAAGTGCGAGAGAATATTATGTATTTTGCTAAAATTAATCTCGATTATGGAAATACAGAAGGCACATTGATTTCTGAACAAGAGTTATTTACTGGTGGAGGATGTTCTGCGACAGCAATTGAGAATGATAATCAGAATAGGAATATTTTGCTCTTCGATATGCGGGGATATGAGTATATAGATATGTTTGATTTTGAGAATACCTCAGAGCAAATTGCGAATGAAGCAATAATTCTTGCTACTGAAGCTGTCGTTCCAAAACCACAAAAAACAACTTTTATTTTAGAACCTTATCAACTGGGGCTTACTATCCACGAATCTTGTGGTCATCCGTCAGAACTCGATCGGGTTTTGGGATGGGAAGCAGATTTTGCTGGCACTAGTTTTTTAACCTTAGATAAACTTGGCACTAATTATAGATATGGATCAGATAAAGTAAATTTAGTTTGCGATCCAACAATGCCTTATGTTCTAGGACATGAGAAGTATGACCATGAGGGCGTAAAAACTAAAAAATTCTACGTCGTAAAGAAAGGAATTTTTAATGATTACCAATCAGACAGACAAACAGCTAAAATTATTGGTCAGGAACATAGTAATGGAAATGCCAGAATTGATCGATATAATCGTATTCCACTCGTTCGAATGAGTAATTTATATTTAGAACCTGACTCTCAAGGTCCCAAAGATATTGATGAACTTATTGCCGAAACAAAAGAAGGAATTTATGGAATTCATTGGAAATCTCATAGTATTGATGATAAAAGAATGAATTTTCAATTTGCTGTGCAAATTGCTTATGAAATTAAAAATGGAGAACTTGGAAAACCTTTGAAAAATACGATATACCAGGCAGCTACACCAGAGTTTTGGGGAGGATTAGATATGATGACTAAAGAATGGAAAATTGAAGGTCATGGTCCTGTATGCGGAAAAGGAGCACCATATATGCAGTCAATATGGATTTCACATGGAGGACCATGGGCTAGATTTCAAAATGTAAACATATTTAGTGGATGAGAGGTGGAAAAAATGAGTTTAGATAAACAAAAAGAATTGATTATTGAACTTTCAGAACTTGCATTAAAACGAGCACAAGAATCTGGATGTGAAGCTTTCGTAAATGCTTCTATAGCAAAAGAATATGTGACTCGTTTTTCAAATTCAGAAATTTTACAAAATTACACAGATTTACGTCGAGATATTGCAATTACAGTTGTTTTTAAAGATAAACAAAGGACTAATTCATCTACAAATGATTTAACAAAGAAAGGTATCCTCAATCTCGTGGATTATCTCACTGCAACAGCAAAATTAGTTCCCCCGGATCCACATTATCCTGGAATTGTTAAACAAAAACAGCAATATCCGTCATTAAGTCTCAATGATCCTAAAGTTCAAAAGATAGGTCCAGATACGATTGTTGACAAGGTAGAGGAAGCTATTGTTGTTGGAGAAGCTATTGATAAACGTATTGAAGGTGTTTCAGGAAACATGTTATTAACTGATGGCTTTAAATATTTTATTTCTTCTGGAGGTCAGGAAGTATTTTACCCTAATACGAATATAAGCTCAACCATTAATATAAATGCTCTTGAACATGGTGAAGAAAGCCGTTCTAATAGTACTTTTGGTTCTAGAATATTATCAAAACTTGGAATGGAACAAGAGTCTAAAGAAGTCGCTACAAGAGCAATAAACGGTTTAGGCGCTAAAACGATTGAAACTGGGGAGTATGAAGTAATATTAGATCATCAAGCTGTTAATGAATTACTTTTCTATCTTGGTTATGCTACATCTTCAAGATTAATAATAGATAAAGCTAGTTTTTTAACGGACAAACTCGGACAAAAAGTTTTTGATGAAAAATTAACGATAACTAATAATCCTCATAATCCCGATCATTTAGATTCTAGACCAATAGATGATGAGGGTTTAGCTACTCAACCATTCTCCGTTATAGAAAATGGTGTTTTGAAAAATTATTCATGTTCTCGTTTAGATGCAATGAGATTAGGAACTAGAGCTTTAGGAACTTCCTATACAATTTTAGATGAAACTTTAGGTTTTCCATTTGCAACGGTTGTAAAGCCTGGTGACATCCGGCTCTCTGAAATGATTTCAGAAACCAAGAATGGTTTATTAATAACAAATTTTCATTATATTAATTTTGTGAACCCGCCTGTAGGGTCAATTACAGGAATGACCAAAGACGGATTATTTATAATCAAGAATGGAGAAATTATAGGATCAGCTAAAAATATGAGATTTACTGATGAGATCCCTAGGATTCTTAAAGAAATTGAAGTTGGAAAGGAATTTAAACAACCTATTAAGCAAGCTTATGATATTAAAAGTATAGTAGTGCCAATAAAAGTTAAAAACTTTAGATTTACTAGCAAAACTTAATTAAAATCAATTTTTTTTCTATTTTTCTAATTTTTTAAGATAAATTCGTTTATAGAAGAGAATTGTAATAACTAACGCCATCATTCCTGAGAATAATACATCTGAAGCATAGTGTGCTCCCACCACTATTCGAGATAAACCAACAAAAATCGCCCATCCAAGAACTAAAACTGTAGTAATTATTCTCACAGGATCTTTCCACTTACGATCTTTAACAAGAATTAACAATGGCACTAACATAAAAGACATACTTGTATGCCCTGAAGGAAAACTCTGATTTCCTGTTATACCCTGTGGGATAAACCATGGTGTAAAATCAATGAAGCCAGAAGAAAGATCTCTAAATCTAATACGCCCCCAAAATAACTTTATTAGCTGAACAAAAATTAGTGGATTTAACACCGCTAGGATTGTAATTACCGCAGAGATATTCCTAAAATTCTGCCAATCTTTATTAAACATTAAAATAAGAAATATTATTACGCAAATAAATATAGCTCCTCCATCAAGAATTAAATCTTGCTCATCAAAAACAAATCCAAGAACAAATAGGAGAAAGCCAATAGATATTGTAACGTATGCGGGAATTTTTTGCTTTTTTATATCCTTATTGTAACTTCCTATTAAGGTACTTATAGCAATACCTATTAAACCATATCCTGGCGCTTCTCCATAGTCAGCTCCAAAAATACCCCACGCAGAATTTTCATCTACCACTGCAATTGAGATATTAAGATCATAAAATCCAAAAATAATAGCTAAAATTACCCAAACAATTATAATAAGAATTAATAGTTTATTTATTGGTTTCAAAATAGGTCATATCTATATTTATTAATTTATAACAATACCATTTGTTTTTTGTATATAAATAATTTATCCTTTAATCTGATCTCTTAGATTAATAAAAATATCAGGGTAGTCAGTATAAATAGCATCGACACCTTCATTTTTAAACTTAAGTTTTAAAACTTTTTTCATCCGTGATTTAGCATTAACACTCCAAATATAGCATTTAAAACCATTATCAATAATTTCTTTAAAGTTATCAAAACTAGATCTTAAAAATATTAAATTAATTGCATAAACTTCCAAATTTTTTAACATATCAAAATTTACAGTATTTTTATTAACTTGTTTAATAATTTCAGGGAGGGTATGGACAATTTTTACTTTTTTATTGTAACTTCTTAAACTTGAAATACATTTTAACCGACGCTCTGTTATTTCGATCCTATCAAGTATATTAAATCTCTTAGCAATATCAATGAGTTTAAATCCTGCAAATTTATCTCTTATATCAAAACTATATCTTAATGAATGATTTTTATGAAATAATTCAAATACCTCCTGAACACTGGGGATTTTTCGGTTATCTATAAACTTCAGAGACCTAAGTTTTTTCAGTGTTATTCTCTTTAAGTCATATTTCTCTGAATTTGCTTCAATGAAATAATCATGAAAACAAATTAATTTCTTGTCTTTAGTCTCTTGTACATCAGTTTCAATTCCTGCTTCCATTCTTACTGCTTTTTTAAAAGAGGGAATTGTATTTTCTATTTCGTACCCTGAAGCACCACGATGAGCAAAAACAAAAGGTTTCATAAGTTTAAATTGATAAATATAATTGAAAATAATAGTTTTTATAGAAATCTAAATTACATTTATTACTTAAGATTTACCTTATTTCGGATTATTATGGCACTAAATAATACTGATGATCAATCAACTAAAAAAACATCATTTTCAGACAAATTAAAAAAATA
>JBHLRA010000017.1:0-6011 GCA_048883045.1 Candidatus Thorarchaeota archaeon | reverse complement strand
TTTGTTGGAGATAAAGCGATTGAGATGGCTGATAAATTAATTCAAAAATATGGTATTAAAGTAATAATTGCTTCACGATTTATTCCTTTTATCTCCTTTGATGTTATTTCATATGCATCTGGTTTAGTCGATATTGATGTAAAACGATATTCCATTGGAACTCTCATTGGCTCTTGCTTTCGTTCTTTTTTCTACTCAGTATGGGGAGCGCTTTTAGGTTTTACTCCTCCTATTGATACAACAGACGTAGCTTTAATTGAATCTCAATCTAATATTTTCAATGTTGTATTATTAGTAGTATTAGCTGTTTTAGTTGGAATGTTTCTTGCTTATTATTTCATAGCTAGATTTTATGAAAAGAAGCATCAAGAATAAGAGATTTGGTTTGAATGCAGCTAAATTCTTAATTCTTTTATTTTATATCGCACATAAAAAATAAATAGATAAGTAACTTAATTTATAATCTGAAATCAGCGAAGAATTCAAGAAGCTAAAAGAATGATAAGAAGATGTCAAAATGTAGAGGCATATTTTTATTTATCTTCAAAATACCAGAGTTTTGTATTATGGTGATAATATTACTTTTTTTATATCTTCCTCTAAATATTATTTCCCATGAATAAAAAAGAAAAACCCTCTCAAGAAATAGTATTGAAAGAGTTTCCCGAAGTAAATTTGAATTTAAATGAATTTTATAAAGCTCTCAGTGAAGCAATTAGAACTAATAACATTAAAACTGTTTACGAACTGTCAAAAATATTCACACGGTACTCATTTAAAAAAATAAATAATTAAAGACTAATTTATTCTTGAATTGGTTAAACAATATTACATTTCATAGTTCATGAGAGATTATAAAGCAATATTTCCAAATCTTATTTCTAACTTATATTTATATTCAAATTTGATTGCTTTTATTTTTGTGTACAAATCTTCTAATTTGTACGTTATTATAGTATAGAAAATTTTCGGTTTGAACATTTTTATATTAATGAATTTTTATTAGAGACTTAGATACAAGTAAATTTAAATTTTATATTTTTTGAAATTTAAGAGGTTGTATAATGACAGTTAGCCCACAGGATTATGAAAGAATACTACATGATAACCTTAAAGAAGAACTTGATTGGTTAATAGATGAATTTGAGCTACTCTTTAAATGTAAAAAAAAAAAATATTCACGAGAAGATATTTCAATTGGGAACCGAATTTTAGATCGTTTTGTCGAGGATATTAAGATTAATAATAATGAAGAAGCGCTCAATCTATTAGCAATTACAATTAATCGACTTGAAACGACATATCCTGAATTTTTTTAATTAACTTGCATTTTTGGATTTCTTCTAAATCTCAATATCGATTTTTGACTTATTTTTTAATCTTTATATTTTAATTCAATTCTCATAAGCTAATAATTGATTTGCGTAATAGATAAATAGCTTTTAGAATCTTAATTGAAATAGACAAATATTATAATACAAAAACTCATTATTAAAGAGAGAAATAAACAAAATAAAAAATTAATAAAAATTAAAAAAAAAATTATGGAGAGAATCATTTTAACTCATTGGAACACCCAAACAGGGCCAGAACCAATTATAATCTATCCCCCAGAAAAGTCATTCCCTCCAAATGAAGATTTTTTAAAAATTTGGGCAAAGCATGAGCTAAATAAAGAAAGTTCTGTAATAGAATTTACACCAGAGAATGAGGATAAAACCTATGTCTCGGTTATCCAGCGATTTGAAGGAGAAGCTTATTTCCTTATTTTAGTCTATAACACAACAGATATTGATGATAATATAACTAAACAATCACCTGAAATCTTAGGTCTTATAAGTAAAAATTTAATAGAATTGATAAATACAAACAAAATTACTCGTACAATCTCCGAAGCATTTAATACCATAAGAAACTATTCAAAATTAGATGAAGAAGAAAATCTCGTAAACTTCTTTCAAGATAGAATTAAGTATACAATTTTACAAATTCTTAGAAAGGGAGTTATCTCTAGATCAAAACTTATGAATATTTTAAAACATGAATATGGTTTTTCCACAGCAAATATCGATTTAATCTTAATTTCTTTTCTACACGAAAATTTAGTTCTAAAAAAAAATGTACCCGGAAGTAATGAATGTTATTTTCTTATAAAAGATATTTCCTGTATAAGGATTCCTCCAAACAAATTACCAATAGACAAAATGGAACAAAGCTCTTTAAAAAAATACAAAGAATCTTTAAAAAAGTACTATTTTGATTATAATAATATTTCACCCTTTGAAAATAAAACTATAATACATACAGTACTTTTTAATAAAGATGTGTTTCTACTCTTAAAAACTCTTAGAGAAGAACGTTTAACTGTAAATGATTGTTTGAATATTTTAAACAATAAAGAAGAATTATTTAACGAACTCATAGATGAAAAGTTTATTTATGAAGAAAAGGCATTTGTTTTCCTTTTTTCTGATGTTCGATTCATTAAATTTAAACCTGATTATATTATTGGGAATTTAGTGGAGAGATATAAAAATCAAGACATTTCTTTAAATGAATATATGGAGCATTTAAAATTGTTATCAGAACATAGAGATAAGCTTATGCTCCTAGAATATGAAATAGTATAAAATCCTATAAATTTATTGTATCATCTAATTCAATTTGAACATTAGGAAAATTAAAATATAAATATTAAATCATCTAATTTAATACCATTTATACACACTATATCGTAAAAAAAGTGAATATATATGGCACTTGAATTAGTCGATTATCTTCAAGGGTCTTTTAGTCTGATTTTTGTTATTATCTCTCTGATAATAGGAATTACAATCCTATCTAAATACTCCAAATTCAAAAGTAGATTGTATCTATTAGTAGGAATATCCTGGATTGGAGTAGCCAACCCTTGGATGCCAGATTCAATCTCATTTCTAATGAATCTTTTTGTTCAACAATCCTTAGATATTAGATGGTATTTTATTATAGGAAATTGCTTTATACCTATTGCTCTTATTGCATGGTTGACCGCTTTTACTGACATGATTTATAGGGACGCTCAGAAAAAAGTCTTGATTGTAACAATTGTTCTTTCTATCATTTTTGAAATTGTGTTTTTTATTTTGTTCTTTCTTGATATGGATTTAATTGGAGTCATTAATCCTAGCAGACCTTTTACAGTAGAATTCGATATATTCATAACAATTTACTTATTACTTGTCATCTTAGTTATGGTGATAACAGGAGTTATTTTTGCTCAAAAATCAGTAAAATTAGAAGATAAAGAAGTAAGATTAAAAGGAAAATTACTCCGTGCTGCATTCATTACATTCACAGTTGCTGCTATATTGGATTCTCTATTGGGATCGATTTTTGAAGATCCTACTGATCCATTATTGTCCATATTAG
Organism: Candidatus Thorarchaeota archaeon; assembly: GCA_048883045.1. Classification (GTDB taxonomy): domain Archaea; phylum Asgardarchaeota; class Lokiarchaeia; order Sigyniarchaeales; family SOKP01; genus Loki-b32. Next base: position 2,600 of record JBHLRA010000017.1, on the reverse strand, counting down.
TCGTAGCTGTTCGAATTTTACTAATCTTCAGTGCATTAGAATTTTATGGTGGATTCTTGCTTCCAAAGTGGATGAAAGAGATATTTATTAAAAAGGATTAAATATTTTTTCTTTTTTTTTGTAATCCAATCCCTATATTAGAAATTGAAGATTAATCAATTTTAGATTATTTATCAATTGGAGCTTCCCCATCCCCATATATATGATATAATCCCGCTCTTCTTGCTATCTCATAAAAACTACGATATACATCTCTTTCTTGTTCTAATAATGCACAAGTTTTATATATTAAAGGATTCCATATATATAACTCATTCCCAGGTTCATACCACAAACTTTCTTGTTTTAATATTTGGATAAAGTCATTTTCATTAATAATATCTTTAAGATCTTGTTTGTTCAGCATTATTACAATCGGAATTTCTTTGATGAGTTTATTATTTGTTATATTTTTTAGCTCTAGAAGAAATTCAATATTATCTTCGAAGAATTTTATTTGAGAATCAACTACAAAAACAACAGCATCAGTCTCGGCTTCAAGCTTCCCAAATACTTTAATACGCAGCGGAGCGAAAGATTTTTGACCTGCAACCGTATATACTCTATAGAATACTTTCTTCTTTTTTGCGGATTGAAAAAGGCCCCTATCAAAATAAAGCGTTGTACCGCTGGTTCTATCAATTTTTTGTAGTTCATGCACAGGCATAATTTCTCTTTTTCCTTCTTTTGTTAATTGGTATAGCGTTTCTAATATTGTAGTTTTTCCAGATCCTCCCATGCCATAATAAACTACTTTCAGATAGATGTTTCCATCTTTATATTGAACCATTCAGAAAACTCCAGACTTTAAAATAAGTTTACCTTAAAAGAAATGATTAAAGAATATATAAAAATTTTCAAAATTAAAGATTTTGTATATTAAAATTATTTTTATAAATCCAATATTTTTTTTACAATGAAGAATGATTCTCAAATAGAATAAGAAGTTATTTGATGTTATAAAAAAAATCGAAATCATGAACTTATATTCTGATTCAGATTGGAATTGGGAATTTTATGAAGAACTTGTTGATGATGTAGAAGAAAATAAGAACATCATTCAATGTATTAGTTGTGGGAAATGTGTTGGAGATTGTCCTGCCACTAAGGTATCCAATTTTAATGTAAGAAAAATAATCACAAAAGTTCTTCGAGGAGATAAAAGTGTATTAAAAAATTCAGATATCTGGTATTGTTACTTATGTGAACGCTGCAAGAGAGTCTGCCCAAAAGATAACATAAATATCCCATTATTAATCATTAATTTAAGAAACGAAAGTTTTAAGAAAGGTTATGGACCTCGTTATAATGATTTAAGAAAATACGTAGAGATGTCTGAACGATTTTTAACCAATGGTACTGTATTGGAGGATCCTCTTGATGGTGGTTTGCCTCCAGAACGAGTGAAGGAATTAAATGAAATATGTAATTTTGCTCGAATAAAATATGTATTTAAAGCAAGTAAACAGAAAAAAAATAAAAAATAAGGAGAAATAATAAAATCTTTTAGATCAATGGAATCAGTAAATTTAACTTTAGATTTAAATGAAATTGAAAGAAATTTTCCTGGAAATCCTTTAGAATATTTTAAAGATAAAAAATTATGCCTTTTTAAAGCTTGTTTAGAAAAATATTTTCCCGGTGTAAGATGGGGGATACAAGATCTTTTAGAAGAACTTCAATTAAATGTGGGCATGTGTATTAACCAATCTTGTTGTTCTGGCACTTTCTTCCAAAGAAATTTAATAACGCGCGCTCAATTTGCTGCTATTAATGAAAGAAACCTAAATGAAATGAATCAAATAGCAGATATTGTCTTTTTTAGTTGTAATGGCTGTTATAATAGTTTGTTAAGAGGCCGGGAATTTTTAAAAATCCCTGAAGTGAAAAAAAAAACCAATAAAATCCTAAATAGTCTTAAAAAGAAGAAAATTGGAAAAAATTATCCCAAAAAATACGAAATTCTTGAAGATTTTAATCTTAAATTAGTACATGATTTAGATTTTTTATATCTAATTCGGAATGATGTTATTAATTCTTTAAAGTTTGATTTGAAAGATCTTAAAGTGGCAATTCATTACGGATGTCATTATTTGAATTTATCAAGAGATAAAACAAATATAGAAGATTATTTAAATAATAAAACTAAATTAGATGAATTAATTAGTCTTTTTGGTGGTATTCCAATTGATTACCAAGAAAGAGAGAGTTGTTGTGGATGGGGCGCGTCTCAACTCATAATAAACCCCCGGGAAGCGCTAAAAATAACTGCTAATAAACTTAAAAGCGCTCAAAATGTAGGAGCAGATTTCATGATAACTCCCTGTCCAACTTGCCTATATACTCTTAGTAAACCCGAATATCGAGAAAAAATGCAGAAATGGTTTGGGGATAAATTAGACATTCCTACAATTCATTTAAATGAATTAATCGCCATTTTACGTGGATGTGAAGAAGAACGTTGCATTACCCTTAGGAGAAAAACTCCTCGCTTAGATGAAATTTTTGAAATTATAACAAAGGAATAAATGGGTAAAATAGAGATGGGTAAATACAAAGAG
>JBHLRA010000016.1:3474-28774 GCA_048883045.1 Candidatus Thorarchaeota archaeon | reverse complement strand
AGATGTTTAATGACAATTAGTTATCAAAATAAAAAACCAGTAAAATTGAAGAAAAATATTAAATGGTATACTTATGTAGATTCTTCTCTTGACTTAAAATTAAAAGTCTTTATGGAAGAATATCGCTTGAATAACCAAGCGAGAATTATAAGAAATTTTGTGAATCATTTCATGGATTATTTCGAAGCAATGTTTAAGAAGAACTCTTATAATGATCCTCAGGTTTATGATGAGAAAAAAATTGATAATTTGATCAGAGAAGCAATTAAAACATACGAGATTGGTAATAGTTTTTATGAAGAACTAAAACAAAAACTTTCACCACTTAAAGTTTCACTCTTAATGCTGAATAATTACGTCGAAGAAAACGAAATATTCAAAGATGTTGTTCAGAATGCTATAGATGCTTTAGGAGAGCTAGAAATTTCTGTAAAGCGCCATTTTGAAGAGCCAAATATAGTTAGGTTTGTAAAAAAAGTAGACATCTTATATGTTGAAGACAACGAATTAGAGCGTAAAACAATCGATAATTATTTTAAATCTAATGATTTTGATATTAAATCACTAGAGACTTCTGATGAAGCTTTTTATGTTCTGAAGAATTTAACGCCTAGAGTAATATTACTTGATATTAATTTAAAAACCAGTAATATAAATGGAGATCGCCTTTGCCAAATATTAAAATCAAGTTCTCAGTACAATACAATTCCAATAATTTTAATATCTGCGGTTTTTTGCGGAGAAAATAAGGAGGAGATTTTAACAAAAACAGGAGCAGATGATATTATTTTTAAACCTATTGATCGATTAAAAGATTTAGATATTCTATTCAAATACTTGAAAAAATATTAAATTCTTTACATTTTTCAAAAAAAAAAGCTAAATTGGTTTTGAATCTCGCAATTTCTTAATGATTTCAATGCACATAATTTATTTATTATAAAAATTTTGAAATTAATATTGTATAGATCCTCATAATGTATGTTAAATTCCCTAATCGTTCGTATTTTTCTAATCATTAGTTTTTTCTTTTTTGGGTATAATATAGTATATATCATTCTTCTCAAGAAAAAGAATAAATTAAATGAAAATAACAATGAAGTGAACGATAAACTAAAGGAAACGAGAATCTTTGCTAGATTTGGAATTATTTTAATCAACATATTCATTACAATATGTTGTTTAAATATTTTTATTTATAATTATTGGAAACTGATCTTTCCTGCCATTAATCTATTAATTCTAAGCGATATCGTTCAAATTATTGGAATTACTCTAATAATTAGTGGAAATATTGTTTTATTAGTTGCGTATCGTAAATTAGGGATTTATTGGTCCTATCCAATGGATGGTTTAAAAAAAAGAAAATTAATTACATCAGGGATCTACGGGCATATCAGGCACCCGATTTACTTATCATTTAATTTATTTTGCATTGGTTATAATATGCTACTTTTAGATTGGTTTTTATTAATTTTATATATTATTGGTGGAATAGGTTTATATCTTCAAGCGATTGATGAGGAAAAGATATTAATTGAATATTTTGGTGAAGAATATATTGAATATATGAAAAATACAGGTCGTTTTTTCGCAAAAATTTTTAAATAATCTGAAAATAATTTTTAACTTTATTTTATTCATTCCATTCAAATTTTATTCAGCGAAACAAAACAATTTATAGCTTTTTGACACTATCTTTTATAATTAATGATCATTTAGAGTCAAAATAAAAATGAAGATTGTTGTATTGAATGGAAGTCCGAAAGGGAATATGAGTGCTACTATGCAGTATATTTTATATATACAAAAGAAATATCCTTATCATGAACTTGAAATTTTAAATATCGCTCAGAAGATTAAAAAATTAGAATCTAATGAGGAAAAATTTCAAGAAGTTATAGAAAAAATAGAACGTGCAGATGGTGTTATTTGGGGTACACCCTTATACGTATTACTTGTTCCCTCTCAATATAAAAAATTCATTGAGTTAATTTATGAAAGAAAAGTAATGGAGGCTTTTAAAAATAAATATACTATTGTTATTACTACATCCATCCATTTCTATGACCATACCGCAATAAAATATATGAATGGTATTTGTGATGACTTAGAAATGAACTATGTCGGTTCTTTTACTGCTGAAATGTTTGATTTAATGATACCGAAAAAACGAGAACACTTACTTTTATTTGCCGAGAATTTTTTTAATCATATTGAACAAAAACTACCAACTTCAAGAAGTTATCCGTCAATAAAACATCATTCTTTTGAATATAAACCAAATTTGGAGATTAGTGAAGATGAAAAAATTAATGTTGATAATAAAAAAATCGTCATTCTTACAGATTCAAATAGCAGAAGTATTAATCTAACTAACATGATAGAAAGATTTAGAAATTCATTCTCCAAAGAGATTCAAGTAATCAATATTTCTGATATTGATATTAAAGGAGGATGTTTGGGTTGTATCCAATGTGGATATGACAACACGTGTGTATATGAAGCCAAGGATGGCTTTACTGAATTTTGGAACTCATTGGAATCATATGATATAATAGTATTTGCCGGTGTGATTAAAGATAGATTTTTATCGTCCCGGTGGAAGTTAATCCTGGACAGAAGTTTTTTCAAAGGGCATGCACCTTCATTAAATGGCAAACAATTTGGTTTGATTATAAGTGGACCATTAGGACAAATCCCAAATATAAGAGAATATTTTAGCGCACTTATTGAAATGCAAAAGAGTAATCTAGTAGATATTATTACAGATGAATATCAAGATTCTAAAGAAACTGATACTTTATTATCTAATCTTGCAAAAAGTCTAATTTCATTTTCAAAATCGGGATATATCAAACCAGAGTCATTTCTCTATGTTGGTGGATTTAAGGTTTTACGTGATGCGGTTTTTGGAAGAATGAGGTTTGTTTTTCAGGCTGATCATCATTATTATGAAGAACATGGTTATTATGATTTTCCACATGATGATGAACGTGCAAAGAAAATGAATGATAAATTTATACCATTAACTCAAAATGAAAAATTTAGAAAAGTATTTTATTCACGGTTGGCGTCTGAGATGATAAATCCTTTAAAAAGTGTTATTGAAAACCCAGATAAATAAAAAGTCTATTTAAGATATATGGAAATATTGAAAAATAATTTTGAAGAAATCAAAAAGACTAACGATCCAGAAAAAATAAACGATTTCTTAATAAAATTAAGTGAAGATCCAGATAAAGATTATCTTAAGTATATAGAACACTTCAAGAATAACTTGGAACCGCAGGTTTTTGAAAAAGTTAAGTTGAATTGGATCTTTTTGCTTGGAGAGATTGGTAAATTAAACATATTAGAAGAAAAATTCATAAATATATTAATAGATACATATTACTCATCAGATCGATGGATTAGAAATGAGATAATTCAAGCGATTGGAAAAATTACTACTCATTTGGATATAGCCGAAGATATTATTAAACTAATAGGATATGCGGTAAATGATGATTATTTTCCAATTAAAGTTAATGCTCTTAAATCAATTTTGAATTTAAAAGAACTTCCTCCTATTATAAGAAAAAACATTTTTCAAGCATTGAGTTTAAAAAATATTGAGTTAGAATCACTCTGTATAAAGATATTGGATAAATTTATGCCTGATTATAATCAATTGTTTTTTTCTCTAAATTATCAAGATAATTATAAAATTTTAAAAGCACATGCTATTAGAGCATTATTATTAATATATTTCAGGTCTATGCTGAATTTAGAATCATTTCGACAAAAAATCTCTAACTCCAATTGGGAAAAACAATATAAGGAGAATTTCCTTAAAGAAATAGATATATACGAAAAAATTCTTATGAAAAGATTATGAACATGTTTAACTATTCATATTTCTTAAGTACATCTTCTAAATCCTCATAAGATAATAAAATTTCATTAAAAATCTTTATTAATAATTTTATTATTTCTCTCGGATTACCTTTTGTTTGATTGAATATAAATTTCAAAACATTGTCATTTAAAGGATAAAATGAATCAGAGAAATCCTTAATATAGTCAAAATAATTGATATGACCAAAAAAAAATTCCAAATTCTTCTTATAAAAGTGAAAAAGATCTTCTTCAACGAAATTTGATAAAACTATTGGTTCTTTTACAAGCTTTAGAAGATTATTATTTTTACCTTCAATTTCACTTACTATCTCCTTATAGAACTCTTTTGATTTTAATGTAATAATGATTCTAAGACCGTCAATTTTAGTTAAATTTAAGATTTTATCTAGGATTTTTTCGGCTCTCCTTTTATCAGGTGACTGTCTAGTTCCATAAAGCCAGCTTCGATCGAATACTTCTTCTGTTTCCTCCTCAAGAGATATAGGACTCATCATCGAAATAATTTTTTCGACATCATCAATAAATAAAACACTATTGATCATAGCATTTTCAACCAGTACCTTAAGCATTGTATAAGAATTATTCCTTTCTCTTAAGTCATGCTTTAGATTTAACCTTGAAAGGTCTCTTACATCGATCACTTCTCCTAAAAACCATCTTTCCGCTTCTAATTTTTTGTATGGATCTAGTTGATGAGTTATTATAGCTGTAATTATATCCGTTATAGCATCTTTATTGTCAAAATTTGGAGCCCACTTTTCAAATGCTTCTTTTTTAACTTTTTCAATATTACCCAAATGAAAAAAGCCAAATTTTCTCTCCAAAGCACCCCATTCATTGCAGAGTCTTCTTGCTATATTTCTTAATACGTCTATTCCCATATTCTCTATAAATTCAGTATAGGTATTGTTATAGAATTTCTTTATAACATTCTCTAAAGAAATATAAACAATATTATAATAATATAATTCGTGCTTTAAAGCCCAATAAACATGAGTTTTTCCAGTTCCTACATTTCCAATAATAGGTAATATGAAATTTTCTTCTTTCTCAATGATATTTATAATAGATTGAATAAAATCTTGTCTCGAATGTACTAAACCAATATCTTCTTCAATTTCTCCTGTAGAAACAAATTTTTTAAAGGGAGAGCCTGTAAATCTTAAGAGGTTTAATAATTTTTGTTCCTTATTTTCATAAAGTAGCATTATGCATCAGAGTTATCTATATTTTTAGTTCCTCGATACCTAAAATTATGATATATTCAACCACTTTATCATCAACATTAATAATTGGTTCATAGCTTATATTAAGATCATCATTTTTATCTCTTCCAACAATTAAGCAATCGTAAAATACAGGATCACCATTATCATCAATAACTACTCTATCAGCAATAATAATTCCATTTCTTATCATTGATACAGGATTCTTGAGAATCTCTCCTTTAAAAAAATCTAAATGATTCAATCCATATTTAGGATCATTAAAAAGTAAGGCAGCAGTATGAAGAAGATTAATTGTAAATGGAAAATCATTGGAAAATTGTCCTTGATCATACTTCTCCATTGTATCTTCGGGTATTTTAACTGAATATTCCAATGGAACGTCATTCATATCCCATTCAAAATTAGAGTTTTTTGAAAGTGGATTTAACATTCTTCCTTTCTTTTCAAACCCGGTTAATAACCCTTCAGATATATTAATTCCTTCAGAATTTGAAATTTTAATGTTATCTGAAAAGATAATTTTATCTTGCCATTTTGATATAATTGAACCCGTAAACTCTCCATTCATTCTAATATCTTTTAAGGAATCAAATAATACAAAATTTTCCGACTCGTTCATGATAACTAATTTTTCATCAATAATTTAGAATCTTTTATTCGGGCTATTTCAAGGTAATATCATTAATATTATATATATATTCTTTCCATATATTTTTAGATAGAGTATAATACGTGCACTAATATCTTTACTAAAATGGATTCTTCTCTCCTATCTCCAAAAATTTCAGAACTTTCACGATTGGATTTATTAAATAGAGCAAGTCAGTTTATTTTTTCAACAGGATTAAATGATGGGACCTCAAAATTATGTCAAGCAAATATGAAATATGGGCTTGCGATGCTACATCTTATTCAAGAAAAATATGGGTTTGAACCAAAAGCAACATTTATTTCCTCTCCTGATGAGACAATCTCAAGAAATAAATTTAGATGGAATTCTGGATTGGGATATGGTGGAAGATTGAATTGGGGAGACGGTTCTGACAAATTGATCTTCCTAAATACTAAACCTAATTGTTGCGGAATTTTAGTGGGTGGTTTAGAAGAATTACCTGATCCTTATGACCTAATAAAAAAAATTGACACTATTAAATCAGAAGAACTTTATCATGATGGAGTCTTAATTGATTGGGATTATGGAATCTCTAATCATTTTATTAATTGCTTTGAATTAAAGAATCTTTCTGATATCGAACTTCCACCTTATATTTTTCTTATTCATGGGTCTGCTCCAGAATATAGAAGCGATAAATATGGTCTTGGGCTTTATATTGATAGATCAAAGGCATTAAAAGATGTTGCACTCGAAGAAAATTGTAAATTAGGCACACAATATATTTTATTAGACTCTGATGCTAAAGATTATTTTGAATTCAGCAAAAAAGCTTTAAAATTTTCGAGTGGGAAAAGAGAGATAATAGCTAAGCATCTTTTCGATTATGGGTATGAAATTATATGTAATCAACCACATCAATTTTTAAAAGATTATAATAATATGTATCTAGGAAGTAATTGTACAGATCTTAAATGTGATTTAATTAGTTCAGACATTTTTCCTACCACTCTTAGAGCAGATATTGCTGCTTATCTATTTAAGGGTAAAACCAATTTTTCTGAGACAACTCTTAGAAATCAAAATCTATTAGAAAGAGCAAAAAATTTAGAATTATTAGAATTATTAAAAAATGCGTGTATTCTTCCACATGGAGGAGGATATGAATTTACTGATGTTGAAGATGTTTTGGATATATTAGAATACAAGGATCAAAGATATTTTGTCACTTCGTTGAAGACAAATATTAGTCGATTAAAAATTGTAAGAAATGTAAGTGAGTTGCAGTATGCGTATCGAGGTCGTGATATCATCCTTAAAACTATTCAGTTAGATCTTGGAGATATTATAGCTCGTTTAAACCCTTTGTTTTCCTTGAAACTATAACTTATTCTATTTTTGCTCCCAAAGGAAGATCTTTATCAAGTACTAAAACTGATACATTATCACCCTCAACAGCAGCAAGAAGCATCCCTTCACTTAAAATTCCTTTTAATTTACGAGGTTCTAAATTCGTTAATACAATAATCTTTTTTCCTTTTAGATCTTCTGCTTTATAATGCTCTGCTAATCCAGCAACAAGAGTTCTTTTTTCTGATCCTAAATCAATAGAAAGCTTATAAAGTTTATCTGCTTTGGGAACCTTTTCCACGTTTTCAACTAAAGCTACTCGAATATCTAATTTTTTAAAATCTTCATAAGAAATCACATCTTTTTCACCTTCTTTTGGTTTTCCTTCCTTAAGGTTTTTATAATTTTCTTTTAATTCTTCAATATCTAATTTCTGAAAAAGAGGTTCTGGTTTCTTAATTCTATGCCCGGCTTTTAAGGTATTATCGTTTATACTGTCCCATGTTAATTCTGATAATTTTGGACAATTTATGTATGATAGAATTTTTTCAGAGGTTTCTGGGATGAATGGACTTAACAATATAGCCAAAGCATATGATGCTTGAGCACACAAATTAAAAACATAACCAGCGGCGGCTTTATTTTTCTTAATTAGGTGCCATGGTGCTTTTTCATTTAAATAAACATTGCCATCTCTTCCAAAATTCACAATTTCTCTCAATGCTTTTCTAATTTCAAATTTTTGCAAAAGATTTCCTACTATCTCAGAAATAGAGTTTATTTTTGATACAAAGGCTTTATCTACTTCATCTGGCTCAATCTTTTCTGGTATTCTACTATTAAATTGTCTATTAATAAAAGTCATAGAGCGATGAATAAAATTACCTATTACATCATTTAGCATCTTATTATTATTATCAAATTCAGACCATAAGAATGATGTATCACTTGTTTCAGGTCTATTATATAATAGATTAAAACGCCAATAATCTAATGGAGCTAATTGTAAAGCTTCATCGGCCCAAATCCCAATTCCTCTAGATTTTGAGAACTTTTGATTTTCATACATTAAAAATTCGGTAGAAGAAACATTATATGGTAATACAAGTTTTTGACTATCTTCTTTGTCCTCATTATAAGCTAATAATACCCCTGGAAATACAATTAAGTGAAAATTAATATTATCTTTTCCAATAAAAAAAACTGTTCTTGTTTTAGGATCATTCCAAAAGTAATTGAATTTCCTTGGATCGTTTACCAGTTTTTCAGCCCATTCTTTAACAGCAGTAATATATCCCAATACTGCTTCAAACCATACATATATTGTTTTATCTTCAGCATTCTTAAATGGAGCCTGAATCCCCCATTCTAAATCTCGTGTAATTGCTCGTTCAGGTAAACCTTCGGCTATACTATTTAAGCACATTTGTCGCGCATTGGTAGGGATTATTTCATTTTCTTCAATTAATTTTTTTAATTCGTCTTGTAATTTTGGTTGATCAAAATACCAATGTCTTGTTTTTTTAATTGTGGGGCTGTTTCCGCATATAGCACATCTAGGTTCAATCAGTTCCAAAGGAGTTAATAATTTCTGGCAGTTATCACATTGATCTCCTCGTGCATCTTCAAATTGACAATGTGGACATATTCCTTCTACAAATCTATCAGGTAAAAACAAATTATCATGTTTACAATAAAGTGATTCAATCTCTTTTTCTGAGATATATCCATTTTTCTGAACATCTAAATAAAAATTCTGTACAAATTCAATATGAGTAGGATTATGAGTTATTGTATAATTATCAAAAGAAATTTGCCATTTTTCATGTAAGTCTTTGATAATATTATGATTCTTAAATGCTAGTTCTTCAACAGGAACATTTGTTTTCTTTGCTTCTACAGAAACGGGGGTACCATGAGAATCTGATCCAGAAACAAAAACTACTTCTTCTCCTTTCATTCTCAAGAATCTCGCAAATACATCTGCTGAAAGTGTACTTCCAATTAAATTACCTAAATGTGGTGTAGCATTTACATATGGCCACGCCGAAGTGACTACCCATTTATTTCTCTTTTTAGTATCTAATTTAATCAACCTCTTAAATTGAATTTAATAATAAAAAGAATACTACACTTAAATAATTTAAACATATAAGAATAAATAATTAGTTATTTTAGGATTATTTTTGCTCCACAATATCTACATGCTTTGATTTCTTTATACATCTTTTGAAAACATGGTTCATGATAATAAGAATTGCAACTTTCGCATTGATATACTTTAAAATCGCCTAAAAAAATACTATGACAATATGAACAAGAGGAATCAATATCGTCAATCTTTTCATCTGGGATTAATGAGAATTTTGTCTCAAAGATATCATCCTCTTCTACAATCCTTATGTCTGATAATTCTTCTGTTTTGTCTTTAACTAATTTTAATGCCGCTCGTGGGAGTTCCAAAAGAAAAAAACAGAAAGGACACCTAAAAACATTTTCTTTATATTCCGTCTTTTTTGCCCACATTGCAGCACATGATAAATGCATAGCTCTATCACAACTGGGACAATAGCGCCCCTCACTGAAAAAATCAGCACCTGTAACAGCAGCTTTAATAGAATGACATATTTGACATTTTTCTTGCCCTCGACTAGATCCTCCTATCATCAACCGAATATCTAATAATGTTGGTCTTCTTAATGGCAAGGCAATTTCACTTACTAATGGGGCAATATCTTTTTTTTCCCCAGGAGAAAAGTAATCTGCGCTTCCTTTTACATCCTTTTTTGAAGCGAATTCTTTTCCGGCATTAACCAAATCTTTAGAGTTGTTAAAATAACCATAATCGCCCCCTGTTCTCTGGGTTATTCTCTTTAAAGAAAAATCTCCATACTCTTGCTTTCCACCTAATTGGCAAGCATCAATAAATACACCAAGGCCCTTAGCAATTTCAATCATTTTAGTTAATTTATTTATATCAATTTTCAGTTTATTATCAGTTATTATGAAAACTCGAGGTGTTTTACCACCAATTTTACGCATTTCTTTAACAAGGATCTGTAAAGCGAAAGCAATTCCTTCATGCAAAAAACCTTGGCCGGAGATTTGAACTTTTTTTAAGGACTCAATTAATTTATCTTCTTCAAATGCAAAATCTATTAATTTTTTAGTGGTGTTTCCAAAAGTGATTACAGAAATTCGATCTTTCATATCGATTGATAATTTTGATTTAATGAAATTCTTTGCTGCTTCTAATTGAACACCTAATCTACTTGGTTTAAAATCCTTCCTTAACATTGACCTTGAAGCATCTAAAAGCATTACGGTATCTTCTATTTTTAAATCAGGCAAATCGTCTCTATTGTTTCCTTTTAATTGAATTTTAATAAAATAATAGTAGTAAAATCTTATAAATTTCTATCAAATTAAAATAGCTGAGAGCTATTTTAGAAAATTATACGCAAATACTGTATAAACTTTAATAATATCAATAAAATCTTGAATTTTAATTGATTCATTTATGGTATGCGCAGCGAATCCTTCTCCGGGTCCGAAGATAATAGTTTGGGGGCAAAAATTACTATTCCGGAAATATCTAGAATCGGAAGTCCCCATTCCAAGTATATAAGCTGGTTTTCCTCCAATAATTCTTACTAAAATATCCACAAAATCTTTTAGATATTGAGAATTTTCCCAATTTTCCCAATATGAAGGTTCACTATAACGATATTGTTCGATATAAACAAAAACTTCTCGAGGATTTCCTCTAGGTTCATTTTTTACTTCATAACCTAAATCTTTAGTAATTACTTTTTTTAAAGCGTCAAGAATCATATCAACTTTTTGACCTGGTAATAATCTGAAATCAATAATTGCTTCACAACGATCAGGTATCACATTTTCTTTGAACCCCCCATTAATCATAGTAAAACTTTTACTAAACTGTGTCATTGAATCAAAAATAACTTGAAGAATCTCTTGTTCATTAAAAATTCTTTCAAATTGTTCTTTACTTGGAAATAAATTACTAAAAATTTCTTTATATCGTTCATAAGAAATTGGTGGCTCTATTTTTGGCATATAGTTATCCATTTTATCCAAGTTTAAAATAATTTCACTCATCATATTGATAGAATTCTTTGCCATAGAAGGCATCATAGAATGACCCATAATCCCATTTGTTATAACCTTTAGATGTAGATGCCCTTTTTCACCAACGGAAATTCCTTTACCTAAAGGTTGCATCCCGGTCATTTCCCCAACAACTGCAAAATCACATTTAATAGATTTTAATAGATTCTCTAAACTCCATTTTGCCCCTAATTTTCCTCCTGTTTCTTCATCTGCTACAGCATTAAGGATTAGATTTCCAGATAGGTTTAAGCCCAATTTTTTTAAAATCTTTAAACTTATTACCATTGCTGATAATCCAGATTTCATATCCACCGCTCCTCTTCCAAAAATCTTTCTATTTTTCTTAGTACCCTTAATTATGCCAGATAATGGAGGAAATTTCCACTCCTCCTCATTTCCAGGAGGAACTACATCCATATGTCCGTTATATAAGAGATTTCTCCCATTAAAATTATCGTTTAAGTAGGCTATTAAATTAGCTCGATTATCGCCAAAGGGATAAATTTCTGTTTTAATTCCAGAATCACTTAGGAATTCTTCAATTACAAGTGCTACATTTTTTTCATTACCGGGAGGATTATAAGATTCTGTCTGAATCATTTTTTGTAAGAAATTGATGTACTCTTCTTGATTCTGTTCAATTTCATTTATTATTTGATCTTCGCTCATCTCTTAATTCCTGAAACTTTTAACTTATTTAGATATATAGAAGGTTTTGGAGTTTTATAATATTTTGTCATTTTAACTTTAACCTAAATAAAATTAATAAATTTAGCAAATTTTAATACTTTTAAATTATTTTATTATCAAAAATTAGATATTTCGGTAATTTTCTTGATTCGAGGTAAAAAAGAGATAAAGCGACTATTCTTTTCCGCGCTTTTCATTATTACAATTTGCCTAGCAAATGTGCAGATCTTAAATAATTTTAATACTCTTCAAGGTGGAGAGGGAAATAATAATCTTGATGAAAATTTATTAAATGATGCTCTTAGGAGCTCTAATTCTAATTTAGATGACAATATTACAGGTTCTGGCGTAAATCAAGCCGTTAGAATATATGCAAATAACGTTTCAGAAAATTTATTGAATAATGAAGGTTTTTTCGAAATTCCCTCTATTCCTTCTGAGGATATGTTTCTTACTAACGGGAACTTTACTTTTTATTTTCAAAGCAACTATACAACATATTATATCATAGAAAATAATAGTGCACTCTATGCGAAAAATTTTATCTCATTTAATTTTGATAAGAATGAAAATTATTCGAATGTTACATTTCACAATGGGACAATATCAACTTTATGGCAATATGTACCTGACTATCTATTTGATAATGACAACGGCACATCTATTGAAGTTAATGCTCCAAATGGATTATTAAATTTTACAATATCAGCCAATTTCACAGGCACTAATTATGATATAACAACTGGTGATGTTGAATTTAATAGGACGAAAATTTTAGCGCTTATTTCATCTTTAGTCCTTACTATTCAAAATAACGAAGATGTAAACTTAACTGTACGAGTAAAGAATTATTCGGATTCAACTTGGAAAGAAATTATCTCTTTACTCCCCATAAATGGTAGTTTAGGTATTCAGCAATTAAAGGATCGTTTTATTAATGAAAATTTGAATTTCATCGATCTTGGTAATGTTTGTGAGATTCAATTTGTTTTAGAAAGAGGAGATTCATTTGAAGCTCTTTTGCATGAATATGAATTAGAATCTGTGTATGCTCTTGATCTGCCGATAACAAATCAATCTTATGTTGCTTTAGAATTTGATTTGAAGGGAAAAAAATCAACAGTTCATGGTTTTCATGCTTGGATTAGAACTCTCGATCTTACAGAAGCCGCCTCTACTCAATTGAATATAAGTTTATATAGGGCGAATAGAACAATTATTAGAACTGAAAGTAATTTACAAAATATTGATTTGGGTCCAGATTATGATGAAATGATAGATTCAACAATTGTGCATGCTTATACTGGAGATAGTCTTTCTTATTTTGAATTTAATAGTCTAAACACAAGTAATATGGATCTTTATAATTATTTTATAGTGATAAAATCTAATAATTCAAAAGAAGTATATAGTCTGGTTACATTACCTCATTTCACTTATGGTGATAGTGAAACTGAACATCAACTAAAAATAACTTATAATGACGGTCAAAATTGGAGAAATGCTAAAAAAGTAATTACAACAGATGATTTACCGTACACATCAGGACAATTAGATGCTAGTTCATTCAAATTAAATGTTACGAGAGGATATATGCCATCAGATTTTATCGTTAACGATAACCATACATTAAGAATTCAAAATATACCCTTAGAAGATTTAGAGGATAAAGCATATCCTTATAATGAAAGCTCATACTTGACATGGGGTATTGGTCAATGGAAGGATAATTTCTCAATTGTCATTGAAGATGATGCATTTGATAATTTCCGAGTTGATCTCACGTGGAACAAGTCAATAATCAAAGGATTCAAGTTCAATGTTTCATATTCAGTAATTGGATACTGGGTTGAAAATGCTTCGGCTATTTATTCTGTATATTATAACAAAAATCCTAATTGGTTATTTAGTTACGATTTTAATGCTTCTAGTATATCATTCAATAATTGGAATTTTGTTGAATTTTGGTATATTTTTCAAGATTATTTTACAGCCTATAACGTTACGGACCCAAATAATGAGAAAATACTTACTTATAAACCAGCTCAAGCTATTTTAGAGGAAGATCCTGGTAAAAATAAAGTTGTTGTTGATGCAAGCTTAGTAACACTTAACGGATTATATACACTTAATTTAAGTTCATTTAATTTTATTCATGATATGCATAGTTACATTAATTATAAAGGAAAACTATGGGAATCGAATGGTTTTATGTATGGAGATAATATATCAATTAGTGTAGATATACAAGATCACAAATCTAACGCTCCTAAAACTGGAGATGTGAATTCTATTCTTTTCTATCCAAATGGCTCACAATTCCGTGAATTAAATTGGACAAATGGTTATATTGATGGAACAGTATTAAGATATGATTTTAACAACCGGACAATTTTAAATTTAACAAATACTCTTACAATCTTTGGAGAATATCATTTAGGTTTCTTTTGGTTTAATGGTTCTGCGATTGGATGCAAAAAAATACCTATATATATTGATACTTATGATGTTAATTTGTATGATTGTGAATATTACTCACAAATAGATAAGAATGTTCTTGATGGTGAAATCAAAAATAAGGTTTTTCGAAATTACACCATATTGTTAGCTTCTATAAATGAAACTACCGGAATTTCAATGCCAAACTTTTACCCTATAAATAATACGGGAATAGACACAATTTATTCTCGTAAAATAGGAGATCAAGAGATACCAATTTTATTATCTTCATTTAAACAAAGTCAAGATATTCTAAATCCAAATGAAGTTGTAGATATAAGTGTTTCACTACAGAATATGCATGTGTTTCTTCCTGTAGATGTAAAAATCGATGTAAAATTAGTATCATATATTAATGAAGATTGGATCATAGCTGAAAATACGTCTAATACAATTTCACTGAATTTTTCAGGTCATGAGGATGATGAGAGGGAATTTAATGTAAAATTATCAATTCCAAATTTGGATATTAGTTCTAATACTTGGGAAGGTACTAATGCACCAATTAGATTAGGAGGCGCAAAGACATTAATAACTATCTATATCGAAGATTTTGCAGTAGGAGAATTTGAGAGTCCAGATTATTCATTATTGAGTAATAAAACTTCTAATAATTTTGAAGGTCATATTCTTGGTTTGAGGGTTGCTGAGGATACGCCAAGTAGATCAATCTTATATGATTTTGAAAGGGAGGAATGCATCTATTATCCTTATAATTCCATCTTTTTGGTTAATATTATTGATCAAAATTATGTTAGCAGCTATGATCAATTTATAGGTATATTTTCCTTAACTCTAAATAGTCAATTTACAAATATTCTTATTACTCCTGATAATCCTATTAAAGGTACGAGTTTTAATTTGAGTTCTATTTTAACTACGGAGTTTGGAGAGGAATTATCTGGAAAAAATGTATCTTGTCAATACTATGAACAAAATATATGGGTTGATGCAGGTTCTGACATCACAGATTCAAATGGATTTACAACTTTTTTAATTGATACTGAACCAATTGATTTTACAGAAAATTTATTAGTTAAATTATCTTGGGATGGTGATACAATTAATGGCGCCGAAAAAAATATGTCAGTCACTATTATACATCAAAGAAATAATCTCTCAATATCAATTTCATCGATTAGATCACAAATTATCCGAAATAGAGCAGCTACGTTTAGGATTAACCTTTTGAATTTCGGAAATTCGGATTTAAAAATAACAAATATCATGATTGATATTGATCATGATTTTACATATTCTATTGTCGAAATTGATTATTTAAAATTAGATACGTTAATCGCTGGAGAATCTGCTAGTTTTATTCTAGAAGTCCAAGTAGGTAATACTAATAATGTTGAAATTGAAATTTCAATTACTGCACAAAATTTAATAACTAATAATTCGATTTTCGTGTCCGAAGTAGCTTCATTTCAAACATTTGATTCATCAATTACAGATTATTTTGTTGAATTCTTTATATTCATTATCGGGGCAATTATTGCATTAGTATGGTTAACAGCAATTATCTATTCCAGAAGAATAAAAAGAAAAATTGAAACTCCAATTGAAGAACCATTTAGAAAGAAACCAAGAAGGGAAAGATATGTACCAGTTTCTGAATTGAAAAAACCAACTCCTGTCAAAAAAATAACAAAGAAGAAAGAAACTCCAAAAAAAGAAGAACCTGAAAAAGTAGATTTAGATTCCCTATTGGAAGAAAGAGGTTTAGCAGATAAAAAGAAAAAGCCGAAAGAGTGACCTGTTTAAATTAACTTTTTTTGTTTGTTAAAAAAAAGAGAGAATAAATTTATAAATTAGAAATTGAAATTAAATTTCTCTTTATGAGCCCTAAAGAGCTCCTACCATCAACACCCGCTAGAGCAATTAACACGCTTTTTTCTGAACCAACTAAAACAGCATACCCTTTTTCAAGTTCAATGGTAGTAGTTCTTAAAGAACCCTTCCCAATATCCTGGCCTAAATTGTTAGAATCCTTAATTATCGTAGCACAGGCTTTAGCGATCTTTGCATGATCCATCTCTGTAATCGTTTGACCTATTAATACCTTTCCATTTGCATCAGCAGCAATCAAACCTTCCGTTTCTGGCACAATATCCATGAGTTCTGCCAGTTTCTGTTCAAGAACCTTTTTATCAACCATAGTAACTTTCTCTTATATTATTATTTCTAATAGATTTGAAATCTGAAATTAGTAAAGAAATTATCTTAATTAAATATATATTTAAATATATCGTTTAAGCAATTTAAATTTATATTTTGGAATTAAAAAAGGAAAAGTGAAAAAATAACTAATTATTTCAGAATAATTAAAATTAGATTCTCTTCTAGTGCAATCATTGTTTCTCTTGATTCTCCACCTAATGATGTTTCTAAGCGTATAAAATTAAGTGAGCCCTCATTTAATGCATCAACGACTTGACGCCCTTTACCGATAAGTGAAGTTACATAAGCAGCTATTTCTTCTGAGAGATTGATATCCATATTAGAATCTATTGGCAAACCTGATGAATCACAGATGATTACGCCACGAATTCCTTCTCTTTCTTCGAAGCGTCGAATTATAGCTTTTACTTCTGCTCTATTAATCAACCTTTACAACACCTTGAGAAATATTCTAAATTTCTAAATTTTAATATTATAATAGATTTAAGGTTTTTAAAAATTTATATAAACTCTTATAAAATATTCTTCTATCAGCTTAAAATTTATAAAAAGTAATTTTTAAACATGTTATATTTTCTTTCGTCTCCAACAGAAGTAAGACCCATATGCCCTGGACAAATAAGAAAATTATCTGTAAATTCAGGATTATACATAATTTTTGTTTTAATACTTTGAAAAAGAAGGTGTGGATCGCCACCTCTAAGATCAGACCGGCCAATACTTCTTCGGAATATTAAATCACCAGTGAAAATAACGCCTTCAATCTTATTTCCATTATATTCCTTAAGATCTTTCGAGTAATAGGATAAGGCACCAGGAGAATGACCGGGTGTTTCTAATACGTTAAGTCTCATTCCACCTACATCAATAATATCTCCTTCTTTAAGCCATCTATCTGCTTCTTTTTGACGGTAAGTCCCAGAATCGTATTCCTTTTTACTATACATTAATGGAATTTTAAAATACCGTAAAATTTTCCCGAGTTTGAGTGTATGATCATAATGGCCATGTGTGATTAAAACAGCAATAGGTTTTGTATTTAAATCATTAATTGTATTAATTATAGTTTCTGGATCTCCACCCACATCAATTATTACTATTTCATCATCAGAACCGAAGATATAACTATTTGTACCAAGAGGTCCTACAATAAGTCTTTTTAATATCAAAAGAATTACACTTCTCTAAGAATTAGAGGTCGAAAAAAAAAATAAAAGGATTATTTTTTAACCATTTCGTTGATTTCATTTAATTTCTCGTAGACTTCTAGACCCTTCTTTGTTAGTTTTATAGTTTTTAGTTTACTTGTGTTACTAATTTCTATTAACCCTTTCTTAATTAATTCATCTTTTACCCGAAAGAAGGAGTTATAATATGAAAATTTATTTAATTCATTGTAAAAAGTGTGCTTATCAGTTTGATGGTCCTTCTGATTAATCAGTACGTGTAGTGTGTCTTTAAACCCTTTCTTTTTAAGTAATCCTATTAAATCTTCAAAGATCATGTTCCCATACCTAATTAAAATGTTAAAAAATATTGTACTAATTTGTAATGGGAAATTAAAAACCATTAAAAAACCTTATGATCATTTTTTATTTGAAAAAAATGCTTTTTTTTTAATGTTTTTCTTGGATATTAAAAAAAAATGGGAAAAGTGTGGGAAAAGTTTATATAGATCATATATGTATTAAATTATAATGAATAAAGAGGAATTAAAACAACTAATCATTAGAGGTGATTCTAAAGAAATAAATATAAGCTCAATAATACATAAAAGTATTGAGGAGAGTGATAGGACAATCAATCAAATCCCTAAGTTAAATTTTTATAAAATTAAAGAGAGAATCTTAGAAAGTTTTATTAAAACTATGAAGTAGATTGAATTGAAAATCCATCACAGATAAATCTTAAAGAAAGTCACATCTTTTTTTATTTCTTCATAATTTATATCGATAATTTCTTAATTCTTTATTTTTTTTATTATTATATTTATGAGTAAAAAGTCTGATATTACAATTCTTGGGCATCTTGCGTTAGATTTAATCGAAATAGATGGAATTAGTACAAAATCATTAGGTGGTGTTCCTTATTATGGTGGAATTGCTGGTAGTCATATGGGTCTTAAAATAACTATTATCACTCGATTAAAAGAATTTGATTTTTCCTTATTAACTATTTTTAAAAAAAACGGAATCAACTATTACGCTTATCCTTCTGAGGAAACATCAGGTTTAAAAAATATTTACTCTTCAAACAACATTGAGTTTAGAACTTACGAACCACTCGGATTTGCGGGAGCTTTTAAGGTTGAAGAGATTCCCGAGATAAATACTAAATTTTTTGTCATTGGTCCAATTGTAGCCGGCGAAATTGATTTAGAATTATATAATTACTTATATAAGAAATATACAAATAAAATATGTTTGGATCTTCAAGGATTTATTAGGATCAGGGATCGTAATAGAGTATTTTATAGAGATCTCTCAGAAGATGAAAAGGAAGAAATATTGACAAAAGTATTGGTACTAAAACTTGATCAGAAAGAGGCAGAAGTTATTTCTCATCAAAAAGATATTCATAAAGCAGCTGAACAGTTAATTAAATATGGCCCAAATGAAATTCTTATTACTCATGAGAAAGGAATTTCTGTATTTACATCGAATGTATCTTTTTTTTTTCCATGGAAAAATAAAAGTTCAGAAGGGAGGACAGGAAGGGGAGATACTGCCTTTATTAGTTATTTAGGTTCACGATTAACTAAGAATCCTAAAGAATCTTTAAAATTCGCTGCAGCTCTTACTTCTCTGAAACTTGAATATCCAGGACCTTTTATTTTACCATTATATCAAGTTAAAGAATTAATTAGAAGGGAGTATTGATTAAAATATGAGGATTGGTGGGATAATTGATATCTCAACAAAAGATATACCTCACAGGTCTGCCATGGTTATTTTTACTGTTGGTTGTAATTTAAACTGTCGATTTTGTCATAATAAGCATTTGTTAAATAAGGAAGCAGGCCGTGATATCACAATTAATGAATTAATTGATAATATTAAAAGCAATTTATTAGTTAGTGGGGTAAGTATTAGTGGAGGAGAACCCACACTTCAAAGCGATTTATTAGAATTATGTAAAGAAATAAATACAATTGGAAAGTATTTAAATATCGATACTAATGGAACAAGTCCAGAAGTTCTGAGACAACTCCTTCCTTATATTAGTCGAATTGCTTTAGATTTAAAAAGTCCATTAAAAGCTCAAAGATTACATGTAATAACAGGAAGTTCAATTGATCCGAAATTAATAGAGGAGTCTATTATTCTTATTAATAAATATGAAGATATAGATTTTGAAATAAGAACCACTTATGTAGGAAATCTAATGAAGCCTGAGGATATACATAAGATTATTACTTTTCTCAAAAAAGTTTGCTTTAGAGGAGAATTTGTTTTGCAACAGTATCAATATTCTGAAAATGTCGGAAAAAAATATAAGGAAATTTATTATATACCAGAACACAATGCTTTACTAAAAATTCTTAATCCTTATAAAAATTCTAAACTTCCTTTTAAGATATATGTGCGAGATAATGTAGTTGGGTATTGTAATATTAATGAATTAGATTTTAATGGTTTTTAGATTGTTTTAATATTAAAATTTTCACATGTTGTAAGTTTTATTTTAAAGGATATTTCGGTTTTCGTTTTTCAAAGAAGGCACTAGAAGCCTCCTTTAAATCCTTTGAAGAAAAACTTAATACAATAGAGCTATTTTCAAATTGTAATATATTTTTCAAACTTGGAGAGTCTAACGATAAATTAAGAGCTTCTTTTGTCATTCGTAATCCTAAAGGACTTTTTGATAATAATTCTTCAGCCAATTTAAATGCCTCCGCCATTAAATCTTCTTTCTGTACGACTTTGAGAATAAATCCAATTTTTTCAGCTTCTTGTCCAGAGACCGCTCTGCCACTATAGATTATTTCAGCAGCTCTTGAAAGATTAATAAGGCGTGGGAGGAAGTAGCTACTTCCCATATCGGCTCCAGTTAATCCAATATTAATGGATGCATTAATAAAGCTAACATCCTCACTGGCAATTCTAATATCAGAAGCCAATGCAAATCCCAATCCACCTCCCACTACAGATCCATGAAGAGCAGCTATAATTGGTTGTGGAATTTTTCTCATTTTCATAATAATTTTAGTTATATAATTTTGATGATAATATGATTTTTTGAGTGGCTCCGGTACATCTAAAAAATAAAATTTATCATATCCTTCCGGATTTTTTTTCGAATTCATTATTAAACCTTCTTGTAAATCGGTTCCTGCTGAAAATGCTCTGCCCTCACCTCTCAGAATTAACACCCTACACTCTAAATTCATCATTAAATTATCTAATACGTGATGAATTTCTTCTTCCATTTGAAATGAAATGGCATTTAGCCTTTCAGGTCTGTTTAATGAAAGAATTGCAATCCCATTTTCTCCAATTTCAAATTTAATAGTTTTATACTCCATATTTTTTCAATTTTTCATTTGTTTATGATTTTGGGTAATGAGGTTTTCTCTTTTCAAAAAAGGCGTTAATACCTTCCATAAGATCGGTAGATGTTGAACAAAGCATTTGTGTACGGTTTTCTATTTGCATTATTGTGTCAAGACTAGGTGAATCAAGAGTTATATTCAGAGCTTCTTTGGTCATTCTTAGACCTAATGGACTTTTAGTAAGTAAATTCTCCGCAATTTCAAATGCTTCTTCTAATAGTTTCATATCATCTCCCTTTATTACTTTCAGGACAAGTCCAATCCTTTCAGCTTCTTCAGCATCAATAAAACGACCAGTATATAATATTTCAGCAGCTCGTGACATACCTATTAATCGAGGTAAATGATAACTACTTGCTAAATCAGAACCAGAGAATCCAATATTAATAAAAGAATTGGCTAATTTTGCATTTTCTCCGGCAATTCTTATATCTGCTGCCAAACATAAGGTAAAACCTGCTCCAGTTGCAGCACCTTGAATAACTGCTATTATGGGTTGACTAATTTTTCTCATTTTAACAATTAAATGACTAGCTCTAGCTTGAGCGTAAATTTTAGCTTTAATAGTATCTTTATCTGGAGCATTCATGAAGAAAAACTTTTTTTTGAGCTCTTCTGGTTTCTTTTTTGATTGAAGGACAGTAGATTCCTTCAAATCCAGTCCTGCACAGAAACCTCTTCCAGCAGCTTTTAGAATAAGTACTCTACAATCCAAATTCACCATCAACTCATCTAAAATTGAATGTAAATCTTCGATCATCTGAAAATTCAAAGCATTCAATTTATCAGGACGATTAAGAGTTAATAGTCCAATACCATTTTCTTTCAGTTCAAACTTAATAGTTTCAAATACCATTTTACACCATAAGAAGTAATTTATTATTTAATGATTAAATAAACATAATTAACTTTATATTCTTAATTCAAAATTAAATAATGAATTCAGTCACTAATAGCTCATCTAGTAGAACTCAAAAATTAAAAAACAATCTCCTTTCAAGTAAATATGAATTATGTATAGAACGTATTAAATACTATACTGAGATCTATAAAAAATATCCTAAAGATCCAGAAATAATTAAAAGAGCAAAAGCTATAGCATATACTCTAAAGAATATAACAATCTTCATCAGAGATAATGAGCTATTAGTTGGGAATGAAACAAGCAAAAATTTAGGAGAAAAAATTTGTCTTGATTTGTATTCTTATGATGGTACGTTTGATGATCGTAATAGTATTAAACAATATGAAAAAAGGAAATTGCAACCGTTCTTTATTGAAGAAAACGCAATTAGTGATTTATTAGAGACAATCCCTTTTTGGAAAGGTAAAGCTTTGTATAGTGATATTATTAATCAAAAAGCTTTTAATGAAAATTTAATAACAGGAATAGATAGAATTACTTCAGCAGCACCTAATATCGCGATAGTAAATGGGACTAATGAAGGTCATATATGCGCTGGATATGATAAACTCTTAAAATTAGGGTAT
Organism: Candidatus Thorarchaeota archaeon; assembly: GCA_048883045.1. Classification (GTDB taxonomy): domain Archaea; phylum Asgardarchaeota; class Lokiarchaeia; order Sigyniarchaeales; family SOKP01; genus Loki-b32. Next base: position 6,129 of record JBHLRA010000016.1, on the reverse strand, counting down.
ACGGGAATTATTAAAGAAGCTGAAGTATATCAATCAAAATTAGAAACTACTGATTCGGAATATAAAAAAAAGTTTAACTTTTACGAAGCTGTAAAGATTTGTTATAATGCTGCCATTCAATTTTCAAGGAGATATTCTGAGCTTGCATTTAAAATGGCATCAAATGTAAAAAATAAGCAGAGAAAAAAAGAGCTTGAAGTAATTGGAGCGATGATGGAGAAATTTACTGAAAAAACTGCTAGTTCATTTTATGAAGCTGTTCAACTAATACATTTTACACAAAATATCATAAATATTATTTATCAAAGGAGTGTAGTTGCATTAGGTCGGTTAGATCAAATCCTTTGGCCATATTATAAAAAGGATTTTGAAAGTGATAAGATTACAAGAGCTTCTGCTTTAGAATTAATTGAAGAATTAAATCTGAAATTAACTTGGAATGTTACATTATTACCATCAGATTATACAATGGTTTCAAATGCTCTGGGATTAAATACCCAAACAATAACAATTTCAGGTGCAAATACAGAAGGAAAGGATACCACAAATGAAATCTCCTATTTATTTCTTGAAGCATATAAGAATATAAAATCAATAACTACAGATCTCTCTATAAGGGTTCATAAGAACACCCCAGATAAATTTCTAAAAGAAGCATTAAGAGTATTTCATTCAACTTCTGGAATTGCCTTTTATAACGATGACGTAATCATTCCTGCTATGGAAAAGGCAGGTTATTCCAGAGAGGATGCTTATAACTATGCAATAATAGGGTGTGTAGAACCTACAAGCCAAGGGAATACGTTTGCTGCAACAGGTCGAACATTTATTAGTCTACCTGGTGTTCTTGAACTTACTTTAAATAATGGATTTTGTAATTTAACAAATCAAATAAGTGGATTAGAAACTGGAAATCCTATTAACTTTATTACTTATGCTGATTTTTACCAAGCATTTATTGACCAATTACGCTATAATATAGAGAAAACAGTAAAGCTTGCTAAAATTGGAGACGAGGAAACAATGAAATTTTTTCCACAACCGTTTGTTTCTGCTATTATTAATGGTTGTATGGAAAAGGGTGAAGACTATACTGCTGGTGGTGCGAAATATAATTTCTCTTCTATAACAGCTTATGGATTTGCTACATTAGTTGATTCAATATATAATATAAAAAAATTAATCTATGAAGAGAAATTGATGACACTCCCTGAACTAATAAAAATATTAAATTCAAATTTCTCAGGACGAAGGGAATTTAGACAGCGATTAATAAATAAATATAATAAATGGGGAAATGATCTAGAGGATATAGATCAGCTTGCAAAGGAATTGTGGGATTTATTTTGCTCTGAAGTAGTTAAACAAATGTGTATTCGAAATGGTCGGTATAATCCAGGTGCCTATTCTATGGGTGTACATGTAATAGAAGGATTTTTTACTAGAGCTTCTGCAGACGGAAGAAGATCAATGCAACCATTATCTAATAGTCTTTCTCCTGTAAATCAAGTGGAAAAAAATGGTCTGACCGCTACATTAAATTCAATTGCAAATCTTGATTATAGCTTAAGCATTAATGGTGTTGCAGTGAATATTCGAATCCATCCCCAGAATCTTTCAAGTGAAGAAAATATAAATAATTTTTATTATCTCCTGAAAAGTTATTTTGATAAAGGAGGGATGCAATTACAACCAAATGTAGTTTCAACAGAAATTTTAAGAGATGCTCAGAAACATCCAAAAAAATATCCTGATTTAATTGTAAAAGTGGGAGGATATAATGCAACATTTATCGATCTCGGAACTCCAATTCAAGATGATATTATTGATCGATTAGAACATAGTCTATAACCTTAGTAATTAATTTAAAAAATTCTAGTTAATTGTATTAACTTAGCTCACAAATTATTTATCAAATCGCAATTTACACAGTATGGATATAAAATGACTGAAATTCATGGGTTCTGTGATGAAAAATTCACAGTTGCAAGACAAGAATTTTTAAAAAATTTTGACGAGGGTTTAGATGTTGGAGCTTCATTTTCAGTAACCTTAAATGGCAAATATATTATTGATATTTGGGGAGGTTATGCTGATGCAGATAAAAGTCGATCTTGGGAAGAAAATACTATAGTAAATGTGTGGTCAACCACAAAAATTATGACCACAATTTGTACACTTATGCTCGTAGATCAAGGACTTTTAAATCTTGATGCTCCTGTAGCTAAATATTGGCCTGAATTTGCTCAAGCGGGAAAAGAATTATTACCTGTTAGATATCTTCTAAGTCATACAGCAGGACTTTCTGGATTTGATAGAACACCTCGCACGAAAGTATTATATAATTGGGAGAAAATAACTAGTATACTAGCTGCACAGAAACCATGGTGGAAACCAGGAACTAAAAGTGGATATCATCTTGTAACATTTGGGTATCTTCTAGGTGAATTAATACGTCGTATTACAGGGAAAACAGTTGGCACATATTTTAAAGAAAATGTAGCAGGTCCTCTAAAAGCTGATTTTTATATTGGTCTTTCTGAGGAACATGATCATCGAGTAGCAGATTTGATTCCCCCTCCACAAATCGATTTAAAATCTTTAGGAGATGTTGATCCCAACTCTATTGGCATGAGATCATTAACTAGTGCATTA
>JBHLRA010000016.1:0-3374 GCA_048883045.1 Candidatus Thorarchaeota archaeon | reverse complement strand
TGGATGCTAAATTAAGCATTGCATATGTAATGAATAAAATGAGCTCTGGCCTCACAGAAGATATCCGAAGTGAAAGACTTATTAGAGCAGTATATAAATCATTATATTAAATAATATATATGGTTAATTTAGACTGTTATAAATTTCTTCATCTCATATATTTTGCCAAATTGCTTTTATTGTAACGTTAGTATCGGAGAACTACCATATAGATGTAAATATTGTGGTATGGTTTTTTGTAATAAGCATAGACTTCCAGAAAATCATAATTGTCCTTTTGATTTAAGATCAAGAAATTATTCTTTCAAGTTTCTAGAGTATCCCCTCTATCAAGATGCTCTTGAATACATGAATAAAGATCTAACCGTAGCTAGAATTTATGATTATGTTACCGCTAAACAGATGACTAAATTAGAAGCAGTTGAATTATTAGCATATTTCTTAGAGAATAGTGATAATAATGAACTTCGGAAGATTGCCGTTATAGCATTTAAAGTATTAGAGTTAAAAGATGATAAAGCGTTTAAAATTCTTGAAAGTTTCTTACTTTCAGAAGATGATCCTAAAATTAAAAAAATAACTGCGGATGTAATCACTTATAATTTCCCCAATAAGAGTAAACAACTATTAGATTGGATTAGAAAAAAAAGAAATGATATATTATGATTTTTTTTTAAATATTTGTGGTTCTTTCAACAGTTTGTTCAATTTCTTTAGAAGTCTCCTTTTTATTATTAACGTGTATATGAGCAATCCACCAAAGTATTAATGTTATTACCATTCCTATTATAGAACATGATAGAAACATAGGGATCACTCCTATCAACTCAGATAAAGGTCCTGTTATAATTGTTGCAATTGGAGATATTGCTGATGATATCGCCCAATCTAGTGATGATAACCGTCCCATTTTATCTGCTGGAACTTTTTTTTGCATAATAGTTAAGTAAATTGTATTAAGGATTGGTATTGCGATACCAGTAATTCCGAGTACAATACTCATCATAATAAATAATCGGAAAGGTGTTAATGCTACTATACTAATATTCATCATTAAGATGAATTCAAGTCCAAAGTAGATTGGAAGGGCATACCTCCACTCTTTCTTTATAGAACTGATTAAAGCACCAAAAAGCATACCACCATTCATAAATGCTATAACAAATGCTAGATTAGAAGCATCTCCCAGATGATTATATCTTATGAAATATGGTATTAATATATTAAACGGTAGTAATAGAAAGTTGATGAACATTGAAATTAAAAGCATCATAAAGACAATTGGAATTGATTTTAATGTCCGAAATCCAATTTTAAAATCTTCTATAAATGTATTTTTTTCTTCTCCATCACCTTCTCTCTTGATTCTTGGTATTTTAATCACTAATAAAGGAATAAATGCAAGAATAAATGTAAGTGGATCAATCCAAAGTATGGATCTAAGAGGTAAAAATGAAAATAAAGTAGCTCCTATTACTGGTCCAATAATTTGAATGAAACTTCTAAAGAAAAAATTTACTCCATTCATTCTACTTAATTTATCCTTCGGTACCATCGTAGGAACAATAGCACCTATAGTAGGAATATGAAAACCTTGTAATATTCCTAGTATGCTCATTATGACGACAATTAATATCGGATTTTCCCCTCCAATATTGAAGATGATAATTATAATTACCATTACAAACGCTTGAAGTGAATCCACAACCATAATTATTCTTTTTCGATTCCATTTATCAATTATTACTCCAGATAAGGCAACTACGATTGTCATTGGTAAAATATAAAGAAAAGTGGCTAATGAGAGAAGCATTTTACTTCCAGTTGTATCTGTTATCCACCATATAATTGCGAACTGTGAAATTGATGATCCAAGCACTGAAAAGAGCTGGCCGATCCAAAAAATGATATAATTTCTAAATGTCTGACTATTCGCTAATTCTTCGGTCATTTCTCTTACCTAAACTTTTAATTAAAAAAAAAAAGAAAAAAATTAGAGTGTAATTTTATCTATCTTTCCATTAATTTCTTCAAGAGCACTTTTACTTTCAACATCTACTTTTCTTATACCTGTAAAGCTCCAAAAACCAATAGTCACTATTACTCCAAGGAATCCACTATAGAAAAACAACGATGGAATACCTAATAATAGAGCTAATGGTCCTGCAGCTAAAGCACCAATTGGTGATATTGCTGAAGACAAAGCGTGGTCAATTGAAGTAACTCTCCCTAGTTTATCAGGAGGTACCGTAGTTTGTAAAAAGGTTTGGTAGAGCGAATTAATAATTGGTAAATTGAATCCGAGAATAGCACCACCTATTCCAATAATGTAATAGTTCCCTATGGGTGCTAAGGCAAATGTCATATATCCAATAAGTGCAAAAACAGCACTAATAAATATAACTCTAAGTTTATTCCCCCAATTCTTTTTAATTGATGTTACTAATGCACCAATAATCATTCCTCCTGTAAAAACCATTTCAGCTAAAGCTAAATACCCCGCGTTCCCTCTATGAACATTTAGGATAAATAAAGACATTAACGCATTGACAGGTTGGATTAAGAAGTTTAGTAGCATTGATACTATAACCAGAATAACCAATCCCGGAATAATTTTTAATGTTTTAAACCCTAACTTAAAATCTTTTAAGAAGGAGCTCTTTTTAATATGTTCTTCGTTTTTATTAATCTGTTTTACTGAAGGTATGGATATTAGCAATAAAGGTATTAATGCAATAAAATAAGTAATAATGTCTGTCCAAAAAATCATATGAGCTGATAGGAATACTAAGAATAAAGCTCCTAAAAACGGTGCTAGGAGTTGCACCACTCCCGTAAATAAAAAGTTTATTCCATTTATACGTGATAATTTATTCTTAGGAACCATAGTAGGTATGATAGCATTAACAGTAGGTAGATGGAATGCTTGAAAAATGCTACGTAGACTAATAAAAATATAGACTATTACTATATTGGTTATTCCGAATTGAAAGAAGAGTATTAAAGCAAATGTAGCCAACGCTTGCAATGAATCTACAGTTATTATTAATATCTTTCGATTCGCCCTGTCAGCAAAAACACCTGCTAAAGGCATACAAATTGCCATCATAATTATATATAAGAATGATGCAAAAGCACTTATCATCGGATCGTTGTAAACATCAGCAATCCAAAATGTTATTACAAAAAATACTACCATTGAACCGAGTAAAGAAAACAATTGACCGCTCCAAAAAAATAAATACCTTTTAAATGTTTCATTATTCGCAATTTCTTCCATTTTTATCCCCTAATTTCCTATTTTTATTTTTTATTATTGTTTTTTCTGTTCTTATTTTGTTGTAATAAAAAAAAAAGAAAAAAAATTAAATTGA
>JBHLRA010000015.1:0-28901 GCA_048883045.1 Candidatus Thorarchaeota archaeon | reverse complement strand
TTTAAAAAATTGGTTTTTAAAAATATACTTTTAGAAGTATATTCATGATTATCGATCACTGTGATAAAACAATCAGTATAAAAATTGTCTATTTTGGCCCTGCTTATTCAGGCAAGACTACGTCTATTAAAGCTTTATTCTCTCACTTCGGTAAGGAAGAAGCATTACAAAGTATCGAAAGTACTGTAAAAAGAACTCTTTTTTTTGATTATGGTACAGTTACATTTCAAAATGAAGAATGGAGATTAAAACTTCATATTTATACAACCACAGGACAAGATTTCTATTTGATTACTAGACCGATTACCTTACGAGCAGTCGATGGTATTATTTTCGTATTAGATTCACAAGAGGAAGTCTATGAACGTAATCTTACATCTTGGAATGAGCTGATTTCTTATTTTCGAGAGTGTATTGATGATATTCCAGTGATAATCGCCTTTAATAAGCAAGATTTACCTGATAAATTTAATCCTCAAGATTTCTTGAGAGCGATTAATTATAAAAGTTATAAGAACATTGATTCAAGGTCTACTATAGCAGTAAGCGGAGAAGGAATACTTGATTGTTTTGAGGATGTGCTGAGATTAATTTTAAAGAAATTTTGTAAGAATAGACTAGTTTCGGCAATTAATTAATATATGATAGGATGACTGGTAGATTATGGAGATTTTTAGTCTTTAATTAATAAAGATAGAAGCCGTAAATATGGCTTAAAACAATGTAATTAAAGATTAATTATAATACTCGAGTTTCTGATTGGGAGATTGTTTTAATAGGCCTTAAAACAACGCAAACCCGTTCTACACTTCTTACATCGGCACGAGCGCGAAATGATTCTATTAACGCATCTAATTCAATGATTTCTGGCACATTAACCTTTATTAGGACCCCACATTCACCAGCAAGGAAATATACTTCTTCACATTGAGGAAGTATTTGTGTTTCTCTTAATAATTCTTTTGTTTCAGCTGGACTTTTTGGAATGAGTGTGATAAATGCTATAATGCATCTTTCATCTTCACGACAAATCCTTATAGTAAACTTTTCAATTACCCCTTCCTCTTGAAGTTTGATAACACGTTTTCTTACGGTAGATTCAGATAATTGTACATTTGGATCTGCTGCGATTTCATGGTACGGTCTTCTAGAATCCTCAAGAAGCATTTCAAGAATTCTTTTATCTTTATCATCAAGATTTTTCATTCTTAATTCCGCCTTTTATTATTTTTTTTTTATTTATTTAAAAAAATCTTAATTTAAAACTTTAAAAATTGTTTTTCTTTAAATTAATAAACTAAATTCTAAAAATCTTTGAGGAGTGGTCCGAATAATCTTTCATAATGCACTGCCATACAGTGAATCCCCGCAGCTTTCGTAGTTTTCTTAATTTCCTTGATAAATGGTTCGAAAAATTCAAGATTTATTTTATCGATTGCCGCATATTTTTCTTGTTTATCCTTGATTTTTTTAGTACTCTTTAATGAATTTAAAAAATCTTTAGGAACAGAAACACCTGGAATATATTCATTAAAATACCATGCAATACCGTAGTTTTTTATTGGAAATAACCCTAGTAAAACAGGAGTATTATATTTTTCTAATTCTTTTAAAAACTCTTTAGCATCATCTATATCAAATGAAGTTTGGGTTTGTATAAAATCTGCGCCTACCTCAATTTTTCTACCCACTTTTAAGATTTCTGGTTCTCTTGGATTTGAATTTGGATTTGCTGCACAACCCACATTTAATTGGGGCTTTCCACCGGCTATTTCATTTCCCTCTAAGTCGGTTCCATCATCAACCATTTTTGAAACGAGATCTATCAATTGAGTAGAATCCAGATCATAGACAGGTCGAGCATTTTGATGATCCCCTAATGCAGAATGATCTCCAGTTAAAGCGAGTAAATTTTTTAGACCAAGTATTGCTCCACCTAAAATATCACCAAATAAAGCAATTCGGTTTCTGTCTCTTACAGTCATCTGCCAAATCGCTTCTAAACCAACTTTTTCCTGCACCATATAGCAAGGTACCATGGAACAAGTATAAGCATCTCCTTGCGGTCCATCTGTAACATTAGCTGCAATAATTTTTCCAGTTTTCTTCATTTCTTCTGCAGAATGAAGAACATGTTTTAAATCAAAATCCTTTTCTGGTTCTAATTCACCAGTGAATACAAACTTTCCTTCTCTGATAGATTTTACTAGGTTGCTGAAAGCAGGTCTGTTTGGCATTTTATGTTTTCTCCTCCTTTTTTTGTTCTTCTATATTTGAAGCAGGTTCATAGATATTTAAAAATCTTGGACTAGACCAAATACGATAATTTCTTGGTGGTCTATATCTTGTAAAAAGATCTAATCTGTTAAATTTCTTAAGGCGTTCCCACATTTTCACCCAAGCACAATCATGAATATAACCTCCAACCTCACATTTTCCTTCAACTTGTCCTCCACATGGACCATTACTCAGATTTTTAGCACAGCCTGCCATTGGACAGATACCACCTGTAACTCCAAGTAAGCAATCTCCACAAGTTTCGCAATATTCTGCGAAATAATTTTCACTATTATTTTCTACTCCACCAAACATGCTATTTTGTGCTGGAAAAGTAAGAATTGAAGGGAGAATTCTATTTAACATACCTACCCCTAAACCACATGCTAATGAAACTATTGCATCAAATTCTTCAATAAAAGGTCTTAAAGTTGTAGCAGCAATCCTATCATCACATTGCCTTAAAACTGTGATAGCTTTCCATTTTAGTTCTTTTCCTTCGCTCCTAGCTTTTAATTCGAGCATTTGTGCTAATACTTTTGCTTCGTTTATTGAACGTGGAGGTTGACAACAACCGTCACACCCTGCAACTAAGATTTTAGAGTATGGTTTTATCATCTCGTAAATCTCTTCAATATCTTTTTGTTTAGTTATTATCATATTAAAAATCACTTAATTTTATGAACTTGATAAAATTCTTATTTTGTTATTATAACTTCTTTTTTTTTATAATCATTTTCAATAGGGCCTAATTGTTCTAATTTTTCGGTAAATTTTGTAATTGTTTCAGCAAATAGTTTTCCTTCGCTCGCAGAGACCCACTTCCGCAAGAATCTATCTGGATTAATACCAAGGGATTCAATTATTTTTTCAATTTCATTGGTTCTTCTTAAGGTATCTTGATTTCCAGCAATATAGTGACAATCTCCAAGATGACATCCTCCAATAAAAACACCATCAGCGCCTTCTAGAAAAGCTTGTAAAATAAAGCTCTTTGGGATACCACCGGAACACATTACTCTTATAGTCCTTACATTTGGAGGATATTGATATCTACTTACTCCAGCTAGGTCTGCACCAGCATAACTACACCAGTTACAGAGAAATGCGACTATTCGTGGTCGTCCGTCTGAAACAGAAACTTTAGCAGCTTCAGCGATCATAGGTTCAATTTGATCACGACCAAAATGACTCATAGTTATAGCTTCTGCTGGACATTCAGCTGCACAGTCTCCACAACCTTTACAAAGTAAAGGATTAACCTCAGAGACCATTAAACCTTCTTCATATTTTACACCAACAGCACCATAATTACAAACTTCGGCACATCTATTACAACCAATACATAAAGCAGGATCAACCTTAGAAATTATACCTTCAGTAATTAAAATATCCTTAGATAAAATTGTTGTAGCTCTTGAAGCAGCTGACATTGCTTGTGCTATACTTTCTCTAATTGTTGCTGTTCCACGGGCAGTTCCGCATAAAAAGATACCATCAGTTGCGAAATCGGATGGTCGAAGTTTCACATGAGCTTCTAAGAAAAAATTATCGTCATTGGTAGGCACCTTTAACATTTTAGCTAAATTTTCATTTTCTTCACCATCAGCAATAATACCAGCACTTAGAGCAACTAAATCTGCATTTAATTTAATATTACCAATATCTGGTTTATCCAAATAAATACTTAATTTACCATTTTCCAACTTAATTTCTGGAGGTTTATCATCTTTAAATCTGAGAAAGATTATTCCTTTTTCTCTTGCTAAATTGTAATATTTTTCTTTAAAGCCATAGGTCCTAATATCTCTATATAAAACCGTGATATTAAGATCTGGATTAATTTCTTTTGCTTTTAAAGCATTTTTAATAGCTTCGCTACAGCACATCCTACTACAATAAGGATGTTCTTCGTTTCTAGAACCAACACACTGGATCATTACGATTGATTTTATATCTTTAACTTTTTCTTCATCAGTAAAAAGAATCTTTTCGAGTTCTGATTGTAATATAATTCTATTATCTTTACCAAAAAGAAATTCGCCATTTTTAGGTTGATATTCATGAGCACCTGTTGCAACAATAATAATACCATGCTGAAATTCTTTCTTTTGTTTATCTGTGCTATAAGTGATTTTAGTTGTAAAGTTACAAACATAACCTCCTATGGAATTGATTCTAGCATTAAGAAATACATTGATAAGCTTATGATTATTGACTTTATTTATTAAATCTTGAAGAAATTCTTGAACATCATAATTTTCTAAAGTTTGATAAATATTATTAGAAAAACCTCCTAATTTCTCACTTTTCTCTACAAGAAAGACTTCAAAACCTTGATTTGCGAGGTTTAAAGCAGCTGTCATTCCTGCAACTCCTCCTCCAATTATCATACCTTTATGTATTACTTCAACTTGTTGTTCTTGGAGAGGGACTAATTTTCGAGCTTTCGCAACAGCCATTCTAACTAAATCTTTCGCTTTTTCAGTTGCTTCTTCTGGTTCATGCATATGTACCCATGAACATTGATCTCGGATATTTGCTAAATCGAAGAGGTATTTATTCAAACCAGCTTCTCTAATAGTTGCTTGAAATAAAGGTTCATGAGTTCTGGGAGTACATGAAGCAACAATTACTCTATTTAAATTATGCTCTTTAATTTGTTCTTTAATATTAGTTTGAGTGTCAGCAGAACAGGTGTATAGATTTCTTTCTGCATAAATTACATCTGGTAATTGATTTGCATATTCGACTACTTCAGGAACATCTACGACACCTCCGATATTAATACCACAATGACATATAAAAACACCGATACGAGGGGGATCTCCACTTGTGTCAATTTCTTTTGGCAATTCTTTTTCAGTGATTAATGTATTTCTCACATCAGATAAAATAGTATTCACAGCACCTGCGGTAGCACTTGCTTCAACCACTGTTTCTGGAATATCTTTGGGTTCCGAAATCATACCACATACATAAATTCCATCTCGGGATGTTTCTACAGGTGAGAATGGTTTTGTCTTGCAAAAATCATACTCATTCAATTCAATGTTTAACTTTTTTGCTATCTCTTTTGTACTCTGATTTGGTAAAGCTCCTACTGCTAATACTACTAAATTAAAAACCTCACTAGTTACCTTTCCATCCTCATCTTCAAAATGAAGAATTAGATCTTTTGTTTCGGGTATTTCCTTTATGTCTGATATTCTACTTCTAATATACCTAATACCATATTCATTTTGAGCACGGTCAATATATTTATCAAAATCTTTTCCAACAGCTCTGACATCCATAGAGAAAATTGTAGGTTCAATGATTTCCATATGTTCTTTTGCTATTACAGCTTCTTTTGCGGTATACATACAACATACTGAAGAACAATATTCTGCGCCATGTTTTTTATCTCTAGAGCCCACACATTGTAGAAAAGCTACTTTTTTGGGAATGATTCCATCTGAAGGTCTTAGTATAAGCCCAGAATGGGGACCACTTGCACTTAATATCCGTTCAAATTCAATACTACTGACCACATTTAAATATTTACCGTAGCCATATTGATGGGTAAGGCTAGGGTCATATTCATCAAAACCTATTGCTACAATAATCGCGCCAACATTTAGTGTAGTGAATTTATCCTCGAGTGTGTAATCAATTGCCTTAGCTTTACAAACACCCTTACAAAAACCACATCCTATACATTGGTCTTGGTCTATTGAAAAAACTAAGGGAACTGCTTGTGGGAATTTTACAGATATTGCTGATCTATTCGATAATCCTTCATTAAAAAAATCTATCGCTTCTACGGGGCATTCTTGGGCACAAACTCCACAACCAGTACATTTTTCTTGATCTAATAATAATGTCTTTTGGTGCAACTCTACAGTAAAATTGCCTGGTTTTCCTTTGACGTGCTCTAAATTTGTATTAATTAAAAGTGTGATATTTTCATGACGTCCAGCAGCAACCAATTTTGGAGCGAGTATACATATAGAACAATCATTTGTAGGAAAGGTTTTATCTAATTGAGACATGACTCCTCCTATGCTCATTGATGATTCAGCTAAATAAACCTTGTAACCTGAATCAGCTAAATCCATCGAAGCTTGGATACCTGCTATTCCTCCTCCAATAACTAAAACTGAACCAATTTTCTCCATTTTCAAGCCTCTTTAATTGATATAAAAGTGGGAATCTCTTCATTAATTTGATCAACATCGACTAAACCTCGAGCTCGAAGAGTAACAATGTGCTGTAGTACCTTATGAGGTTCAACGTTAATATCATTTGCAATGTCTGGGACGGATTTACCTTTATTTTTTATTTTTTCTAAGATTTTATGACGAATAATTTCATTTTCAATAGCTTCATCAAGGATCTTATCAAATTCTTGGGGGGATATTATTTCGCCATAAACATTTCCCTCGGTTGTTAATTCCCTTTGCCTAGCAACCAAGGCTCTTAATCTTTTATCGCCTAAAGCAAATTTAACAGCATTGAGATTGTCAATTATTTCTTTTTTATTCTTTTTATTTTTAATTGGAGATGGTCCCAAAGAACGGATATGTTCAGTGAATTCGCTGACAATTTGAGCGAATCTGTTGCCTTCTGCTGCAGAAACCCAATCAAGACGTACTCGATCAGAGAAATTTATCATCGATAAAGATTTTGTTAACATTTTCATTTTCAATTCTGTTTCATAATTTCCACTTATATAATGGCAATCTCCCAAATGACATCCTAAAACAAGAACTCCGTCAATACCATTTATAAATGCTTCAGTTATAAATACAGGGTCAACTCTTCCAGAGCACATAACACGAATAACTCTGACATTTGGAGGATATTGGATTCGACTAACACCTGCCAAATCTGCCCCAGCATAAGAGCACCAATTACATAAAAAGCCTAAAATTTTTGGTTCAAAAACCATTTAATCCCCACCTCCATAAGTTACAATTTCAGCAAGAATTTGATCACTAGTAAAATGGTGTATAATAATTGCATTTTGAGGACAACTAGCACCACAAACACCACAACCTTTACAGACGACTTTATTAACTATTACTGTATCAGTTTCTTCATCTTTAGATATAGCACTATAAGGACAAATCTTTATGCATGCTTCACAGCCCACACATAAATCTGTATTAACTTCTGCTGTTGATCCCTCAACTTCTAACATTTCTTTAGAAAGTATCGTACTTGCTCTTGAAGCAGCCGCATTTGACTGTGATATACATTCTGAAATGTCTGCTGGCCAATGAGCTGAGCCACATACAAATACGCCATCTGTAGCAAAATCAACAGGTCTTAATTTCACATGAGCTTCTAAAAAGAAATCATTCTCTTCTAAGGGCACTTTTAACATTTTAGCTAACTGTTCCGAATCTTCATTTGCAATAAGAGGCATCGATAATACGACAAGATCATAAGGAAATCCTATAACTTGATTCATAAATTCATTATAAACTTCAATATTCTGTTTTTTAATAATTGGTGGTTGTTCTGGCAAATATTTTATAAATAATATTCCCTTTTCTCTTGCTCTTCTATAGTATTCCTCATAAATAACACCTTGAGTTTGAATATCTCTAAAGATTATGGTAACATTAGCTTCTGGATTTTTTTCTTTGATTAACATCGCATTTTTAAGTGCCGTCATACAACAAATATTTGAACAATATTTTCGTTCTTCATTTCTACAACCAACGCATTGAATCATAGTTATGTTGTTAGCGCTGAGCTTATCCTCTTTTAATAGTCCCTCTAGCTCTAATTGACTTATAATAGTTTTGCCATTATAATTATAATACCCTTCTGGTGATAAACTTCTTGCCCCTGTTGCTACAATTATAACGCCTGCTTCAAGTTGTATTGATTTTTTATTTTGGAGTATAATTAATTTATAGTTCCCTACATATCCTTCTATTTTTTCTATTGTAGTAGACTTGTATACATCAATTTTCTGATGATTCTCAACTAAATTTCTTGTTTCTAAGATATTTGAAGCATCTTCATTAGTAGGATATATTTTATTTAGTTTTCTGATTAATCCTCCTAATTCAGAATCCTTTTCTATCAAACTTACATTAAAATTTTGATTTGCTAAATTTAATGCGGCATTCATTCCTGCGATCCCTCCACCTATAATTACCGCAGAAGAAATTACTCTAACTTGCATTTTTTCCAATGGTTCTAATAGAGCAGCCTTATAAACACCCATTCTAATGAGATCTTTAGCTTTTTCGGTACCTTTTTCAGGTTCTTTCATATGAACCCAGGAATCTTGATCTCGAATATTTACCATTTCAAATAAATAAGGATTTAATCCTGCTTCTTGGCAGGTTGATCTAAATAATGGTTCATGAGTTCGAGGAGAACATGATGCAACAATAACACGATTTAAATTATGCTCCTCTATATTTTCTCTGATCTCAGTTAAACCAACTTCTGAACATGTATAAAGGTTAGCAGCGCTATAGACTACATTAGGTAAAGTTTTGGTATATTCTGTTAACTCAGAAATATCTAAAACACCACCTATGTTAGTACCACAATGACAAATAAACACACCAATTCTAATATCACTGTCTGCCATTTTTTTTATCCCCTCATTATTATTTCAGCTGCTTTAGCCGCTGCTCCACTTGCATCAATTACTGAATTTGGAATATCCATCGGTTCTCTACACGCACCACACAGGAAAATTCCTTCTTTAGAGGACTTTTGTGGTTGATACTTTTGTGTTTCGAAAAAGTTTAAATTACTAATTTTAATTCCAAGGATTTTCGCTAATTCTCCAGCATCCTTTTTTGGTATCATAGTAGTAGCTAAAATTACTAAATCAAATTTATGTTGTTTCACTTGCGATGTATTAATATCTTCATATATGATGATAGGATTTCTTTGATCATCTTCTAATATCTTCGCAACCTTTCCTTTGATATATTGAATGGAATATTCTTCTTTTCCTCTTTGAAGGTATTCTCTAAAACCTTTTCCTGCGGCTCTTAGATCAATATAAAATATGGAAGTATCTATTTCATTATCATGTTCATAAGCTATCATTGCTTCTTTGGTAGTATACATACAACAACAAGATGAACAATAGGGATTGTTTTTTATATCTCTTGAACCTACACAATTAATAAAAGCTAGTTTTTTAGGTTCATTTTTATCTGAAGGTCTCGTTAGATGACCACCCAGAGGTCCAGAAGCACAAATTAATCTTTCAAATTCTAAGGCTGTAACTACATTGGAATATCTACCATATCCCAAAGACTCAAGAGATTTTGGATCAAATATATCATAACCTGTTGCTACAATTATAGATCCTACGTTTAATTCAATTTCTTCATCTTTTTGATCGAAATCAATTGCTTGTCTTTCACAAACACTTTCACAAATCCTGCAAGCGTTTTTTGTGAAAAATAAGCAGTTTTCTCTATCTATCGTCATTATTGAGGGGACGCCTTGAACATAATCGATATAAATTGCTCTCCGTTTTCTTAATTTCATATCAAATTCATCATCTATCCTCATTGGACATTTTTCTATACATTGTCCACAATTTATACATTCATCTGCTTTAACATATCTAGCCTTCTTGAATATTTTCACAATAAAATTCCCTGGTTGGCCCGATAAAGCTTTTACTTGTGAAAGTGTATGTAAAGTAATATTTGGATGTCGAAAACACTCTGCAAGTTTAGGAGCTAAAATACAAATAGAACAATCATTAGTAGGGAAGGTTTTATCAAGTTGTGCCATTCGACCCCCTATACATGCTTTTTTTTCTATTAATTCAACTTTTATACCTCTTTCAGCTAGATCTAAAGAAGCCTGAATTCCTGCAATTCCTCCTCCAATAACCATAGCTTTTTTTAAATTCTCACCCAATTTAGAACATCTCCTATATATTAAGAAACTTTTTGTAAAATATCACTAACTTTTATTCTATGGAAGTTAAACCCAAGTGTTTCCATATCTATTCCCATAGCTAATGCAATTAGCTCAGTTATGTAAAAAACTGGAAAATTATAGTCAGTATTAAAAATTTTATTTATTTCTTTCTGGTTAAAATCAAATTGCTGATAACAAGCAGGGCACACACAAGCAATACAGTCCGTTCCTGCTTCTTTCATGCTTTTGAGTTTCCTCTCAAGCATTTGTAAAGAAATATCCTTATCTGTTTTTTCTACTGGATTTCCACAACAATCATTTTTCATACTATATTTAACAGGATCGGCTCCAGTGACTTGAATTAATTCATCTAATGTTTTAGGATCCAGTGGATCATCCCAATTTATTATTTCAGAAGGACGTAAATAATGACATCCAGGGTGGCCCGCGACTCTTAGATCTTTTAATGGTTTTTTGATCTTTTCCTTAATTTTATCAATATTTTCGTATAATACTTCAGCAAAATGTTTAATATCAATATTTCCTTTATAACTTTTTCCGATTACCTTTAATTTTGAATTAATTTCTTTTTTCTTCTCATTATCATTATCTAAAATGTGTTTTACTGTTTTAAGAGTCTCTGTACATCCAGAACATAAACTTAAAATATTTTTATTACTTTCTTCAAAAAGACATAAATTTCTCGCTCCTAAAGTTAAGAACGTTTCATGTTCCAATTGAGCAGCGCCTGTAGGATCTGGACAACATGAACAATTAGCTTGATCTCCGACTTTCAAACCAATTTTTTCAAATGTTGTTCGCGCTGATGCTTCTAAAAAGGGGAGTCTTCCAGGAATTACACAACCTAAAAAGTAATTGTAAGACATTTTATTGAGTTACCTCAAATATTTTTATTTTTTTTTCAAAATCAGTAGCGTCGAACAATTTTTTTAATTCTTTAATATTAGCAGATTCTACATTCGGAAGCCCTAATTTATCCCTTCTACGAATGATGGGTTGTGTTAGTGGAATCGCTAATCCATTTTCTATTACACTTTTCGCTTGTATTTTAAAAGTCTCAGGGTAAGGTTCTCCTAGTAATACAATCTTATTTTTAATTCTTTCAAAAATTTCTGTTAAAAAAACGTTTTGTGGGCATTCCTCCACACACATCTGACATGTACAACATAACCATACATTAGGTTTTTGATCTTTTAACAGCAAATCTTTAAGCCCCAAAAGTGATTGTTCAATAATTTTTCGAGGATTATATTCACCTTTAGTAATAAAAGCTACTGGACATGAACTGGAACAAGTACCACATTGATAACAATAATTAAGTGAGAAATCTTTCTTTATAAGCTCATTACGAAAATTAAAATCAACCATTTGCATAGTGTTTTACCTATATAGCAATTGATATAAATTGTTTTAGAATCTAATTATCTATTTTAAAAATATTTATATTTTTAATAATATATTTGTTATATTTTTAAGGATTACAATAATTTTTTCTAATATTATAATTAAGACCGATCTTCATATTTAAAGATTTTTTACTTTTTCAAAAATATATAACTTTTTTTAAAAATCTCGACATTTTCATTTACTTTTTCGAAAAATTAGTAAGAAAAAAGTATTAATTTACATATTTTTTAACTTTTTAAATTATCAATTTTGAATATTAATTCAAAATGCTATGAAAACATGGTACTTTTTTTAAAAAACAATATTTAGTTTGAAAATAATAATTTCGGAAAATGAGTGTAGTAATGCTTAAATCTTTTTATGAAGTCCTAATAATAGAAAAAGAAAATGAAAAAAGTTGAAGGTTTTGAAATAAAATAATTTTTTTTGCAGAATTAAGATTCTATTTTATAATTATCAGCATAGATATACCGATTTTTTCTCTCAATTGGTTACGAAAACTTGATATGAAAAATAATATATTAATAATTAAACCACAAATTAATTGTTTAATAAATAATAAAATATAATATCCAAATATACTATCCTTTTAAATATATAATTAAGAAAAGTAAATTCAAGTTTCAATTGCATTAGCAAAAAATTGGTGAAACAATAATAAAAATACTGATCTCTGGTCCGTTACAATCTGGCAAATCTAGTTATGTTAAAGCATTAGATCCAAATGCTTTAAATGTAGAAGCTCAAGGTAAAGACCAGAAGTTTTACACTGTTGCAATGGATCTAGGATCGGTTAAATTAAATGGATTTGAGTGTTATTTATTTGGAACTCCAGGTCTTCTGCGGTTTTCTGTTATGAGAAATATCATCACTAACGGCAGTGATGGATTAGTTTTTATTTTTGATGCTGCTGCTCCTGAAAAAGACGATAGTGCAATTATGATTCTAAATTCTATTAGAAAAATATTACCTCCAAACATTCCTGTAGTGTTTTTGGCAAATAAACAAGATGTTGAAGGTGCTCGTCCCGCAGAAGTTATTCATTCACAAAATTATTTGCCAGAAGATAGTAAAATCTTTCCAACGAGCACAATAACTGGGTTGAATATTAAAGAATCTATTACATACTTAGTTAATCATATTTTTGAAGAATATTCATCTTTAATAACAATTCTTCGGTCTTATGAAAATAATATTGAAGGATTAGCGGAAGAATTAAAAAAAGATAAAGCTGAAATGCGAGATTTCTTAAATAATTTGGAAATCAAACGATTTATTGAGGTAGACAGAGTTTCTAAAACATACAAGGTACGACATGGATTAAAACATTTGGTTTAATCCTTTTTTAGCGATTTTCATCTTAATAAATAAGGAGGAATTTCATCCATTCCAAATTCATTAAGCAGGCTATTCAAATCTTTTCTCTGGTTAAATAATAATTTCCAGAAAAAATCTGGAACATAATTTTCCTTTTTATACATTTTTTCAATGCGGTCTAACTTTTGTAAAATTTTCCTTGGCCTTATAGAAAATTGTAGATTATAATCCTCTTCTTTATAGTCTTTATTAAGATATTGCATAAATAATGATTTTAAATCTTTATATTCAGGAATAAATCCAATAGGAGTCCTGATAGCCTCGAAATCATTATATACTCTTCCTTCTGACCAGATAACCCAGATCAATTTATCTAAAATACCGTTTAAATATTTCCCCTCTTTATTTTTAAGAAAATAATTTGTAGCAAATACTTTAGGGCGAGATTCTAGCTTACACCCAAATTTTTCATGATTATCTATATACTTCCCAAGTGGAACTACCATAAAATCTAAATTTGCCATGGGTTGGTGTGTTCTAACTCCTTCCGCTCCAAGAGTAGCAGATGTAGTTTCTGATTCAATAGAGGCTCCTAAAAAAACGCCATGTTCCCAATTAAGGCTTTCAATTACAGGGGGCATTGTATCACTATCACGACCTCCATAAAGAATGCCATGAACAGGGACTCCATCAGGATTATGAAGATTAGGATCAGCATTTTTTAATTCTTCAATACCAATTGTATATCGAGCATTAGGATGAGCATGAGGTATTTCAATCCCATTAATATCTGTATTTCCTTTACTCCAATTTCCTGAAAAGCTAATTCCCTCATGTGGTGTTTCTCTTCCATCACCAATCCAATAAGGAGTATTATCACTAACAAGGACATTAGAGAAAATAGTTTCTCTCGGAGTTGTTAAAGCGTCAAATATTACAGGATCGTCTTTAGCATTTACATCCTTGATAATCCCAAAAATACCCTTCTCAATATTTACTGCATGTGCATAACCATCATTCCAAACTCGAAGATAAGATATATCATCTCCAACTATTGTCTGTCCGGGTAACATTGCAGTGCTAGTTTTTCCACATGCAGAAGGAAATGCTCCACAGAAGAATGAAGTTCTTTTTTTTCCCTTTGGATGAACTCCCATTATGAAATAGTGTTCTGTTAGCCAATCTTCATTATTAGCTTTATAAATTCCTAAGCGTAACGCGAGTTTTTTTAACCCAAGCGAATTTCCAGCATATTGATTATTTACTGAAAGTACGCGTCCTTCTTTTAAGTCAATATAAATTCTTCTTTTATCAAGATTTTTAGTTACTGGAGGATCTCCTGTTAATTCTCCTGAAGAGTGAATAAAATAAAAGAAATCATCGGATCCATTTAATTTTTTGAATTCTTCATAACCAGGACGATATAAAATATCTTCTGAATGACCGACGTAAAAAGAATCTGTCATTTGAAGGGCTAGTATAGAAAATTTTGAGTTTTTAGGTCCTAAGCAGAAAAATCTAATTATGCATTCATGACCCTTCATACATCCATCCATAATTTCTAAAATTTCTTTTAACCCTTTTTCTCTCTCCATTGTATTTATCCAAGGATATAATTCCACTTCATCTTCGGGCACTAAAACTTGAGTATTTTCTTTATCTCGAGCTTGATCATGATTACTCATTGTGTAGAAGGCATCAAAATGGACCGTATGTCCTTTCAAGTTAAGTTCTATCTCCTCACCAAGCTCGACTGCTCTTTTTCTAACATAACTAATGTCTTTTTTTGAGTCAGTTATTACTGTTACTTTAGAGGGTTTACATAAAGAAACAAACTGCTTTACTACTTTTAGGACATGTTGATTTTCAAGTGCATCAAGTTTTTCCAGATTTTTGCTATTAATAACTTCCATCGCAAATTATTTCATACTTTTACTTGCAGAATCATTTATATATTACGTTAAAAGTGTGATAAGAAATGAATTTTTCTTTTTTATGTTTTCTAAATCTCTAAGATGATTATTATTTCCTTCTTAAGCTTGTAAGGTTAAATATTTGAAGAATAATAAAAAAAAGATAAATAAAATTATATTTTTTAATGGATTACAATCCTTCAGGCTTAGATCCTTTTGCACTTATGATTCTATCCACTCGTAATATCAGATTAGCTAGTTCGCTCCCAGATTTAACGATATGATTAATTAATTCAGCTGGTTCAACTATACCTTTCTTAAAGTTATCTCCAATAGTATTTGTTATAGTATCGATTCCAATCCATTTATCAGCTTCAGTCTTATGAGCAGCTCTTAGTTCAGTGATTTTCTCTATCTCTTCTAAACCAGCATTTTTAATCAAGGTTTTTGGGATTTCTTCAAGAGCTAAAGCAAAAGCATTTACAGCTAGTTGTTCTTTTCCACTAATCTCATTCGAATATTCTCGTAATCTTTTAGCAAGCTCCATATAAATTGCTCCTCCTCCCGCTACAACTGTTTTGGTATCGATCACCTTAGCAATAACTGATAACACATCATTCAATGAAACCTCTGCAGTACTTAGAATTTTATCAAGTCCACCTTTGAGTAAAATCGAAACTGATTTAGGATTTTTACACTCTGAGAATAAGGTATAATCATCATCCCCAAGTTTTTCAAAATGGACTTTTGCAGCAAAACCTAGATCATCATCAGAAAGTGAACTTAAGTCATCTACAAGTTTAGCGCCTACAGCTTTCAATATTGATTTATAATCACTTTCACCAACATTCTTAATAGCTGCTATACCTTCTCTTGCTAAATAAGCACCAAATTTATCTGAAATATCACTGCTATTCACTATCATGTTTACTCCTAAATCCTTAAAGATCTTTAAATAGTCCTGAAGTATTTTGTCCTCTTGTTGTAGATAGCCTTGAATTTCAGAAGGGCTAGAAATTCTAACCTGAGCATCAAATTCAGTCTTTTTTACGTCTAATTTTCGTCTGATAACGGCAATTTTTGCATCCTTTATAGTATCTGGCATCATAGCATTTACCTTTTCTTTTTGAGTATAGACTCCATTGATTAATTCAGTCTCTTTAAGAGATTTCCCTGGTGCCTTTACAATTTTAACATTGCCCACTTTAGCAAATGTTTTACTATCCTCATCAGTAATATGTTTTACTGCTTTTAAAGCTAGATCAGCAAAAAAATCTTTCAAGGGGGCAATATCTTTTGCATTCATTGCAGTTTTAGCTGCATTTTTTAAAACTTCATCATCATCACTTGAAATTTTTGTTGCTATTTCTTTTATAATCGCAAGTGCTTTATCTGATGCCAATTTATAACCGTGAGTAATAGGTTTTGGATGAATGTCTTGTTCGATCAATTCTAGAGCATTATTCAGTAAAGCAGCAGAAAAAATGACAGCTGAGGTAGTTCCATCACCAATATCCTCATCAATGGATTTTGCTACATTAACCATCATATTAGCAGCAACGTTTTCAATATCCAAGTTTTTAAGTATCTCATTTCCATCATTAGTAATAGTTACATCACCTAAAGAATCAACCAACATTTTTGACATTCCTTTTGGACCTAACGTGGACCGTACAGTCTCTGCGATTGCAACCATTGCCGTTATATTCTGTTTCCGAGCTTCTCTTTCGCGAACTTCTTCTGTTCCTTCTTTTAAAATGATTATTGGAACATTACTCAATATTTTTCACCATTTAATATTTGATCTTGTGATTTAGGGATCTATATAAATAAAATTAAAAAAAGTTTATGGAAATAGTGAAAGTAAAAATAATTTGCAGTATAAATGTACTAGGACTCTTAGATCAAAAGGATCTATAATTCAATATATGAACTGTTCTTGTACTCCTTTAAAATCATGTTTGAGTTAGTTCTTGTTATAGATTCTTTTTGATTAAGATTTCGAATGAATTCATGCACATCGCCACTTTCTTTAAAACGACAGATCAAAGCTGCGGATTGTTCGCCAGTAGTGTGAAAAACGCTGCAAACTTCAGGTATTTGAGCAATTTCGTTAAGTATTTCTTCCGTAAACTTACCATCACAATTTATTCTGATTAAAAATGATAATTTATATCCTAATTTTTCATTGTTTAACTTGAGTGTATATCCTTCAATGATATTTCTATCTTTGAGCTTTGATATTCTATTATGGATTGTCCCTATAGAAATTCCTAATTCGTCCTGTATTTCTCTATAGGATGTTCTTGCATTATTTTGCAAGATTCGGAGGATATTTTTATCAATCTCATCAAGAACTTTTTCTTTTTTCATAGGAAATCAATCCAATCCAATCTATATGAGATATATTAAGATCAATATATTTTATTTTGAGAAATATATAAAAGTTTAGAAAAATTTAAATCAAAATCTCATTTTCATTGAAAAATTTTTAAAGAAGCTTTCATCTCTCCTTTTTAATTTGAATTATTTCTTCTTTTAAAAGTAAATTGAAATCAAAATTTATTATTCTAGATATATTTCTATTACTATCAAACATTAGTAGATGAGGAAAATCATGACTGAGGATTTTAAAATTGATCCATGGGGTGGCTCTGCACTTGAAGATGAAGATTATCTTAGATTGATTAAAGAGTTTGGGATTGAGGAAATTACAGAATCCTTCAGACAAAAAATGATTGAGAACCGATTTATTCGAAGGAAAATCATCTTCGGCCATAGGGATTTAGGTCTTATTTATAAAGCGATAGAAAAGAGTCAACCATGGGCAGTAATGAGTGGTATTAAACCTTCTGGACCATTTCACCTAGGTACGGCAACTACGGCCTTAGAAATCGTTGAATTTCAGCGCATGGGAGGCAAGGCATATTATGGAATAGCAGATATTGAAAGTTGGGAAGATAATGGGATACCCTGGGAAGATGCAGAAGAAACGGCAGCAGATAATATTGCTGACTTATTAGCACTCGGTTTAGATCCTTCTCCAGAGAAAGCATATATTTGGAGACAATCACAAGAGCCAAGAGTGAAAGATATTTGTTTTAAGGTTAGTAGGTTAGTTACTCAAAATATGTTGAATGCAATTTATGGTGAGCGGACGTTTGGTTTATATATAGCTTCATTAATTCAAGTAGGAGATATTCTCCTCCCTCAAGATGTAGAAGGCCCACAGCCAACAGTAGTGCCGGTAGGTATAGATCAAGATCCTCATATACGTCTCACAAGAGATCTGACACGGAGAAATTATAAGAAGTTCTTTTTACCTGGTGCTACCTATCATTACTTATTAGCAGGGATAGATGGCTCAGAAAAGATGGCTAAAAGAAATCCTAATAGTTATTTTACGTTCAATGAACCACTGGAGTCAATTGAAAAGAAAGTAAAAGGATCCCTAACTGGTGGGAGAAGAAATTTGAAAGAACAGAAAGAATTGGGTGGTGAACCTCAAAAATGCATGGTATATAAAATGTTAATGTATCACTTTGAAGAGGATGATGATAAATTAGCTAAAGACTTCGAAATGTGTGTGAAGGGAGAATTAATGTGTGGAGAACATAAACAAGAATGTGTTGAGAAAGTATTAAACTTCATTAAAAAACATAGAGAAAAGAAAGAAAAATTAATAGACAAAGCTCGAAACCTTCTCAATATTGATTAAACTTTGTTATCTTTATTTTATTTCAATCTATATTAATTGTTTTAAAATCTTTACTAAATCTTCAAGAAAATCAGGTAATTTTTCAAAGAAATGTAATTTGTACTCGTCTTTAAGTACTGCAGACACGAAAAACATTTCATTGTTTATTCTTTTCCTTAATAAATATGAAAAGAGTTGACCTTCAGTAGAAGTAAAATCAAAATTTCCTTCATACTTTTCCTCATCCATCCGTTTAAGTAAAAATAGATGCTCCTTGATAGATTCAAGCAATTCAACATAAATTTCAGGGTTGATGTCACTATAATATTCTGAAATAATAATACCATTCCTGTCAAACACAATTAGAGCTTGACTGTTAAAAATACCTAAATAATATTCTAATAATTCTGAAAGTTGGAAAAACTTTTTATCGAATACAGAAAGTCCATAAGAAACTAACTGGATTATAGAAATAATATCATATATCGAAGAGCTCTGAAATAATATATTGAAATTTGGATATTTTTTTAATATACTTTCTCTCAATTTTTCAATATTAGCAAGAATTTCTTCATTAGCCTTTAGCTCGGGATCGAATTTATGAAATGTTATTATTACTGGGACGTTCATTTGACTTGTTTCAAAGAAACGTAAAATTGAATTTAAATATTCAAGCGAGTTATCAAATCGATCTGGATCTTGAATATCTATGACATAAATAATTAAATCAGTAGCATCAAAGTAAACATCTTGATAATTTATATAAATATCTCGATATGTTTCCTGTCCTCCCATGTCCCAGAATACTGTATTATTTCTAAGAAAATTCATTTTATGATATTCAATTCTAATGGTGGGTTTAAGTTGAACAATATCTCTCTCGAAGTCATATTTTTTATCTAATGCGGTCAAGATTGAAGTCTTTCCAGCGTTATCCAATCCACTTACAATAATTTTTAAGAAATTTTCCATTGAGGTTAGCTCACACTTGTTAAAGGTATTTTTTGATTTTAATAAAATAATAGACTCAAATAAATTTAAACTTCTGGGAATACAAAAATGAATCATTCATTTTTTCACTTGAACTAATTAGGTATATTGATCGTTATAATATCGGGATCTCTTCCAAATATTACTCCTATGTTAATAATTTCATATTCATTAGAGAATGTTCAGTAAAATCAGTGATTTTAGAGAGTAATTTGATGACATATATATGATATTTATATTTTTTAAATTAAACTAATTGATTTTATTCAAGAATATAATTCGTAAAAGAGGATGATGTGATTGATAGAAGAAGAAAACAAATTTTTAGAAAATTTAGAATATCAAATTAGTCTTAAAGAAAATACATATAAAACAATGAAGAAAATCCCCGTTTTTACCGAAAAAGTAAAAAAATTTGATAAAGCAGTAGTAGATCTTACGGACAAATTTGAAAAAATCCGGCTTCGAGACAAATATCAAATAATCATAACAGAATTAGACAATTTAATAAAAAGCTCCAAAACAAAATAGACTAATTTTTTTTTATATATAATCTACTTTTTAGTCGCCAACAACCATACAATATATCTTTCTCGATCTTGCCTTTTCATCGCATTCAATAAAGATTATTTGCTGCCAAGTTCCAAGTATTAACTTTTGATTTTTAAACGGAAATACTTGAGATGTCTTTATAAGAAAACTTCTTAAGTGTCCAGCTCCATTATAATCATGCCAAGTCTCATGATGTCTATAGCGATCATTATATGGTATCAGCTTTTCTAAGAGATTTTTGATATCATGTGATACCAAACCTGGTTCATACTCTACAGTTGATATTGCCCCTGTGGACCCTGCGACATGAACATTAACAATTCCATTATTGATATTAGAATTTTTAATACAATCTTGAACTTGCTCTGTGATATTAACTACATCGCAATATGCCCTAGTTTTTAGATCGAATGTTTTTAACACAGCTGTCATTTTTCACTTCTTAAAACGGTTACATGTGTTTAATTTTTTGATTTGTTTTACCACGGATTTTGGTAAAGTTTCTTCATTTCCTTCTAATAGAGCAAGAATTTTAGCTAGGATTAGAATATCATTTTGTTCAAATCCATTGATATTAGTCCATCCTGGTGAATCTTCTGCTTCTATACAAACAAAAAAAGGAGCTTTTTTCAATTTTAAGCATTTGTTATCGTTACATTTTTCACATATTTTGGGATAATAGTAAACATTACCATTTTTAATATATATTGAAAACTTACCAAATTCCTTGTTTTCAATTTTAAGCCAATAATTTGACTCAAAATGAACTTTTAACTTTAATTTTAAAATATATTCAATTAATAGTTCTGTGTTTATTGTTTGTGCAATATTTATATTTCGAGTTTCAGGTTCAAAATAATCATTACATTCATCAGAGATTTCAGAATTAACGAAAAGGAGTTCTAAAGGAATAAAATCTATGAAATATACATTATCCATCTCTTTATATTTGTTTTTCTTTAAGATGATTGAACATATTTGATCCATAATTTCAAATGGTTCAGAAATTTCATTAATGGATATGTTATTCGATTTTATTATTGAATTAAAATCCTCATTTTTAAAATATCTATTGGAAATATCCTCTCGTGTAAAGTTTTCAAGAATTATACAAAAAATTATTGTAATTGATGGAAATCGAGTATTAATTTCATTAAAATAGTTTAAAATTTGATTTACACTTGTTTCAGAAATGAATATTATAATAGCTTCTGCTCCATTATAAAAAAGTGTACGTAAATAAGCACGTTGTTGCCTACAATCAATATTCCACAAAAGAAATTCGAATTTTAGATAATTTTTAAAAGAAAAATCTATCTTGCTTATATTTACTCCTATATTTCTTTTATTTTCTATTGGTAAGGAGTCCGAACTCAATTTTTTTTGAAACTCATCCTTATAATTTTCGGTTCCTCCTAAAACGCAGATTTTCTTTTTTATAAGTGGATTACTTAGAAGTGGAGTTTCTAAAGAGTTCATATTAAAATTCTCTAATGAATTTTGATTTTCAGGTAAATCCATTAAATAATAAATTTAATTATTAATTTTAATTTAACTATCTAGGTTTCAACTATTCGAACTTTTGAATTAATTATGAGCAAAAAACTCGACGAATTTTTAAAAAAGATTCACGATCCAAAATCTAAAATTCCAGTTTATTGTAGTATTATAGTTAGACCTGGAAAAAAGCTATTGGACATTAAAATTAAAAAAGAAGAAGGTAATATCTTAAAAGTAATAGGACATGAGAAAAAACAAACAGGTTGGTTTTTACATTCTGTCCATATTCCTCTTAAAAATTTAGGTTTATCTAATGATTCTAAAAATAAAGAAATATTAGAATATCTATCAGAACCAAATAAAATCACAAGTAGTAAAGTAACTAGAGATTATGTAGAAGATATTTTAAGAAAATATTTAGATATATTACCAGAGAAGAAAAAACACTTCTTTAGAACTGAAAGATATAAGAAGAAGAAAGAATTCAGAACAGGGACTCAAATGAAAGGTTTTTAGCTATTTTATTTTAGATCCTGGCGGAACTGGTTTTCTTTCATCAACTTTTAATAAAAAAGGTTCGTTATCAATGTCGGCAGCGAGTAGCATACCCTGAGACTTAATTCCCATTATATTCCGAGGTTTTAAATTTGTTAAAATCACTATTTTTTCATTTATTAGCTCCTCTTTAGAGTAAAACGAAGCGATTCCAGTTACAATTTGTCTTAGATCCTTCTCTCCACAATCTACCATTAATTTGTAGAGATTTCTTGATTTAGGTACTTTATCACAACTCTTTACTAAACCAATGCGTATGTCCAATTTTAAAAAATCATCATAATCAATTTCCATATAATCTTCAGCTCCTTAATGGCATACCATTTAGATTTATAAATTCTCTATTTTTAGGTTTCTTTCCTCGATGAGGATTTTTGATATTTTTTATTTTTCTCCCAAACGTAATATAACCTGTATGACCAATCATTCTTACTTCTGGACGAGTAGCATTTTCCTTTACCTGAATCCTTCGTTTTAATAATTCATACGTATTTATCTCAATGAAGTCATTTTTCTTCATTATTAAAACGGTTTTTTTAACTTGCTCTATAGTTGGTGAGAAAGATATTAAGGTCCCACCTAGTTTTAGATATTTCTTAATTCTTTCAATTGCATCCCAAGGAGTAGCTAAATCTAAAATTATAGCATCTACATTCTCATGTTTGAAATCTTCATTTATTAAATCCCCATAATTAATACTTACTATATCACCTAATTTTGCTTTCAGAACATTTGCTTTTGCTCTTTTAAGCGATTTTTCCCTAATATCATAAGAATAAATATGTCCATTTGGACGAACATAACTAGCCAATATACATGTTAAAGCTCCAGAACCGGAACCAGCTTCAATAACAACGCTTCCGGGTCCAATTCCTGAGTAAAGTAAAATCATTCCCGCATCTTCAGGATATATAATTTGAGTTTTCCTAGCCATATGAAGAATATAATCAGAGGGTAATGGTTTTAACACAAAAAATTTATAACCTTGGGTTTCAAGAGGTTTTGAAAAGACTACAGATCCATAGTTCTTACCAATTATGTCATCAAATTCAATAATTCCTTTATGTGAGTGAAAACTTTCACCATGTCTCACTTGAACAAGCCATCGCCTTCTATCATCAAGGATCAAAAAAATTAAATCATTTTCTTTAACAATTTCAGAGCTCATTTTAAATGTAATCTTATTTTATTTCTGAAATATCAAAATCTCTAATTAGTATTAAGAAGACTTTCTTTTATTATTAATTTATTTACAAAAAATATATAAAAAATCTATAACTCTCAAATATATTAAACTTATGAAAAAGCTTTTTTATAAATACTCTTTAATGAATTAATTTATGAGTAGAGAGAGACAGGATAACGTTCACACATCTCAAACATCTTCTAGAAACCTTCAATCTCAAATAGAGCATTTACGGCAGAAGAGAGACGAATTAAATGAAAAAACAAAACAATATATAAATGATCTCCAAGAGTTTGATATAAGAATTGCAAATTCTCTAAAAATCGCTAAGGAAAGATACAAAAAGAAGAGAGATTATTGGAATGACAAGGTTAAACAATTAAAGGATAAAAAAATTGAATATAAAACACTATTAGATCGTTTTTTAGAAGAAAAGAAAAGTTTACAAAAAATAGACATTAAGAGTAAAGACAATAAGCAAATACTTTCAATTAAACAAATTGAACGCAAAATAGATAATTTAGAACGAAGAATTGAAACAGAAAAACTTGATATAACAGAAGAAAATATCATAATTGATAAAATAAGAGAATTAGCAGCTATTAAACAAGAATACTTATCTGAGCAGAAAAACAGTGAATTATTTAAGATCGAGAGAAAAATTGAAATTGTGAAAATCAATCTGAGTAAGATCTATGAACAATTAAATAAATGGTCAGATAAATCTCAAGAAAATCATGCAAAAATGCTCGAAGAGTTTCAAAATGTCGATAAGTTAAAAGAAGATAAGAAAAAGCTAGAGGAAGAATTGATTGAGAATAAAAAGACAGCTGATCAATACCATGAACAATATCTAAAAGTAAAAAATCAAAGAAAGAAAACTTATAAGGGTAAAAAACCCTACACCCCAAGTAAAAAACCTGTTCCAAAATTCAACCAAATGTCTAAGAAAAATGAAATGCTGCAAAAAATCAAACAAGATAAATTAGCAACAGCGCTAGAAAAGCAAAAAGCTGGAAAGAAATTAAACTTATTTGAAGCTAGGTTAATTCTTGAAAAATCTAAAGAATAAATACTTCTCATAAAGAATTGGATTTGTCATTTTTATTTATTTAAGATATTTGTCACAATTAGCAATTTTTAAAAAAATTGTAGATTTATTAGTTTCATAGTGTTTAAAATTAATGGAAAGGAAGATCAAATTTGAAAGAAAAAGTATTTGAAATCAGAAATTTATTACAAGAACATCATAATTGGTTTTTAAAATCTATTCCTCTAATTGCTTCTGAAAACATTACTAGCCCTGCGGTAGATGAAGCTTGTGCTTCTGATTTCTCACATCGATATGCGGAAGGGTGGAGTGGGCAAAGAGTTTATGCGGGGTGTAAATTTATCGATAATGTAGAAGATATTTGCATGGAACTTACAAAAGAATATTTTGATTGTTTACATGCTGATGTACGTCCGATTTCTGGCGTAGTTGCTAATTTGACCATGTATAATGCACTTACTTCGGATAATAATGGGAAAATGTGCTGCATGTCAATAATGCGAGGAGGACATATTTCACATGGGCCAAGGTTTGCAAAAAGCGGAAGAGAAATTTTTGGAACTGCTGGGACCACAAGGGGATTAAATATTGAGTACCTTGCTTTTAATAATGACGAGATGAATTTAGATATAGATAAATCGGCAAAAATAATTAGAGAATTCGAACCTGAATTAGTTCTTTTTGGAGGTTCTGTTTTTCTTTTTCCTCATCCTGTTAAAGAACTTGGGGATGTTGCAAAGGAAGTGGGAGCATATGTAGGATATGATGCAGCCCATGTAGCTGGTTTAATAGGATCTGGTTACTTTCAAGATCCTCTTAGAGAAGGGGCAGATGTAATGACCATGAGTACCCATAAAACTCTTCCAGGTCCTCAACATGGTACTTTAGTATCGAATAGAGAGGATTTAATTGATACACTAAGATCCTCTGCATTTCCCGCCCTTCTTTCTAATCATCATTTACACAATGTTGCAGGATTAGCTGTCGCATTAGCTGAAATGCTTGAGTTCGGAAAAGAATACCACAAAAATGTGATTGAGAATGCGAAAGCACTCGGTCAGGCTCTTAGTGAGAGAGGATTTTCAGTCTTAATGGAACATAAAGGATTTACTGAATCACATCAAATTGTAGTTGATATTGTAGAATACGAGAAAAGTATTGGTCTTGGAGGAGATATTGAAAAACTGTTAGAATCTAGTAATATTATTTTAAATAGAAATTTACTTCCACGAGATTTAACAGAAGGACGACATTACCAGAATCCTGGGGGTTTACGCATAGGTACATCTGAAGTTACTCGACTTGGAATGGGAAAAAGTGAAATGATTGATATTGCTGAATTCTTTAAGAAATTAATAATCGAGAAGAAAGAACCTAAAAAAATAAAGAATGAAGTAGCAGAATTTCGGAAGGATTTCCAAACAATCCACTATTGTTTTCAGCCAAAAAATAAAGCCTATGAATATTTAAAGTTCTATTAGTATATATTTTTTTTATTTTTTCAGTTGAATGATAAAACTTATCTTAGAGTATTCATTTAACTCTAATTAAATTTTGAGTTATTAAATCTTATGAGTCTACAGATTCTTGAAAAAACGGAATACAATCTTAAATTTATAGTAGAAGGAATCTCAATTGAGATGGCAAATGCTATTAGAAGGATTATTATTTCTGAAATTCCTGTAATGGCTGTTGATGAAGTTATAATCCTTAAAAATGATAGCCCATTGTATGATGAGATTATTGCTCACCGATTAGGTTTAATTCCTTTAACAACCGATCTAGAAGTATATAAACTACCTCGTGAATGTGATTGTGGAGGCTACGGATGCCCACTTTGTCAAATATCTTTAACGTGTGAAGTTACCAATACATCAAATACTCCTTTGCAGATTTACTCAGGAGACTTAAATTCTAATGATCCTAAAATTGTTCCTGTCAATT
Source organism: Candidatus Thorarchaeota archaeon (assembly GCA_048883045.1). Classification (GTDB taxonomy): domain Archaea; phylum Asgardarchaeota; class Lokiarchaeia; order Sigyniarchaeales; family SOKP01; genus Loki-b32. Next base: position 2,586 of record JBHLRA010000015.1, on the reverse strand, counting down.
CCAAAATTCCAATTGTGAAAATTGATAAAAATGATAAAGTAATTATTGAAGCCTATGGAATTCTAGGGATAGCTAAGGATCATGTTAAATGGCAGGCAGTTTCAAATATTTACTACAGATTCTTTCCTCAAATAGAATTTGATGATAGTAAATGTGCAAAATGTCCCGATAAATGTATAATATCGAGATTATGCCCGGAAAATTTGTATGATTTCTCAAATAAAAAAATCCCAGCTTTACTAGAAGATTATTGGAAATCATGCACATTATGTAATTCATGTCAGGATGAATGTCCAGAGGAAGCTATAAAAGTAAAGTGGAAAGAAAATACTTTTATCTTTTCAATTGAAAGTGATGGAGTTCTTCCATTTGAAACAATTATTAGCAAAACATTTGAGATTTTTCTAGAAAAAATTGAAGAATTTGTAGAAAAACTCGAAGAAGTAGAGATAGAATCGTGATTATCACAAAATTATTATAATATTAAAAATTTAAGATAGTAGATTAAATGAACTAAAACGAGAGTAAATGCTTTCTAATGTCTCATAAAGTGTCTGGACCAAGTAACTTCTATACTAGGAAACTAATAAGAGATTTATGGAAAACAAAAATAAATATATGGAGAAAAATCTCAAAAAAATTAAGTGGTCCAAGAAGGAATAGAATTAAAGCAAATTTATATCGTATAAATAAGAAAACAAAAAAAAATGATATTATTGTTATTCCCGGAAAAGTTTTGGGAATAGGAGAGTTAGATCATAGTCTTACCATTGCTTGCTTAGAATATTCTCAATCCGCAAAGAAAAAAATTGAATCATCTGGAAGCACACTTTTATCAATCGATGAATTAATGAATCAAAACCCCAAAGGTACAGGAGTAAAAGTCTTTTATTGAAACATTAATAAATTAACAATAAGTGATGAGTTTATGGTAATCGAATATCAATTATATGATGCATCAGATAGAATATTAGGGCGTTTTTGCAGTCACATTGCGAAAAAAGCCTTATTAGGAGAGTATATTGTCATTGTAAATGCAAAAGATGCAATAATTAGTGGAACAAAAAGGGATATTCATGAAAGGCATTTAACAAAACTTAATATTTCAACAGCAACCAATCCACGTAGAGGCCCATTTCATGAAAGAAGTCCAGATACTTTTATGAGAAGAGTTATAAAACAAATGTTACCAAGAAAGAAACTCCGCGGTAAGGAGGCTTTAAAAAGAGTGCATGTTTATATTTCAGATATTCCTGAACGTTTTAAAGCTAGATATCAAAAATTAGTGCCTAATGAAATTCAAAATGTGGACAAAAAGCGTCTTTCATATTATAACAGATATATTACTCTAGAAGACTTATGCCACCGAATTGGTTGGAAAAATTATAAGATTGAGGCTTAAGAAATGTCAATGAAAGTAGTCCAGGCATCAGGAAAAAGAAAAGCAGCTATAGCTAGAGCTGTTTTAAGGCATCCAGCGAAAGGTCAAATAAAAATAAATAATGTACCTTTACAATTATATGAACCTGAAATTGCTCGATTAAGAATTAAAGAAGTTCTTGAAATACTAGATCACCCTAAAATTGATAAATGCGATATTAATATTAAAGTAAAGGGTGGTGGTAAAAGTGGGCAAACTGATGCTGTACGTATGGCGATTGCGAAATCAATATATAAGTTTATCGGGACAAAAAAAATAGAAAAATCATTTAGAGAATATGATGATTCACTTCTTTCCGGAGATTCTCGCCGAACTGAACCGAAGAAATTCGGAGGTAAAAAGGCTCGCTCAAGAAGACAAAAAAGTTTTAGATAAAATTATATTTGAGTAAAATCTACTCCTAAATGTCTTAAATCTTCATAAAAGGAAGGATAAGAATCATATACAATATCACTATTTTTAATAAAAGAACTAGATTCTGCATATAAGGCTGCTATACTACAAGCCATTGCAATTCTGTGATCATTATTATGATTAATAGAAATGCCATTTAATTTATCACAGTGAAAAATAGTTAACTTATCTTCTTCTTCATTTAATTTCACGCCAAACTTCCTTAATTCTCGTGCCATTATTGAAATTCTATCACTTTCTTTTAATCTTAAATTAGAAGCATTGTATAGAACAGTTTTTCCCTCCGCAAATGCTCCTATAACAGAAAGAATTGGAAATAAATCAGGAATCTCAGTGCAATCAATTTCGATACCTGTTAATGGATAATTTATAATATCACTATTTAGTATAACTCTTTCTTTTTCTTCATCAAATTCTATATTAGCTCCCATTTCCTTTAAAATCTCGAGAATCTTTTTATCAGCTTGATAATTCTTAAGGTTTAAGTTATTTATAATTATTGATGATGGTTTTGGAGATAAAGCTGCTGCTGTTAGAATAAATGAAGAAGAAGAAAAATCTCCAGGAATAGTAAATGACTGAGCTCTATAAGTTTGTTCATTTGTTATGAAAAATTTACCAGTCTCAAAATTGGATTGAATATTAACTCCAAAAGTTTCTATTACATCTAAAGTGATATTTATATAAGGTTTTGATGATAAAGGAGTAGTAGATTCAATTTCAATGTAATC